>WBOU01000005.1:0-300000 GCA_009268125.1 Chloroflexia bacterium SDU3-3 | reverse complement strand
GCGTCACGCCGCGCTCGCCCAGCATGGTCTCCAGCCCATCGGGGAACTGCTCGATGTCGTTTGAGAGCCGCGAGATCTGCAGGGCGCGCTCGATCTCGTCCTCCTCGGCGTCGGGGCGGCCAAACATCACGTTCTCGCGCACCGGCACGCTGAACAGGAAGGTGTCCTGCGGCACATAGCCGATGTTGCGGCGCAGCCCCTCCAGCGGCAGGTCGCGCACGTCGGTGCCATCGATCAGCACGTGGCCCTCGTCGGGGTCGCGCACGCGGGCCAGCAGGTTCACCAGGGTGGTCTTGCCAGCGCCAGTCGCCCCCACGATCGCCAGCGAGCTGCCGCGCGGCACGCTGAACGAGATGTGGCGCAGCACCCAGCGCTCGGCATGCGCGGCGGGGGCGGGCAGCGCGGGCCTACCCTCGCCATGACTGTGCATCGCCTCGCTGTAGTTGAAGCGGATGCCAACGTCGCGGAACTCGATCGCGCCCGCGATCTCGACCGTGCCCTCATCGACCTGGGTGGTGATGTCGGCGTGGTAGTGCAGCACCTCGCCAATGCGCGTCATCGACGCGGATGCCTGCTGGAAGAGGTTGACTGTCCAGCCTAGATTGATCATGGGGAAGGAGAGCAGCCCCAGGTAGGTGTTGAACAGCACCAGGTCGCCCAGCGACATGCTGCCCTCGGCCACGAGGCGCCCGCCGATAAACAGCACGATCGCCGCCACCAGCCCCAGGATGAGGCCGATCGAGGGCCACAGCAGGCCCGAGAGCAGCACGTAGCGCACGTTCAGCTGGCGGTACTGCTCGTTGGCCTCGCGGAACGTCTCGATCTCGGCGTCCTCCTGGGCGTAGGCCTTGATGGTGCGGATGCCGCTGAAGTTCTCTTGGGCGCGGGTGGAGAGATCGCCAAACTGATCCTGCACGCGGCGGAACAGGCGGCGCATGCGGTCGCCGATCACGATGAAGAGCAGCGACACCATCGGCAGCAGCAGCAGCACGATCACGGCCAGCAGCGCGTTGGTGCGCACCAGCAGCGTGCCAGCGAACACGATCAGCAGCACCGCGCTCATCAGCGAGTTGATCCCAGGCCCCAGGAACTGGCGCACCGCCGAGAGATCGTTGGTGACGCGCGTCATCAGGTCGCCGGTGTGGTTGCGCCCGTAGAAGCGCTGGTCGAGCGTGATCAGCTTGGCGAATAGCGCCTCGCGCATGTCGAACTCCACCAGGTACGAGCTGGCGTTGATCGTCTGGCGCTGCCCAAAGCGAAACAGTGTGTCGACAATGCCGATGCCAAACATGATCAGGCCGAAGCGGAGCAGCTCGCTGGGGACAACCCCGCGGGTGTTCAGGAGATCGACGACCGAGCGGATGATCTGTGGTAGGGTGACGGATGTAGTCGCGGCGCAGATCGAGAAGAGCAGGCCCAGTAGCAACCTGCCCCTATAGCGCATCGCAAAGGGGACAAGCGCTCGAAGCTGTTGCATGCAGTTACCTCCTGATCAATTGTGTGGGGTAGGTTTGGGGAAAACGGCAAGAAGCGCGCCGCAGGTCGCGACGCGCCAGGGTACTATACCATACGGTACACTGGCGGTATTCCGCCCCAGGGCGGAGCTACTATGGGACAAAAGCGGGATCGTGCGGCGCGGGCAGCTGGCTACCGGGCGGGCGGGCGCGCGGCCCAGTCGGCGTGCAGCAGCGAGAAGACCGCCGTATCGGTGAAGCGGCCCTCGATCTGGTCGTAGAAGTTCTCGCGGAAGTAGCCCTCCTGCACGAAGCCGCTCTTCTCCAGCACGCGGCGCGAGCCGGTGTTGGCGGGGTGGATGTGGGCCTCTAGGCTATGCAGGCCCAGCGTGCCGAACACGAACCCCAGCGCCGCCGCCAGCGCCTCGGGCATCAGCCCCTGCCCCCAGTAGGCCGGCTCTAGCTCGTAGCCGAGCTCGGCGCGGGCGTGCTCCCGCTCGATCCGCCAGCACCCGCACATCCCAACGAAGCTGCCGCTGGAGCGCAGCACCATCGCCCACTGCACCGCCTCGCGCTCGGCGAAGTTGGCGCGCAGCCGCTGGATGCGCTCGGCGGCCTGCTCGGGCTGGGTCATCATGGGTCTGCCAAAGTAGCGCATGGCCAACGGGTTACTGCGGATGCGGAACAGCGGTGCCGCGTCCTCGTCGCGCACCTCGCGCAGGGTCAGGCGTGGGGTCTCCAGCGTGGGGAAGCTGGCGAATGCCGCGTCGATGTTCAGCATCGCTCATCCTTTCGTTGGGGAAAGAAAATGCGGCCTGGATCAGGCGAATCCAGACCGCGCCAATACCAGATCGCTAGGCGAAGGCCAGACGATCGACCATCATCGCCACAAACAGCAGGAAGAGATAGATCAGCGAGAAGCGGTAGAGCGCCCAGCGCGTGGGCGTACTGTCGTTGCGGAACAGCTTCCAGATGTAGAAGAAGAACCACCCGCCCAGGCCCGCAGCCGCAGCGGCATAGAACAGGCCCAGCGAGGCCACCGGCACCAGCAGCAGGCTCACAATCACCATCTGCACGGTGTAGAGCGCGATCTGCTTCTTGGTCTCCTCGTCGCCCGCCACCACCGGCAGCATGGGCACGCCTGCGTTGGCGTAGTCTTTCTGGCGGATGAGCGCCAGCGCCCAGAAGTGCGGCGGCGTCCAGTAGAAGATCAGCATGAACAGCAGCAGCGAGGCCATGGACACCTCGCCCGTGGTCGCAGCCCAGCCCACCATGGGCGGGAAGGCCCCCGCGCCACCGCCGATCACGATATTCTGCGGCGTGTTGCGCTTGAGGATGAGCGTGTAGAACACCACATAGTAGATATAGCCCGCCAGCGCCAGCAGCGCCGTGGTCATATTCACGAGCGCGGCCAGGATGACGAAGGCCACCACGCCCAGCGCGATGCCTAGCGCCAGCGCGTGCCAGGCCGGGATGCGCCCGCTGGGGATGGGCCGTCGGCCCGTGCGCCCCATCAGCACGTCGATGTCGCGGTCGAAGTAGCAGTTCATGGCGTGCGCGCCAGCGGGCATCAGCCAGCCGCCCACCATGGTCCAGACCACCAGCCACAGATCGGGTGCGCCGCGCGGGGTGATGAACATCGCGGCGAAGGTGGTGAAGATCAGCAGCGAGATCACGCCCGGCTTGGTCAGGCTCACGTAGTCGGCCAGCAGCGAGGGCTGCTTGGCGGCGGCCTCGGCGGGCGCGGGCTTGGCGCGGCGCAGCGGCGGCGTGCGCACCACCAGCACGGCCAGCGCCACCACCGCCGCCCACGAGAGCGCGCCCACACCCATGTGCAGCAGCCGCGCCGTGGCGAAGGGCAGCTGTCCGCCACCCATGGCCAGCAGCACCTGCACCAGGCCGATGCCGTTCTGGGCCAGCAGCAGGCCCAGCGCGGCCCCCGCCGCCACGCGGCTCGTGCGGCCCGCGCGGCCGAGCAGCACCAGCAGCGCCAGCGCCAGCACCAGGATGGTGCCCAGCGCCGCGGTGGAGCGGTGCACCATGGCCAGCAGCGCCAGATCGCTGGTGATCGCGCAGGTGGGCCAGGTGGGGCACTGCCACATCGCGCCCGAGCTAGCCGCGAGCGTGCCCAGCACGAGCGTGGCGTAGACCGCGCCCAGGCTCAGCGCGGCTAGCGCCTTCTGCCTGCGCCAGGTGGCCTGGGCCTGCCCGCCCAGCAGCGCGCCCGCAGGGGCCGTGCGCCACCAGACCTGCCACCCGACCGCGCCGCCCAGCACGGCCAGCGCCGCCCCGCTCAGCGCCGTGGCGGCTGCGGCGGGCAGCAGAAGGCTGACGAGCACTGCGGCATACGAAAACAGGGCCAATCCCATGGCCAGCGCCCATACCAAGGGCCGTACGTGCGTTCGTTCCTGTTGCATATGTTTTCGTTCTAGCTGAGATGTGTGTCATCTGCACACATGTGGCGCGATGCTGCTGAAAAATGAGGTGTAGTAGGTGTGAGTCTAGCACACGCTATTCTTTGCGTCAAATATCACAAGGTAGATACTAGGGCCTACGCGTTCTCGACAGAGCACCGATACTTTCACCACCAAGACACCAAGAAAAAAGGGAATCAATTACCTTAGGGAATCAATTACCTTGAAGGCACGAAGACGTGAAGGAAAAAGGAAGAGAAACCTTCGAGCCTTCGCGTCTTCGTGGTAAAGAATCTTTCGTGAATCAGGAACGCATCGGCCCTGAGGTAGATACGATCAGATGGCGCTATTGGCTCTCGACGGCGTCCAAGTGTTCAGCGTCGGTGATCTGCTGCGCTATAATGGCCCCTCTAGAAGGAGGGCAGACGTGGTCACACCAGAAACCAAACGAACATCGCAGCCGAACTCGGCTCGGGCAGATACCCTTCCCCACGCCGCGCCGCTGGCCACCAGCCGAGGCTGGCTGTGGGCGACCCTAGCGCTTGCTATTGCGCTGGCGGCCTTCGCTGTGCGCGCGTGGACAGTGCGGCGCGGCCTGCCCTACGTTGACCATCCCGACGAGCCAAACCCAGTGACCTATGTGATTGGTATGCTCAAGACGGGCGATCTGAACCCCCACGCCTTCCAGAAGCCCTCGCTCTACGTGTATCTGCTGCTTGCGGTGCTATCGGTGAACTATCGGCTGGGGCTTTCCAGCGGCCTCTACAGCGATCTGAACCAGATGTTTATTACCACCCATGTGTACACCACGCTGCCGCAGTTTTTTCTGTGGGGGCGCGTGCTCACGGCGGCGATAGGTGGGCTGAGCGTCTGGTGCGTGTATCAGGTCGGTCGGCGCTTCTGGGGGCAAGGGGCGGGCGTTGCGGCGGCTCTGTTCCTGGCAACCTCGCCATTTCACCTCCGTCACTCGCAGTATGTTACCACAGATGTCACCAGCGGGCTATTCGTGCTGCTCTGCTATGCCTTCGCGCTGCGCGTGGCTGCCAAGGGCGGCTGGCGCGACTACCTGCTGGCCGGGCTGCTGGCGGGTTTTGCCGCATCCACCAAGTACAATGTGGGCGTGGCGGCCATCCCGATCGTGGTGGCGCATGTGCTATGCTGGCGGCGCGATCTGCTGCGCCAGGGCCTGCGGCTGGTGGCCAGCGGCGGCGCGGCGCTGGCGGGCTTTGTGATCGGCACGCCCTATGCGCTGCTGAGCTTTGGCGAGTTCCAGCGCGGCATCCTGGGGCAGGTGGATGATTACAGCAGCGGCAACCACGGCGACTTCACTGGCGCGTGGAACTGGGGCGGCTACGGCGAGTTTTTCACGAGTAGCGAGTTTGGTCTAGCCGCGCTGCTGCTGGCCCTGGCGGGGCTAGCGATCATGGCCTGGCGCTGGCGGGCCGCGCTGGCGCTCTGGCTCAGCTTCTGCCTGCCCTATCTGCTGCTGCATGTCTCGCAGGGCAGCCACTTCACCCGCAACCTCATCCCGCTGGTGGTGCTGTGCGCGCTGCCTATCGGCATTGCCTGCGCCGAGGGCGCGGCCCAGGCCGCACGGCGCAGGGCCTGGCTCGGGCCTGTGGCTGCGGCTGCGGCGCTGCTGGCCCTGCTGTGGGTGCCGGCGCAGGCCTCGGTGCAGCACAGCCTGCGCATGGCGGCGGGCGACACCCGCGTGCACGCGCTCGACTGGATCGCCCGCATGCTGCCGCCTGGCACGCGCATCGCCGCCGAGCTCGCCCCCATCCCCGGCCCGATCGAGAGCCGCTGGACCGAGGTCGAGTCGCTGCTGGGGCATGATATGGCCTGGTACCGCCAGCAGGGCTACAGCTACATTCTGGCCTCGTCGGATGTGTGGCGGCAGTGGGCCATGCCCGAGGCCTACCAGCATCTGGCCTCGGGGCCGCCCCTGGCCGAGTTCGGCGGTGCGACGCCCTACGAGATGCTCGGGCCGCATATTCGCATCTACGCCACCGGCCTGAGCGCGGCGGATGTGCCCCAGCCGCTAGGCCAGGATGTGCACCTTGGCGGCGCTCGGCTGCTAGGGCTTGCGGTGGGCGCGCTGCCCGCCCAGCAGCGGCAGATAGGTGTGGCTGCCACCTCCACATTTCATTCTGGTGACATTGTGGGCATCCGCAGCTTCTGGCAGGTCGAATCTGCCTTTGATACGCCCTATCTGATCTTTGTGCATATCCGCAATGCGCAGGGTACGACGGTGGCCCAGCGCGACACCGTGCCGTGGCAGGGCCTGTTCCCCACCACATCCTGGCAGCCCGGCACTCTGCTGATGGACATAAATGATGTACAACTTCCGGCGGATCTTCCCGCTGGTACCTATTCGGTTATGGCAGGGATGTATAATCCTGAGCTACAACAACATCCACCGCTGCAAATCGATGGTGCGCTTCAGGATGCGGGTGAAGTGCATGTTGCAACGATTACCATCACGCCCTAGTACCATTGCGCTGCGGCGGCTGGTAGGCTGTCGTTTCTCTTTTGTATGACAAATGAGTGGTACACTATACGTAAGGAAACAGTGGCATCACGTTTATTTTGGACGGGTGCCTTACGTGTTTATAGGCTGGCTCGTATACATAACGATTATTGATCCATGCCGATCATATCGCCAAGCCAGATCACCTAGGAGGTCTCAGTGTCTGTGGAACGTCGCTCATTTCCTGCCTTCTTCCCACACCTTGGGTTCCGTCTGCGGCTGAGCCTGGCGCTTGGCTTTGTTGCGCTGCTTGTCATCATTGTTGCTGCTATCGCCGTGCTAGATATCACGCGGCTGCATCAGGAAACCGAGCATGCCATCTCGGTGGATGGCCGCCTGAGCCGCCTCTCTAGCCAGATCGCCATCAAGGCGCTCCAGTCGCGCCGCTACGAGAAAGACTACCTGCTAAATGTGCGCAGCCGCGACATCGACAGCTACCTGAAGCGCTGGAAGCAGAGCAATGTCGAGCTTGGGCAGGCCATCGATGACTACGAGACCGTGGCGCAAAGCCCCGAGGATCGCCAGCGGATCAATGCCTGGCACGCCCAGCTCGCCAGCTATGAGAAGGGCATCGAGCGTGTCGAGCAGCAGGTGACCAGCGGCATCATTCAGGATGAGCAGACCGCGCGCACCTATTTTGCCAACTACCAGAGCGCGATCTCGCTGCTGAGCGACGAGGTGGTGGTGCAGGCCGAAAAGAAGGACCAGGAGGCCCAGGCTACCGCCGTGACGTTGGGGCAGAACTACGATCTGGCGGTGAAGCGCGTGATCGGTCTCGCTGCTGTCACCACTATTTTTGCGCTGCTGTGGTGCATCCTGTTTCCAATCTGGCTGGCCCGCCCCATGCGCGAGCTTTCCAGCGCCGTGCAGCGCGTGGCCGACGGCGATCTCGACACCCGCACCGGCATCACCCGCCGCGACGAGTTCGGCACGCTGGCGCGTACCTTCGACCATATGGCATCGGTCATCCAGCAGAACACCCGCGATCTCCACGCCCAGTACTCGCGCACCGAGGCTGCCCGCGCCGAGGCGGTGGCGGTGCGCGCCAAGCTGTCCGAGCAGCTTGAGACCATCGAGGCCCAGCAGGCCACCATCCGCGAGATGAGCGTGCCCATCCTGCCGCTGAACGAGCGCACCCTGGTGATGCCGCTGATCGGCGCGCTCGACTCGGCACGCCTGCTCATCGCCCAGGAGTCCGCGCTGCGCGCGATCGAGCAGTCGCGGGCGCTCTCGCTCATCCTCGACATCACCGGTGTGCCGATCGTCGACACCCAGGTGGCGCAGGGCCTCATCCGGATCGTGCAGGCGGCGCAGCTGCTGGGCTGCCGTGTGATGGTGGTGGGCATTCGCCCCGAGGTGGCGCAGTCGATCGTGGGCCTGGGCGTCGATCTGGGCGAGATCACTACGTTCAGCTCGCTGCAGAACAGCCTGGATGCGGCGTTCTCCAAATCGCGCTCGCGGTTCAGCGCCAACTAGCCGTCCGCTCGCTAGCTACAACACAAACGAGGCGGGGCTGCATCCAGCCCCGCCTCGTTTCATGTCGTGCGCCCCTCGCCGCTATGGCTCGCGCATGGCGGCCATCGCCTCGGTTGCGGCGGGCACCGAGAAGAAAAAGGTGCTGCCGACCCCCACCTTGCTCTCGACCCAGATCCGCCCGCCGTGCAGCTCGACCAGCGCCTTGGTGATGCTGAGGCCCAGCCCGGTGCCGCCGATCCGCCGCGTGTTCGAGTTGTCCACACGGTAGAAGCGCTCCCAGATCCGCGAGAGATCCTCGGAGGGGATGCCCATACCCTGATCGCTTACCGAGACCAGCAGGAAGCTGCCCTCGGGGTGATCGGGCGGCAGCTTGGGGTGCTCCTGCACGCGCAACGTGATCTCGCCGCCCTTGGGCGAGTACTTGATCGCGTTGGTGACGAGGTTGACCAGCACCTGCTTGATGCGGTCGCGGTCGAGGTAGGCGGGCGTCAGGCGCTGCGGCACGTCGATCACCACGCGGTGTCGGCTGGAGACGTGGGTGTTCAGCTGGGCGATCATCTCGCTGATCAGCTGGCGCAGCGACACCACCCACTGGTTGAGCCGCACGTTGCCTGCCTCGATGCGCGAGATCCCCAGCATGTCCTCCACGATCTGCGAGAGGTAGTTGGCCTGGTCGTAGACCGTCTTGATGAAGTCCTTCTGCTCGGCGGGGGTGAAGCTGCGGGCCAGCAGCAGCTCGGTGTAGCCGAGGATGGACGTGAGCGGCGTGCGCAGCTCGTGCGAGACGATCGAGATGAACTCGCTCTTCAGCCGGTCGGCCTCGCGCTCGCGGGTGACGTCGGAGAGCACCCACAGCCGCCCGGTGAGCTGCCCCAGGCTGTCGCGGGTGGGCACCGAGAACACCTCCAGCTCCTGATGCGGGTCGCGCAGCATGATCGTGGCCTGCTGGATGTCGGTGGGGTTGGCCTGCCCGGTGGTGCAGAACTCGCTGAGCTTAAGCGGGTCGGTCAGGCGGGCCAGCAGGCGTGTGACCAGATCCCATGGCAGGTGGAAGCCTGCGTCGATGTCGCCATCGTCCAGGCCCCAGATCGCGAGCCAGGCGGGGTTGTAGCGCAGCAGCTTGCCCTGGCCATCGATCAGCGCCAGCCCGCTGGGGATGCTGCCGAACACCTGCCCGAGCTGCATGCTGGTCTCTAGGGCGTGCTGGTAGCCCATGGCGCGCTGCAGCGGCAGCTGGGCGGCCTGGGCCAGCGCGCGCACGAAGGCCAGCTCGGCCTCGCCAAACGCGGCGGAGCGCGGGCTATCCAGCACCATCACGGCCACGGCGTGGCCCGGCTCGCCGATAGGCACGGCCAGCTCGGCGCGGATCTCGGGCGTGGCAGGGATGAAGTCGGGGTCGTGCGAGACATCGCGCAGCAGCAGGGCGCGGCCCTCGCGGGCCACCTTGCCGGCCAGCCCGGCGCTCCAGCTCCAGCGGCGCTTGGCCTCGCCGTAGGTGTCGCGGCTGAATGGCTCGCGCGGGTAGCCCTCGAACACCTGCACGATCAGCTCGCCCTGGTCGTGGTCGACCAGGCTGATCATGCCCGCCTCGGCGCCGGTGGTGTCCATGGCCCAGCGCAGCACGTGCAGCAGCAGCTCATTCAGGGTGAAGGGGTCTTCCAGCTCGGCGCGGGCGGTGTCGAGCAGCCGATGCTGGCGGATGCTCAGCTCGGCGGGGCGCGGCGCGAGGGCCTGGGCCTGCGGGGCCGGGGCGGTGGCGATGGCGGCGGCCAGCAGCGGTATAAGCGCGGCCATAAAGGCCTGCTCGGCGGGCGAGAATGCCTCGGGCAGCGTCGAGCGCAGCTCTACCACGCCGTGGAGCTGGCCGAGCCACACCACCGGCGCGCTGTAGATCGTGAGCGAGTCGGCGGCGGCGGCCATGGCGGCGGGCGCGAGGCTGACCCGGCGCACCGTCAGCTGCTGCGCGGTCTGGTCGGCGAGAGTGTCATCCCATGGCTGCGGCAGCGCATCGTCGGATGTGAAGATGCGGTGTCCTCCGCTGGCGCTAGCGTTCCAGCAGATCAGGCGGGCGTCGCCATAGTCCACGGCGGCGCGCAGCAGCCCGAACATGTCAGCGATGCGTGACTCGAAGGCCCGCTCGCTGGACAGCAGGCGGGCCAGCGCGGCCAGCGCGGCGGGGGCGGGCTGAGTTATCGGAGAGAGTGCAAGCATGCTGCTACCATTAACGCACAGTGCTGGGGGTATTGTAGCGCGATGGCGCATGTGTGACAAGGTGGCTCTACGGGCTATCTTCGCAGCTTCGCGCGCCAAACAAATAATCAGCCTGAGCTATAATAGGCATCTAAAAACAGATCATTGCGAACAGCAGCGCTGGGTGGTTTCGTAGCAAGGTGTGCTCTCCCGCGGTGGAGCGCGCGTGCGTGCCGTGCCGCCTGCTGGATGCAGCATGAACAAGGGGGAGCTTATGCCGGTCGTGGCTGTGATCGGTGCCCAGTGGGGCGACGAGGGGAAGGGTCGCGTCATCGATATGTACGCCGAGCGCGCGCGGCTCGTAGTCCGCTATGGCGGCGGCAATAACGCCGGCCATACGGTGGTGAATGATCTCGGCACATTCAAACTACACCTGCTGCCATCCGGCCTGTTCTACCCCCATACCGTAAATGTGATCGGGTCGGGCGTGGTGATCGATCCGGCGGTGCTGATCAAGGAGATCGAGGGCCTGCGCGAGCGCAATATCAGCCTCGAGCGCCTGTTCATCAGCGACCGCGCCCACGTGATCATGCCCTACCACGTGATGCAGGACCAGATGGATGAGACCATGCGCGGCGATGGCAAGATCGGTACAACTGGGCGTGGTATCGGCCCGGTCTACGCCGACAAGATGTCGCGCATCGGCATCCGCATGGGCGATCTGCTCAACGAGCAGCTGCTGCTCAGCCGGCTGCGCCAGGTGCTGGAGATCAAGAACAAGCTGCTGACCACCTTCTACGGTGCGCAGCCGCTCTCGCTGCACGAGATCTACCTCAAGTACCTCGACTATGGCCGCAAGCTGTCCGAGCATATCACCGATGTGCAGCCGATCATCCACCGTGCGCTGGACAAGGACGTGGGCATCCTGCTGGAGGGCGCGCAGGGCGTGCTGCTCGACATCGACTACGGCACCTACCCCTACGTCACCTCGTCGCCCCCTGGTGCGGCGGGTGCGGCCCAGGGCTCGGGTATCGGCCCGACGCGCTTCTCGTCGGTGGTGGGCGTGTACAAGGCGTTTGTCTCGCGCGTGGGCGAGGGGCCGTTCCCCAGCGAGGTGCAGGGCGCCGAGGCCGACGCGCTGCGCCAGATCGGCAAGCCATGGGCCGAGGTGGGCACCACCACCGGGCGTCTGCGCCGCGTGGGCTGGTTCGACGCGGTGCTGGCGCGCTACTCGGCGCAGCTGAATGGCTTCGATACCATCGCCATCACCAAGCTGGATGTGCTGGATGACCTGCCCACCGTCAAGATCTGCACCGGCTACCGCCTGCACGATGCCGAGCTGGACTACCCGCCCGCCGACATTGTGACCTACGGCAAGGTCGAGCCGATCTACGAGGAGCTGCCGGGCTGGCGCACATCCACCAGCGGCGCGCGCCACTTCGATCAGCTGCCCGAGCAGGCCCAGGCCTACGTGGCCCGGATCTGCGAGCTGGTGGGGGCTAGGATCGGCATGGTGGGCGTGGGCCAGGGCCGCGACCAGGTGATCGAGGTCAACCGCGTGCTGTAGCCCGCTGGGGCGCGCAAAACAAGCAGGCCGTGGCATCGCGCCACGGCCTGCTGTGCTCGTGTGCCAGCCCTACGACTTAAAGGTTTCGAGCTTGCCCTTGAGCGCGGCGTTCGACGGCTCGACCAGCACCGACCCGTCGGGGAAGATGATGGTGGGCACGCTGCGGCTGCCGTTGTTCACCTGCTGCACGTAGGCCGCCGCGTTCTCATCCTGCTCGATATTGATATAGTTGACCGGCCACTCCATCTCTTTGAGCACGCGAAGCGCCCGCTTGCAGTCGCCGCACCAGTTGGTTCCGTAGAGGGTGACGCTGAGATCTGCCATAGCTGTATGTGTATCCTTCTGCATCTAGTATCTTCTGGATACCCATAGGGGGTACCCGTACCAAGAAGTATACCCATAGTTGCAGCTCTTGGCTGTAATCTAGATCACCTTCGGCGCGGCTACTTCGACGAGGCCTCGCGGTGCTTCTTGGCGGCCTCGGCCATCTTGGCGATAAACGCATCTTGCTGCTTGCGCACCTCGCCGGTGCTCCACGAGAGGGCGTAGCACACCAGCATGCCCGCCAGCAGGGCCATGGCCACCCACACCAGCGGCTGAATGCCCGTGAGGCTGGATATGCCCAGCAGCACCAGCGCGGCGGAGAATAGCCCGAAGCTGAGCTGGCGGAAGCGCAGCCCCTTCGAGCGGATGGCCATAATGGCCAGCACCACCGCGACGACCAGCACGATAACCGCACGGGCGATAGCTTGTTCCATTGTGTTGCTCCCTTCCCTTGGCGAGGTGCGGGCCGCTATGCAGCCCGCGCCCCACGGCTTACCTATGCGCTGCGCAGCCGCGCCAGCTCTTCCTCCACCACCGCCTCCTCCAGCTTGCGGAAGAGCGGTGTGGGCGCGTGGATGGCCTGCCCAGCGGGCAGCTGGCTGATCGCCCAGGTTGCACCGGTCTGGTAGTCGCCGGTGAGCACCTGGCGGGTGCCGCCATCCTTGTCCTCGGCATCCTCGGTGTGGGGCAGCGGCGCGATCACCCCGCTGTAGCCCAGCAGCTCGTGCAGCTGCTGGCTGGAGTGGGGCAGGAACGGCGTGAACAGCACCTTCAGCGTGTCGATGGCGCGCAGGCTGGCGAACAGCACCGTGGCGGCGCGCTCGCGGTCCTCTTTCACCAGTTTCCAGGGCGTGGTCTCGGCCAGATACTGGTTGACGCGCTGCGAGATCTGCAGGGCCTCGGTGAGCGCCTGCTTGATCTTCACCGCGTCGAGCAGCTCGGTGACGCGCTGGAAGCCTGCCTCGACATCGGCCAGCAGCGCCTTGTCGGCCTCGGCCAGCTCGCCGGGGGTGGGCACCGCGCCGAAGTTCTTGTGGGCGATGTTCAGCACGCGGTTGGCCAGATTGCCCCAGTTGGCCACGAGCTCGGCGTTGTTGCGCTGCACGAAGTCCGACCAGTACCAGTTGCTGTCGCGGCCCTCGGGGGCAGCGGCGGTCAGGTAGAAGCGGATCTGGTCGGGCTGGTAGCGCGACTCGATGTCGGGCGACCAGAGCGCCCAGTTGCGGCTGGTGCTCATCTTCTCGCCCTCCAGGTTGAGGAACTCGTTGGCGGGCACATCGTAGGGCAGCGTGCGCTCGCCGTAGCCCAGCAGCATGGCCGGCCAGATGATGGTGTGGAAGGGGATGTTGTCCTTGCCGATAAAGTAGAACGCCCGCGCCGGCGCCGCGCCATCCGCGCCGCAGACCCACCACTCCTTCCAGGCGTCGGGGCGGCCCACGCGCTTAGCCCACTCGACCGAGGCCGAGAGGTAGCCGATCACGGCGTCGAACCACACGTAGATGCGCTTGTCCTTGAACTCCGGCTCGTCGACCGGCACCGGCACGCCCCACTCCAGGTCGCGGGTGATAGCGCGGCCACGCAGGCCCTCGTGCAGCCAGTTGGTGGTGAACTGCACGGTGTTGGGACGCCAGTAGCTGCGGTCGGCGCTGTCCAGCCACGCGCGCAGGGTCGGCTCCAGCTTGGCCAGATCCAGGAAGTAGTGCTCGGTGTCGCGGAAGCTGATCGGCTTGCCGTCGATCTTGGCGCGCGGGTTGACCAGATCCTGCGGGTCGAGCAGCTTGCCGCAGTTGTCGCACTGGTCGCCGCGCGCGCTGGCGAAGCCGCAGTGCGGGCAGGTGCCCTCCACCTCGCGGTCGGGCAAGAATCGGCCCAGCGTCTCCGAGTAGGAGCCGACCATCTGCTGCTTGTAGATGTAGCCGCGCTCCTGAAGGTGCAGGAAGATATCGGTCGTTACCGCGTAGTGGTTGTCGGTGTAGGTCTGGGTGAACAGGTCGAAGCTGATGCCCAGCGCCACAAACGACTGGAGGAACGAGGTATGGTAGCGGCGGATCACATCCTGCGTCGGGATGCCCTCCTGCTCGGCCTTGAGCGTGATCGGCGTGCCGTGGCAGTCGGAACCCGAGACCATGAGCACGTTGTTGCCGCGCAGGCGCTGGAAGCGGGCGAAGATATCGGCGGGCAGGTACGCGCCCGCGATATGGCCGACATGGAACGGGCCGTTGGCGTACGGCCACGCCACCGAGACGTGGATGTTTTCTGGCATGGAAGATCTCCTTGGTGTCGCTTCAGGATAGATCAGACCGTCGGTTCGTACAAGGCTACCGCCCTGGGGCAACAGAAAGGGCCGCCCCGCTGGGCGGCCCCGAAAGAACAAGGTTGGGGAGGCGCGATCTCAGCATAGGGAAACGACCGGTATGGCCCGGCACATGTCCATCCCCATGCGCATGATGTTGAAGTTGATCGGGCGATCCATCATGTCACCTCGCTGTTTCTCATCCGGGCCTTATTATAGCAAAAAAATGCATCGCCGCAATAGCCGATCTTCACCCGCAGCCTCTGGGCCAATACATCCACTGCGCCGCGCCGCGCGTATGTTGGGAATAAGCCGCGCCTTACCACCGCAGCGCGTGCTGTTGGGGTGGTAGCCAAACCTCCACCATGCATGATATACTTAGGGCAGTGCTTGTGACATGTGTCTATTGCCTAGCATTACACTTGACGGCTCTCGCCACCCGGCGAGCCAACCTATGTCGCACAGGCCGTCCCCCTCGCGGGCGGCTTTTGTATATACGTCCTGTTTGGAAATCGATTGGGGCGCAGCGCTACCGCCGTGGCGGCGCGTCGGCGGGCGTCCCTGCTTAGAAAGGAGCGAAGGACGGACCTGAGGATTCGACGGTTCCTGACTTCATAACAACCTATGGCGAAAAACCGATTGCGCATGATCCCTCTCGGCGGTGTCGGTGAGGTGGGGCGCAACATGTGGGTGTGCGAGTACGGCGAGGAGATCATCCTGCTTGACTGTGGCGTGATGTTCCCCGAGGCCGAGATGCTCGGCATCGACCTTGTGCTGCCCGACATCTCCTACCTGCGCGAGCAGCAGCACAAGATCAAGGCGCTGTTCCTGACCCACGGCCACGAGGACCACATCGGCTCGGTGCCGCACCTGATCGCCGAGCTGGGTTTCCCGCCGGTCTACGGCACGCCGCTGACCATCGGCATGGTTACGGGCAAGCTGAAGGAGCACCGCCTGCTGGACAAGGTGTCGCTGAACCGCTTTACGGCGGGCGACACCATCAAGGTGAGCGAGACCTTCACGGTCGAGCCGTTCCATGTGGCCCACTCCATCCCCGACACGGTGGGCTTCGCGATCACCACGCCCGCTGGCCTGGCGATCTACCTGACCGACTGGAAGTTCGACCACACCCCCGTGGATGGCCGACCGACCGATATCGCCAAGATCACCGAGCTGGGCCACCGCAAGCCCCTGGTGCTGCTCACCGACTGCGTGCGCGTCGAGTCGCGCGGCTACACGCCCAGCGAGCAGACCGTGGGCGAGGCCTTCGACAACATCTTTGCCACCGCCCCTGGCCGGATCATCGTGGCCACGTTCGCGTCGAACATCTCGCGCGTGCAACAGGCGATCGACTCCGCCGAGGCCTATGGCCGCAAGGTGGTGCTGGCCGGGCGCAGCATGGAGAACAACAGCAAGATCGCTTTCGAGCTGGGCTATCTGCACGCCGAGCCGGGCACGGTCATCCGCCCCAACGAGGCCAACAACTACCCCGACGACCAGATCGCGGTGGTCTGCACCGGCAGCCAGGGCGAGCCGATGGCCGCGCTGGCCCGCATGGCCAACAAGGACTACCCTCACGTCAAGATCAAACCGGGCGACACCGTGGTGGTCTCGGCTACGCCCATCCCTGGCAATGAGGTTTCGGTCAGCCGCGTGATCAACAATCTGTTCCGCCTGGGCGCGGATGTGGTCTACGGCACATCCAACGTGCACGTCTCCGGCCACGCCGCCCAGGAGGAGCTGAAGATGCTGCTGGCCATGCTCCGCCCCGAGTTTGTGGTACCCTTCCACGGCGACTACCGCCACCTGATGCTCTACCGCAAGATGGCGCTGGGTATGGGCGGCCTGGTGAAGGATGAGAACGTGATCGTGGCCGAGAACGGCTCGATCATGGAGTTCAGCCACGAGTTTGGCAAGATCGTCTCGAAGGCCCCGGTGGGCTATGTGTATGTGGATGGCACCACGGTGGGCGATGTGGGCAACGTGGTGGTGCGCGACCGCCAGCTGCTCTCGCGCGATGGCATCCTGATGGTGGTGGTGGGCATCGACCGCTCCACCGGCGAGCTGGTGGTGGGGCCGGATGTGGTCTCGCGCGGCTTCGTGTACATGCGCCAGTCCGACGACCTGATCGACGCGACCAAGGCGGTGGTGCGCGATGCGCTGCGCCGCGCCACCAGCAACAATGGCGAGACCGAGGTAGACGCCGGGTTCATCAACCGCAAGGTGAAGGATGTGGTGAGCGAGTTCCTGCTTGAGCGCACCAAGCGCCGCCCCATGATCCTGCCGGTGGTGATGGAGATGTAGCTCTGCAGAGCCAAAAGGCCGCCCCTGCGAACAGTCGCGGGGGCGGCCTTTGTGTTTGCGCGGGCTACTTCTGCTCGGGCTGCGGCTGCGGCGCAGGCGGCGTGCTCGGCGCTGGGGCAGGCGGCTGGGGCAGGCTCGGCGCGGGCTGCGCTGGGGCAGGCGGCGTGCTCGGCGCTGGGGCGGGCGCAGCTGACTGGGGCGCAGGCGGCTGGGGTTTGGGCTGCGGTGCGGCGGCTGGGGCTACTGGCGCAGCCGCTGGGGCTGGGGCCTGCGGTATGGGCTGCTTGACCACCGGCGGGGCGTTGGCCGCCTCTTGGCGCAGCCGCTCGAACAGGGCGGTGCGCAGCTGCTTGAGGCGCTCCTGGTAGGCGGGCGTGCGGATCGGGTCGGTGGACATGATCAGCGCGTCCTCGTTGTTGTCGGTGTAGTAGCGCGGGCGCGTGCCGATAGCGCGGAAGCCATACTTGAGGTAGAGCTGCTGGGCCACTACGTTGCTCACCCGCACCTCCAGGGTCAGCATCTCGGCGTTCAGCTGCATAGCCTGGTCGATCAGCCCATTCAGCACTAGCTCGCCGATGCCGTGGCCACGGTAGGCAGGCTCGACGGCGATGGTGGTGACATGGCCCTCGTCGATGGCCAGCCACAGCCCGCCGTAGCCCACGATCGGGTGGGGGCTGGATGTGGTCGGCTCGGGCGGCTCGCCGAAGAGCGCCGAGACGATATCGGCCAGGATGCCGCGCTTGCGGGTGGTGTCGTCGCGCTGGGGCGGGGGCGGGGTGGGGCTAGCGCGGGCCACCACGTAGCGGCTAGTGGACTGGTTGCGCAGCTCGCTGCGGTAGGTGTTGGCCGACCATGGCGTCGCAAAGCTCTGGCGCTCGATCGCCTGGACGCGCTCGATATCGGCCTCTACCATCGGTTCAATGAAGTAATACACGCTACGCCTCGCATGTCTCGCCGGTTTTGGATGGCCTGCTGCTCGCCTGATCTGGGTGGTATAAGCCTAACAGCGGCAGCCGCACTGCTGTCGCTGTTAGTATTGTACCTATACTAGCGGATTCTGGCGCGCGTTTCTCGCCCATATTTTCCCAGCCCGTGGCAAAAATGCGAATGTGAGGGGCGATCGCCCCTCACATTCGGCTGGTGTATGCGCGGGTCAAGCGCTATTGGATGGCCTTCGCCGCATCAGCCGCATTCGGGTCGAGCTGCAGCTGCGCGCTGTACGCGCCATCCTTGCCAAAGGTGCCCGCGCTGAACTGGCCCTTCACCTCGACCTTGCCCCACACATAGGCCGCCGGGCTGCCCGGCCCCACGTGCAGCTGGCCCGAGATCGAGGGCGGGAAGCCCTCCATCCAGATGATCTTGCCGATCGGCTGCGGATTGCTGCCGTCATCCTCGGCGGAGATACCCTCGGACAGAATGTTCACCGAGCCGTTCCAGAAGTAGTAGCCCTGGGTGATCACCTGCTGGCCGTTGCGGGCGGCGGGGTTGTCGGCCAGCTCGGCGAGCGCCACCTTGCCCTCGCCGGGCGAGCCTGCGGCCACGCGCTGCTCGGTGCGGTGGATGCGCTCGATTGGTTCGGCGCTGGTCACGCTGATCTTGTATTTATAGGTGTTGCTTGGGCCGTAGGTTCCGCCTGCGTCGAAGGTGCCAGTCACGCGCACGAAGCCGTAGGTCGAGTCGCCGGGCTGGTGCAGCTGGCCGCGCAGCTGATCTTCGGGGAAGCCCTCAAGCCAGATCGGGTCGCCCAGCGGCTCGGCCCCCAGGCCGTTGTCCTGAGTGCTGACGCCCAGGGCCAGCACGCCGACGGCGTCGGTGCCAGCGCGGTTGAGGTAGGCCCCCTGCACCTCCACCACGCTGCCCTTGTAGCGGTCGGGCGCGGCGGTCAGATTCGGTACGATCAGCGCGCTGGGGGCCAGCGGGTTCTGGCAGGCCGAGACAGCCCACGCGCCGATCAGGGCAAACAGGAGACATGCCGCGCGCCATGGTCGCAGCAGTGTAGAACGGTTTCGCAAGATAGTTTCCTCGCAGCGGCATACGTGGCGTGGGGAAGCGATGCGCTGACCGTCACACACGCCAGAGAGCCAGGATGTAGCGGCGGTATTCGACGCGCATTATAGGAGGCCGTTTCGCGATTGTCAACGCTGCCGCGCCGCGCGGGCGTGCGGCCAGATCTGCCTGACGGTGTGTAATCCAGCTGTCATCCCAGGGGCCTCTAAACCATTGACCCTCGCTCGGTTCACTAGCTATAATCGTGCTAAACGAGGAGGGGCCGATGGATGCCTTGTTTATCATCTTAGGAATACTGGTTCTGTCGCTTTTGGGTCTGTTGCTCTGGTTTGTGCCGCACCTGCTGCAGCAGCAGGCCAGCCGCGTGGCCGGCGAGACTGGGCAGCTGCGCGAGATGCTGCTCGACCTGCTGAATGAGCAGGAGGCGGTGACGCTGCGCCAGACCCAGCTGGGCGGCTCGCTCTCGGGGTTGCGCGAGCACCTGGAGGTGATGGCCAAAAACGGCATCCCGGTGACGGCCAACGCGCACGTTGATCAAGAGCTGCAGCAGGTGGAGACCCACATCCGCGACATGCAGGCGCAGCTGCAGGATTGGATGCGCCAGCGCGACGCCCAGGCCCGCACCCAGAGCGACCACGACAACGAGTCGTGGGGCAACCTGATGACACTGCTGGTGGCCATGCAGGAGCGGATAGGCGAGCTGAGCCGCGACCGCAATCCGGCCTATGTCAGCAGCCAGGCCTCTCAGATGCTGCACGACCTAGAGCAGGAGATGGAGCGGCTGCGCGGGATATCCGAGGATATCGAGCGGCTGCAGTGGCGGCTGCGGCGCTCGCTGCACGAGCGCGAGGCGACCACACCCTACGCTCGCAGCCACATGAACGGCGCTTCCTACTAGTAGCCAGGGCGGATGGCAAAGAAAATGACCATTGATAGTAGACAATTTGATGGAAATGCTGTTATTATTTTGATATCCAAAACAGCCATTCCGGTATGATGAAGCGGCAGCGGAGCGCGTTTAGAAGAGTCAGAGCGGCGCGCTCACAGCGCTGAATCAATACGTGGTTATTTATGGTATTATAGAGTTTACCCCCGTCCGTGCGGGTCCGCCCGACATGGCCCTTCATATTACTCGTTCGAACAAGTAGCCGCACATCACACGGACACGACTATGAGCGTAATGGTAATTGACCGGCAGGTCGTCCACTATGAAGTGTTTGGTCACGGGCGCCCCGTGCTCTTCTTGCATGGCTGGCTGGGAAGCTGGCGCTACTGGTACCCGACTATCGAAGTCGTCTCCGATCATTTCCGCACCTACTCGTTCGACTTCTGGGGCTTTGGCGACTCGCGGCGGCAGCAGCAGACCCCCGAGAGCATCCAGAACTACTCGAACCAGGTGATCCGCTTCATCGACGAGCTGGGCATCGACCGCGTGACCCTGGTGGGCCACTCGATGGGCGGCATGGTGGCGCTGAAGACCGCGATCAACCACCCCAAGCGCATCAACCGCGTGGCCGCCGTGGGCGCGCCTATCGACGGCGACTCGCTCTCGTGGCTGCTGAAGCTGACCGACCGCCCGTTCTTCGCCGACGCCTTTGTGACCGTGCCGTGGCTGCGCAGCACGCTGTTCCGCTTCTTCCTGGGCCGCACCAACGACCCGGCGGTGCACGAGGTGATCGCCGACAGCCTCAAGTCCAGCGGCACCACCCTGCGCCGCTCGGTCAGCTCGATGTGGCGCACCGACCTGCGCCCCGAGCTGCAGCGCCTGCAGGTGCCTGCGCTGATCGTGCAGGGCGGGCGCGACGATATCGTGCACCCCAACCAGGCCGATCTCTTCGACGACGTGACTAGCGCCGAGGTGGTGGTGATGCCCGAGAGCCGCCACTTCCCCTTCCTCGACGAGGCCGACGTGTTTAACGACCTGCTGCTGCGCTTCCTCAAGCAGGAGCAGCAGCGCTCGGCACCCCGCGTCAAGCTGCAGCAGACCAGCGTGGTTTCTTGACGGAACGCCCCCTTTACGATACCATCCCTACAGCTTATGTTTGAAGATGTGATCTGCCCATAGATGCGCGTCCACACGCGCATCTATGGCCTTTTTCCATCGGGGGATGGTTGCTATGAGTTTTGCCGTCAACCCGACGATCTTCCGCGCGTACGATATCCGCGGGATCGTTGATGTCGATCTTTCCGAGCCAGTGTACGAGGTGCTTGGCCGCGCGTCGGGCACCTACTTCCGCCGCAGCGGGCGCAGCCGGATCGTGGTGGGCCGCGATGCCCGCCTGACCTCGCCCGCCTACGCCGCCGCCTTCATCCAGGGCATCCGCTCCACCGGCTGCGATGTGGTCGACCTGGGCATGGTGCCCACGCCGCTGATGTACTTCGCGCTGGCCTACCTGGGCGCGGATGGCGGCGCGGTGATCTCGGCCAGCCACAACCCCCCGAATTTCAACGGCCTGAAGCTGCGCCAGTCCGACCCGGTCTACGGCGGCGAGCCGCTCGACAGCGCGGCCATCCAGGAGATCGGGCGGCTCGCCAACGGCGGCGAGTTCGCCCAGGGCGCTGGCGGCTACGAGCAGCTGGATGTGTCAGACGCCTATGTGGCCGATGTGGTGGGCCACTTCCGCCTGCCGCGCCCGGTGCGCGTGGTGCTGGATGGCGGCAACGGCGTGGCCGGGCCGCTGGGCCTGCGCACGCTGGAGGCGATCGGCTGCGAGGTGGTGCCGCTCTACATCGAGCCGGATGGCCGCTTCCCCAACCACCACCCCGACCCGCTGAAAGAGGAGAACCTGCGCGACCTGAAGGCCAAGGTGCTGGAGACCGGCGCGGAGCTGGGCATCGGCCTAGATGGCGATGGCGACCGCCTGGGCGTGGTGGAGAGCAGCGGCAAGATGATCTTCGCCGACCGCTATCTGATCGCGCTTTCCAAGTATGTGCTGCGCCAGCACGGCCCCGCGCCGATCGTGATCGACACCAAGTGCAGCGCCGTGCTTGAGGACGCCATCCGCGACTTCGGCGGCCAGCCGGTGCTCTCGGGCACGGGCTACCCCAAGCAGTCGGCCAAGATGCGCGAGGTCGGCTCGCCGCTGGCGGGCGAGCTGTCGGGCCACGTGCTCACCGGCGTGCGCTACCACACCTTCGACGACGGCACCTTCGCCGGGGCCTACCTGCTCTACGGCCTGGCGCAGCTGGGCGAGAGCCTGGGCCAGATCCTGGCAGCCTACCCCGAGCGGCCCTCGCTGCCCGAGGAGCGCGTGCCCTGCGACGAGGAGTCCAAGTTCGCCGTGATCGACCACCTGCGCGATGTGTATAAGAAAAGCTACCCGGTGGTGGACATCGACGGCGTTCGCGTGGA
Source organism: Chloroflexia bacterium SDU3-3 (assembly GCA_009268125.1). NCBI lineage: Bacteria > Bacillati > Chloroflexota > Chloroflexia > Chloroflexia bacterium SDU3-3. The sequence goes on along the minus strand of WBOU01000005.1, from coordinate 278,089 downwards.
CTTCGGCGATGGCTGGGGCCTGGTGCGCGCCTCCAACACCGAGCCGGTGCTCACCACCCGCTTCGAGGCGGTGACGCCCGAGCGCGTGGCCGAGATCCGCACGCTGATGCTGGACGAGGTCGAGGCCTTCCGCCGGGGCGGGAGCGCGGCAGCAAAACTATGAACCAGCGCGCGCGATTGCAGTGGTATCGCTGGGAGGGTATCTACACGGTCGATGTGACGCTGGCGGGCCTGGCGCAGCGGGTGCAGGCGGTGGCCGACCTGCTGCGCGCCCAGCAGCGCAGCTGCCTAGTGGCCTGCGATACCCGCTTTATGGGGGCGCAGTTCGCCCGCTACGCCTACCAGATGCTTGATATGGCCGGGGTGCGCGTGGGCCTGTGCCCCACGCCCGCCTCGGTGGCCATGGTCGAGCTGGCCATCGAGCGCCGCCGCTTCGAGAGCGCCCTGATGCTCTCGGCGGGCAACCGCCCCTACTGGTACGCGGGTCTCCACGCCCTGCTGCCCGCCGCCGATGCCGAGCCTTTCGCCGCGCTGCCCGCCGCGCCCGACCCCGCGCCGCCCTTCCCGCCCGAGCTGTCGCCCCTGCCCGAGCATGCCCACGCCGACCTGCGCGGCCCCTACCTGGAGCTGCTGCGCGAGGTGGCCGACATGGACCTGATCCGCCGCTCGACGCTGACCGTGTTTGTCGACCCGATGAACGGCCCGGCCAGCGGCCTGTTCCCCGCGCTGCTGGGCGAGGGCGCGCAGACCCGCGCGGTGGAGATCAACCGCGAGGCCGACCCGCTGTTCAACCGCCAGATCCCATCCCCCGCCGAGACCGGCTTCCCCCGCCTGCGCAAGCTGGTGAAGGAGAGCGACTCGCATATGGGCGTGGCTATATCTGCCGATGGGCGCGCGCTGGGCGTGACCGACAATAGCGGCGAGGTCGCCACGCCGCTGGAGCTGGCGCTGCTGCTGGCCCAGCACCTGGCCCGCCACCACCGCCTGCGCGGCCATGTGGTGGTGCCGTTTCAGCCCGATATGCCCGCTGGGATCGCTGCCTGGGAAAGCGCTACCGGCCTGAAGGTGGAGCCGAGCGGCCAGCCCGCCGCCCGTGTGGCCGAGCTGGTGGCCCAGGATCGCACCGCGCTGCTGGTGGGCGTCACCGAGCTGGGCGAGCCGACCCTGGGCCGCTACAGCGGCTCGGCGGATGCCGCCATGGCCGCCCTGCTGCTCACCGAGATGATCGCCGTGAACGGCGGCAAGCTGCGCGCCCAGCTGGATGACCTGCGCGCCCGCATCCAGCAGCCCTAGGAACCTATGCAATCTATCGCAAAACGTCTCTCGAAGCTCTCCTACCTCGCCAAGTCGCTGACGCTGACCTTTATCGGCGTCACGCTGTTCTCTATCGGCGTGGCCTACTTTTTTGTGGCCGCCTACCGCACCGTGAACGCGCCGCCCTTCCTGCACGACATCATCTACATCATCACGCTCCAGCCGATCGACCGCTGGCTGCGCGGGGTGGTGTTTACCATTGTCGGCATGGTGGCGCTGGGCATGGGCATCTGGCAGATGAGCGATGTGGCCGTGATCCCGCTGGATGGCCAGCGCGACGCCACCGCCGAGCTGGTGGTGGGCTACCGCCAGTCGGCCCCGCCGCCCACCATCGCGGTGATGGCGGGCGGGGCGGGCATTCTGCGCCTGGCCGACCTGGGCCGCGCCGCCAAGCAGGTGACCTGCGTGACGCCGGTGCAGGACCCGATCGAGTACTACTACCGCGCCGCCAGCCTGTTCAACTTCGAGAAGGTGCTGTATGTCGCGCCCATGCCCAGGCCGCTGGCGGTGGTGGTGACGCTGGATGATGGCTCGCGCCACAGCATCAAGGATGCTATCTCGCAGAACCCGCTGCTGGCCGAGCGCCATGTGGTGGATGTGGAGCTGGTGGATGGCGGCGAGCGCCAGCAGGTGTTCCAGAAGGCCACCGATGCCTTTTCCCACGCCGACATGATCATCTTTGGCCCCGGCGGCCTGTTCGAGAGCATCATCCCCAACCTGCTGATCCCCGAGATCCGCGACGCCATCCGCGCCAGCCACGCCAAGACAATCTATATCTGCAACCTAATGACCGAGCCGGGCCTGACCACCGGCTTCACCGTGGCCGACCACATCCGCCAGTTCGTGCGCTTCGGCGGCGTGACGCCCGACTATGTGCTGGTGAACGCCCAGCGGATCGAGCCGGAGATCCGCCGCATCTACGAGGCCGCCCACCAGTCGCCGGTGTACCTGACCCCCGAGGAGTACGAGGAGACCATGGTGGGCGCAAGCGACCGCCTGACCGCCCGCGATATTGTGGTGGAGGGGTCGGTGGTGGTCGAGGCCGACCTGGCATCCTCGGTGGTGCAGCTCTCGACCTCGCTCAACAACCCCACCGAGAGCCGCGCGGTCCAGGTGCTGCGCCACGATCCGGAGAAGCTTCGGGTGGCGATCCTTGAGATCCTGAAGCGCCACTAGCACTGCTATGATCATTCTTTTTGAAGATGAGAGCTTCCGCTCGTTCCTGCCGCTGGCCTACTCGCGCCCGATCTTCGACGTGCGCTGCGGGATCTGGACGCTGCGCGAGCGGATCGAGCTGGCCTACCACGTGCGCCCCGAGGCGCTGTGCCGCAGCCACCTAGCCACCGTGTTTGGCGCTGGCCGCTGGCCGCTGGGCCTGCTGTCCAGCAGCGCCCCGCTCACCTTTGTGAACGGGCGGGCGCTGGATGCTGGCTGGATCGCGCAGCTCGACCGCGAGCCGCTGAACACGGTGTATGTGGCCGATGCCGGGCCGCATGTGCTGGGCGCGCACGTGCTGCTGGGCGCGCGGCTCGCGCCCGCCGTGGCCAGCGCGGTGTTCGCCGACCTGCTGGCCCAGCGCGCCGAGCCAGCCCTGGCCGAGCTGCGGCGCTTCTGCCGTGTGGTGGAGGTGGAGACGCCGCTGCTCTCCTTCCCGTGGGATCTGATCACCCAGAACGGCGCGCAGATCGAGCGCGACGCCCGCACCATCGAGCGGCTGGGCTGGCGCAGCGCCGCCCAGCAGCCGCCCAGCGCGCCCCACGTGGTGCTGCACAACCCCGAGCAGATCTACATCCACCCCCAGGCCCAGCTCGATGGCCCGCTGGTGCTGGATGCGCGCGGCGGCCCGATCGTGATCGACGCGGCGCATATCGAGCCGTTCTCGTTCATCCAGGGGCCGTGCGCGGTCGGCCCTGGCGCGCTGATCAGCAGCGCCCGCATCCGTGGCGAGACCACCATCGGTCCGGTGTGCCGCATCGGCGGCGAGGTGGAGGCCAGCATCGTGCAGGGCTACACCAACAAGCACCACGATGGCTTTCTGGGCCACTCGTACCTGGGCGAGTGGGTGAACATTGGCGCGATGACCACCACCAGCGATCTGAAGAACACCTACGGCAACATCAAGATCGTGATCGAGGGCATGGGCCAGGTGGACAGCGGACAGATGAAGCTGGGCTGCTTCCTGGCCGACCACGTGAAGCTGGGCATCGGCCTGCACCTGAACGGCGGCTCGATGATCGGCACCGGCTCGAACATCTTCGGCGCGCATTTCGCCCCCAAGACGGTGCCCTCGTTCACCTGGGGCGGCGAGCGCTTCCGCGAGTACCAGATCGACCGCATGATCGCGGTGACGCGCAAGGTGATGTCGCGCCGCAAGATCGCGCTGACCGACGAGCAGGAGGCCATGCTGCGCGAGGTGTTCGCCTTCACGCGCGGCAGCCGCGCCCAGCTGATCGACCAGGCCGAGGCCGCGCCGCCGCCGATGTCGGCGGACAGCATGGCGCTGGCCAACGCCGAGGCCGAGGCGCTGCTGGCCTTCGAGCCTGCCGCGCCGGACAAGTAGCGTATCATTCAACCATGCGGGTGTGACAGGCGCGAGGGAAGCCCCTCGCGCTCTTTTTCTCTATCGGCTGAAAGGAGCCATGCTATGCCGCCGAATGTTGTCTCGATTGGCGGTGGCGGCGGGGCCACCCAGGTGCTGCACGCCGTCGCGCCTTTCGCGGGCCAGCGCACCGCCGTGATCGCCGTGACCGACACGGGCCGCTCGACTGGCCTGGCCCGCGCTATCGCGGGCATCCCCGCCCCCGGCGACCTGCGCGCCACCATCGCGGCCTTTGCCCAGGATGCCGAGCTGGGCCGCCTGCTTCAGCATCGCTTCAGCGGGGCGGGCGTGGCCCAGCTGGAGGGCATGGCCTTCGGCAACCTGATGATCGCGGCGCTGGCCGAGGAGCTGGGCGACTTCGGCGCGGCGGTGGCGCGGGTGGCCTCCCTGGCCAAGACCGCCATCGCGGTGCTGCCCGCTTCCACCGCCTCGGTGAACCTGTGCGCCGAGCTGTCCGACGGCTCCACCCGTGTGGGCGAGCTGGATGTGCGCGGGCGCGACAAGGCCCCTATCGCGCGGCTGTGGCTCGATGCGCCAGCCCCCGCTCTCCCCCAGGCGGTCGCGGCCATCCACCAGGCCGATCTGGTCGTACTAGGCCCAGGCAGCCTGTTCACCACGGTGCTGGCCGTGCTCCAGCACCAGGGCATGGCCCAGGCGCTGCGCGAGACGCGCGGCACCGTGGCCTATGTCTGCAACACCACCACCCAGCCCGGCCAGACCGACGGCTTCCGCGCGCTGGACCACGTGCGCTGGGTGACGAAGGTGCTTGGCCCCGGCGCGCTGGATGTGGCGCTGGTCAACCGCAGCGACCCCGACCCCGCGCTGCTGCGCCAGTACGACGCCGAGGGCCTGCACCTGCTGCAGCCCGATGACGTCGAGCTGGATGCCATCCGCGCGCTGGTGCCGCGGCTGGTGGTGGGGCCGCTGACCGAGGCCGTGGGCGAGAAGCGGGCGATCTGGAACAAGCAGGACACCATCCGCCACGATACCGAGGCGCTGGGCCGTGCGCTCTACGAGTCGCTGCCCTGAACGTAAGCTATACCGGCCCAGATGGGGGTGTCACCAGTGAAAGTACATAGAAACCGGGGATATCTCGTCAGAACTGTCCAAGAAGAAACAAAACGCGCGTAGGCACTGTTGTATTGGCTGAAGAGCGCCAGCGCGATTGAAAAATACGAAAGGAGCGACATGCGGGCGCAGGTGCAGAGATGGTGCGAGGTTGCGGTGGCAGCGCACGAGCTGCGCGCCGCGCTGCTGGATGAGCGGCGCTGGCCACAGCTGCTGCCGGGCCTGCGGCGGCTAGGCGGCTACTGGCGCTACCAAGGCGAGCTGTACGAGCTGCGGGTCGATGCCAGCGATGGTGTGGCGCTGGATGTGGCCTGCCCCGCCTGCCCAGATCGCTCGCTCCGGCTGGCGTTCGCGTTTGAGGATACCACCATCACCACCCGCGTGCGGGTGACGGCCAGCGCGCAGGTGGCGGCGTGGGGCTATGTGCGGGCCAGGGCCAGGCTGGCGCGGCTGGCCGCGCAGGTGGCGGGCGCGCTGCCCGCGCTGCTGCCTGCGCCGCGCCCGCCCGCCGAGCTGGCCGCGCGCTACCCGCGCACCGCCGCCGCCTTCGCGGCCATGGGCGCGCTGCCCCAGCTTGAGCAGGTGGCCCGGCTGGACGCCGCGTGGGACGCCATCCGCGCTGGGGCCGCCCCCGCCGCCGAGGATGCCTGGGTGGCCGACCCCAGCCCTAGCGCCGAGCCGCTGCCCAGCTTCGACCTGATCTACGCCGGGGGCGGGCTGGGGCTGCTGCACGCCGCCGCCATGGCCCAGCGCTACGGCTGGCGCGTGCTGCTGTTCGACCGGGGCGAGGTCGGCACCGCCCACCGCGAGTGGAACATCTCGCGCGAGGAGCTGGCCGCGCTGGTCGATCTGGGCCTGTTCACCTGGGGCGAGCTGGGCGCGGTGGTGATGCGCGAGTACGAGCGCGGCTTCGTGCGCTTCCACCGCGAGCAGCGGCCCGCCGAGCTGTGGCTGCCCCACGTGCTGGATGTGGCCATCGACGCGGGCGAGCTGCAGCGCATGGCGCGGCGCAGGCTGGAGCAGGCGGGCGGCGTGGTGCTGGATGGCCGGGCCTTCCGCCGCGTGCTGGTGCCACCCGACCGCGCCGCCCCGCTGACGGTGGAGCTGGCCCGGCCCGACGGCGGCACCGAGCGCTACCGTGGGCGGCTGCTGCTGGACGGCATGGGCAGCGCGTCGCCGCTGGCGCTCCAGCGCTTCGCGGGCCAGCCCTTCGCGGCGGTGTGCCCCACCGTGGGCACCGTGGTGAGCGGCCTGCAGCCAGGGGCCGCGCCCGACCAGCACCAGCCGGGGGTGGGCGAGATCTTGCTCTCGATCGACCACGCCCAGCGCGGCCAGCAGTACATGTGGGAGGGCTTCCCAGGGCGCGGCGACGAGCTGACGGTCTACCTGTTCTACTACGAGACCCTGGGCAAGCGCCACCGCCCTGATGCGCCCGGCCTGCTGCAGCTGTTCGAAGACTACTTCGCGCTGCTGCCCAGCTACAAGCGGCCCGGGCCGCAGTTCCGCCACCACAAGCCGGTGTTCGGCTACATCCCCGCGCGCCACAGCCTGCGGCGGCAGGAGGCCCCGCTGCTGCCCGGCGTGCTGCCGATCGGCGACGCGGCGGCCCAGCAGTCGCCGCTCACCTTCTGCGGCTTCGGGTCGCACGTGCGCAACCTGGGCCGCACCACCGCGCTGCTGGATGCGGCGCTGCGCCAGGGCCTGCTGGCCCCGCAGCAGCTGCGCTGGGTTGCGCCCTACCAGGCCAACGCCTCGCTGGGCTGGGTGTTTAGCCGCTTCATGCAGCCGTGGGGCCGGGCGGATGATGTGAACGTGCTGCAAAATATCTTTCTGGGCGTGCTGCGCGACCTCGGCACCGATCTGGCGCAGCGCTTCTTCCGCGACCAGATGCGCTGGGGCGACTACCACCAGATGGTGCTGGGCATGCTGGTGCGCCGCCCGCGCGTGGTGCTGGATGCCTGGGCGGTGCTGGGGGCAGTTGGCTACGCCCGGTGGGCGGGCGACTACCTGCGCTACAGCGGTGCGGCGCTGCTGGCCGCCCTGGCGCGCCGCCTGGGCGCGGCCCGCTGCGAGCGGCTGGCCCTGGCGCTGGCCCCGCTGCGTCCCGGCGCGGCCTTCGCCCTGCGCGCCGCCCTGGCCGAGTGGCGGGCCTCGGGCTGGCTGGCCTAGCGGCGTCCAGCATAGCTATTTGACAGCGTGCGGGCGGCGTGCTATAATGCGCCGCGTTGCTGTGGTGCCCGTAGTTCAATGGCAGAGCACTTGATTGTGGATCAAGATGTTGTGGGTTCGAGTCCCATCGGGCACCCCACCAGAAGACCACCCGTTATACAACGGGTGGTCTTCATTTTGCCGCGTGATCAGCCCTCTCCCTCACCCGTGAAATCGCTGCCGACTGCCGCATGGTATCACCAGCATAGAAGCAAAAAAAGCGATACATGATCGAGATGTCTCTCTATTCGAGCTGGATTTGGCGCATAACTACCAGCTCTCGTGAACTCCTGACCTAGAAGTGCTCTATGGTACAGCCCTGGTTCGGGCGAGGGCTATAGTTAGCCCAGACAAACCCACCATCCTGTAGCCAATAGCTGTTTGTCCTTGTCAGACAGATAGGCAGGAAGACACCGACCATGTCATCTCACACCCTCTTCCTTTCGTGTGCTATTGCCCTGTCCATCGTCCCTATCGCCCCCCTGCAGGGGCAGCCGCAGCCCTCGGCTGGCACGGGCGGCGCGCTCAACGCCGCAGCGGCGGTTGACCACGTGCTGGTGCGCACCTCGGGCGGCGCGCCCCAGGTGGCCGGGGCCACCCATCTGTTCGGATCGTGGTACTCGGTGCCGCTGGTGGCGGGCATCAGCGCGGGCGCGCGCGCGCAGGAGATCGGTGCGCTGCCCAATGTGGAGCTGACCCAGCCCGACTACACCATCCAGATCAGCGACATGGCCAGCGCCTCCCTGCAGTCCGACGTGAACGACCCCTACTACGGCTACCAGTGGCACCTGCGCGCCACCAACGCCCCGGCGGTGTGGCCCACCACCACCGGCGCTGGCGCGGTGGTGGCCGTGCTCGACACCGGCATCGCCAGCGCCGCGCCCGACATGGGCTGCCACAGCTTTGTGTCGCCCTACAGCGCCATCACCGGCGAGGCCAGCCTGGCAGCGGCGCAGGATGACAACGGCCACGGCACCCACGTGGCGGGCACGGTGGCCGAGTGTAGCGGCAACGGCCAGGGCGGCGCGGGCATGGCCGGCAGCGCCACACTGATGCCGGTCAAGGTCTGCAATGCGTTTGGCGGCTGCAGCATGTCGGACATCGCCGAGGGGATTATCTGGGCCAGCTCACACGGTGCGGGCGTGATCAACCTGTCGCTGGGCACCAACTGCGCCGGGGTCGGCTCGGGGCTGTGGCCCGACTGCTCGGCGGGCATTGTGAATGACGCCATCGCGATGGCCACCGCCGCCGATGTGCTGATCGTAGCGGCGGCGGGCAACGCCAGCCAGAGCGTGGTCTCCTTCCCCGCCAACCACCCCGACGTGTTGGCCGTGGCCGCGCTGGATGCGCTGGATGCGCCCGCGCCGTACACCAACACCGGCAGCGCGATCGGCATTGCTGCGCCCGGCGGCAACATGGGCGCGGATGCCACCGGCGACGGCTACGGCGACGGCGTGCTGCAGCAGACCCTGGGGTCGGCGTGCGGCTCGGCCAGCGCGTTCGCCTACTGCTTCATGCAGGGCACGTCGATGGCCAGCCCGCATGTGGCGGGCGCGGCGGCGCTGCTGCGGGCTGCGGCCCCCTCGGCGAGCCGCGCTCAGGTTCGCCAGGCCCTTGAGCAGGGCGCGCAGGATCTGGGCGCGGCGGGCTTTGATGCGACCTATGGCTATGGCGCGCTGCGTGTGGATACCGCGCTGGCTCGGCTCTACCAGCTGACTTCGGCAACGCCCACGCCGACGGCGACCGCGCCAGCATCCACGCCGACGGCGACTGCGCCAGCATCCACGCCCACGCCGACGGCGACCGCGCCAGCATCCACGCCCACACCCACGGCGACCGCGCCAGCCTCTACGCCCACACCCACGGCGACCGCGCCAGCATCCACACCCACGGCGACCGCGCCAGCCTCTACGCCCACGCCCACGGCGACACCTGGGCTACCGGTGCCCAGCATTACGGCGCTGCTGCCCGATGCGCTGCAGGTGGGCGACGCACCGCGCGTTATCACGGTTGCGGGCGAGGGCTTCGGCGCGGGCAGCGCCGTGCTCTGGGATGGCGAGCCGCGCGATACGGCCTACGTGGGCGACGACCGCCTGACCTTTACCACCGCCGCAGGCGACACCGCGGCGGTTGGCTGGCACAGCGTGCAGGTGACGGCGGCGGGCGGCATATCGGTGGCCTGGCTGGTGCCGGTCAACGCGCAGCCGGTGGATGTTGCGGCCCCAGCCATACCAGGCGAGGAGGTCCGCGCCTCGGTGGAGACGCCAGATGGGCCGGTGACGGTGGCGTTCGGCGGGCTTGTGGGCGCTGGGTCGCTTCAGGTTGCGGCGCACCATGGCGCGGCGGCTGCGACCGCTGGGGTGATCAAGGGGCTGCCGAGCTACTTCGAGCTTGCCGAGCAGCAGCTGAGCTTCCACACCGCGCAGGTCTGCTTCCCCTATCAGGATGCCGATCTGGCCGCCGCTGGGCTGGCCGAGGGCGACCTGCGGCTCTGGCACTTTGCCGAGGGCGCGTGGCACGACATCACCGTATCGCATGATCTGGCGGCGAATCGGATCTGCGGCACCACCGCCAGCTTCTCGCCGTTTGTGCTGGGCACGGCGGTCGATTCGCACATCTACCTGCCGCTGCTGCAGCGCTAGGCGCTGGCCGCATGGCAAAGCCCCGCAGCGCTGCTCGTGCCAGCGCTGCGGGGCTTTTTTACGCTACTGCAGGCCCGCCACCAGCCCGGCGTACTTCTCGGTCAGCACGCGGGCGTGGTCGTCGGTCGCGCCCTCGGCGATCACGTGGAAGAACGGCCCATCGGTGTCGGGCAGGATGAGCACCCACTCGTCGCCTAGGTCGATCTTGATCCCGTCGATCTGCTCCAGCTTGCGGTCCTGGTACTGCTGGTTGAGGATGCGCATCACCTTGCCCTTGTACTCCCAGCGGCAGGGCACGCGCGTCTGGTCGATGTGGTAGGATGGCAGCCCCGCGATCACCTCGGAGAGCGGCAGATCGTGCAGCGCCAGCAGCTCCATGATCTTCACGATCGCAAACAGGCCATCGGCCACTGGGAAGAAGTGCGGGAAGATGTAGTTGCCCTGGCCATCGCCCAGCAGGTGCATGTCGCGGTTCTGCGAGGCGGTGCGCATCAGCGCCGAGAGCGTGGCGCGGGTGCGCACGATCTTGCCGCCGTAGCGCGCGGCGATCTGCTCGAAGGCGCGCGGCGCGGTGACGGGCACCGCCACGCTGCCGCCGCCGTTCACGGCCATGGTCAGCGCGGTCAGCGCCAGCAGGGCCTGCACGCCTGGCACGTGCTTGCCGGTGTTGTCCACCAAAAACAGCTTCTCGCCGCCGCTGTCGATCCGCGCGCCGATGCTGGCATCCAGCACGGGCGTGATCCGGGCCAGCCGCTCCATTCCCTCCTCGAACTGCTGGGTGGTCTGGAAGATCCGCGTGTCATCGAGGTTGGCGTTCAGCTCCACCACATCGGCCCCCAGGCGGCGCAGGATGTTGGCCAGGATGGGCGACGGGTTGGAGTTGGCGTAGTCGACCACCAGCTTGAAGTTTTTGGTGATGCGGGCCAGCGCGTCGTCGCGCAGCGCGGCGAAGAACGCGTCGGTGTAGATGCTCTCGATGTCCTCGCCGTCGCTGATCCGCCCGATCTCATCCAGGTAGACCCGGCGGTAGTCCTCGCGGAAGAACACGCCCTCGATCTTGCGCTCGGTGGCGGTGTCGATGTCGAGGCCCTGCGGCTCGAAGAACTTGATGTCCACCACGCGGTTGTCGAAGGGCGAGAGCCGCACGTGGATGCCGCCCGCCGCGCCGCTAGCCTTGGTCATAAAGCGGGCCACGGGGATGGGCACGCTGTGGATGTCGGCGATGGTGATGCCGGATGAGGAGAGGCCCGCCAGCATGGCGCGCTTGAGCATGCGCGGCGTGTAGTGGGCGTCGCGGTTCATCAGCACGGTGGAGCCCTGCGGCAGCGTGGTGCCGAACGCCGCGCCCAGCTTGGCGCAGAACTCGGGCGTCAGGTCGATGTTCACCAGGCCGGTGATGCCGTTGCGCCCGAACAGCACGCGCCGCCCCTGCGAGCCCCAGATGATGCTGGAGCTGATTGTCGCGCCCTCATCCACCTCTTTGGAAGGCCAGATCTTCACATTCGCGCCGATCACCGCCCCGGCGTTGATGATTGTCTGGTCGCCCACCACCACGCCCTCGAACAGCACCGAGCGGCTCTTGATGTTGCACTGGCGCAGCACGATCGCTCCGCGCAGCTCGGCCCGCTCGCCGATGTAGGAGTTGCGCCAGATGATCGAGCGGTCGATGGTGGCGCGGGTGTCCACCACGGTGTAGTCGCGGATGGCCGTGGGGCCGTGCACGATCACGCCGCCCTTGATCTTCACGCCGTGGCCCAGGTACACCGGCCCGTACAGCTGGGCGTCGGGGGCGATCTCGGCGTCGCCATCCAGCCAGATCTCGCCATCCAGCAGGTGGCCCACGCGCGGCAGGTTCACCTTGCCCGACATATAGTCGCGGCTGGCCCGCATATACTCATCGATCGTGCCCACGTCGGTCCAGTAGCCCTCGGCGATATAGCCCTTGATCGGGTCTTTGCGCCGCAGCATGGATGGGAACACGTCCTTCGACCAGTCGGTGGGCTTGCCCTTCTCGATATACTTCAGCACCTTGGGGTCGAGCACGTAGATGCCGGTGTTGACGGTGTCGGAGAAGACCTCGCCCCAGCTGGGCTTTTCGAGAAACTGGCGGATGTTGTTCTGCTCGTCCATGATCACCACGCCGTACTCCAGCGGGTTGGGCACGCGGGTGAGCGTGATGGTGGCCATAGAGCCGCTGGCGTCGTGGGCGGCGATGATCTTGGTGAGGTCGAAGTCGGTGAGCGCGTCGCCGGAGATGACGAGGAACGGCTCTCGGAGCAGGTGCTCGGCATTTTTGACGCTGCCTGCGGTGCCCAGCGGCTGGTCTTCGAGCGAGTAGTCGATATGCACGCCGAACGCCGAGCCGTCGCCAAAGTGATCTTGGATGACGTTGGCGAGGTACTGCACGGTGACGACGATCTCGGTGATGTTATGTTTCTTGAGCAGCTCGATGATGTGCTCCATCACCGGTCTGTCAACGATAGGTACCATCGGTTTGGGGCGGCTGATCGTGAGCGGGCGTAACCGCGAGCCCTCGCCACCGGCCATGACCACAGCCTTCATCGTGCTGTTCCTCTCTCCTGTGCTGCCTGCTGCTGTGCAAGGGGTAGTATAGCATGTGCCGAATTGCTGCGTCGGCTGCGCGGCGCAAAAAAGCAGGCCCTGGGGCGTTTGCCCTGGGCCTGCTGGTATGGCTGCGCGGCCTACTGGGGCCTGCCGAAATCCTGAGTCCAGTATAGCGTGCCCTCGCTGTCGGCCTTGGCCGAGAGGCCGGTGTCCTGGAACTTGCAGTTGACGATGTTGGCGTAGTGGCCCGGGCTGTTCTTCCAGGCATTCACCACCGACGCGGGGGTGGTGTAGCCCGCCGCGATGTTCTCGCCCAGCAGCGACCATTTGTAGCCGTATTTAGTAATTCGGACGCTGAAACTAGAGCCATCGCTGCTATCATGGTCGAAGAAGTTATTCGTGATCATGTCGATGTTGTGGGCGGCGGCGGCGTTCTGCAGCGTGCCGACGGCCTTCAGGTCGCTGCAGCCAGCGTCGCGGCGCAGCCCGTTGATCAGGTCGAGCGTCTGCTGCTCCTGGGCGCTGAGCAGGCCGCCGGGGGTGGCGGTGGGCACGCTGGTGGCGGTGGGCGTGGGCGTGTTGGCGGCCTTGACGATCAGCGGCAGGTAGGCCTGGGGCTGCAGGGTGGCGGCGTGGGCCACGGTGGCAGCCAGCGCGCCGCTGATCAGCAGGGCGCCGAGCAGGGGCAGCAGGCGCTGTTGAACATATTGATGCACGGGGGTCTCCCTTGATAGTACCATTTCCCGTTGATTATAGTGGCTGGCGCTGCCCGCGAAGCATAGGAAAGTAGTACACTTTTCCCAACTAGCCATAGGTAATTGGTTTTTTGCGAACGGGCATCGTTTTGGCGAGGGGTAACATGCGGCTGCTATACTCGGCGTAGCTACGAGCGATCGCAAGGAGCACGAGCATGGACTATACCCGCTTCTACCTAGGATTCAACATCACCTCGGGTATCGGCCCGGCGCGGGTGGCGCGCCTGATCGAGCATTTTGGCACGCCCGAGGCGGCCTGGCAGGCCAGCCCCGGCGACCTGATGGCCTGCGGGCTGGATGCCAAGAGCATCGAGGCCCTGCTGGCCACGCGCAGGCGCATCGACCTGGATGCCGAGCTAGCGCGCGCCGCGCGCCTGGGTGTGCGCCTGCTCAGCATCGAGAGCGACGGCTACCCCCCGCTGCTGCGCCAGATCCCCCAGCCCCCGCCGCTGATCTATGTGCGCGGCACCCTGGCCCCCGCCGACGAGTGGGCGGTGGCGGTGGTGGGCACCCGTGGCCCCAGCGACTACGGGCGCGAGGCCGCCGCGCGGCTGGCGGGCGACCTGGCCCTGGCGGGCGTCACCATCGTCTCGGGCTTGGCGCTGGGCATCGACGCGCGGGCGCACCAGGCCGCGCTCGACTCGGCGGGGCGCACCATCGGCGTGCTGGCCTGCGGCGTGGATGTGCCCTACCCCGAGACCAACCGGCCCCTGGCCGAGCGCATGGTGGCCAGCGGCGCGCTGATCAGCGAGTTCCCCCTGGGTATGCTGCCGGTGCCTAGCAACTTCCCCGCCCGCAACCGCCTGATCAGCGGGCTGGCGCGCGGCACCCTGGTGGTGGAGGCGGGCGCGAAGAGCGGGGCGCTGATCACGGTGGAGTTCGCGCTGGAGCAGGGGCGCGAGGTGTTCGCGGTGCCGGGCCAGATCTTCAGCGCGAAGAGCGCGGGCACCAACCGCCTCATCCGCAATGGCGCGGCCATGGTCACCTGCGCCGAGGATATTCTGGATGCGCTCAGCTGGACCTCGGCCACCGCCCAGCAGGAGGCCCGCCAGGCCCTGCCCGCCGACCCGGTGGAGGCCGCGCTGCTGCAGCTGCTCAGCTACGAGCCGCGCCACATCGACGAGATCGGGCGCGCGAGCGGGCTGGCCGCCGCCGATGTGGCGGCCTCGCTGGCCATGATGGAGATCAAGGGCTACATCCGCCAGGCGGGCGTGCTCAAATATGTGCTGCGCTAGGCCGTGGCTGGCCGTCGCGATGCGCGCTGGGTGCCGCCCAGCGCGCATCTTTTTGCGCTAGTCGAACATGCTCAGCTGCTCGGGGCCGCTGGGCACCTGATCCCAGGGCAGCGGCGCGACGGGCGCCAGCCCCTCCAGCCGCTGCTGGAAGCTGCGGCACAGCTCGGGCGAGTAGGTCTCGATCGGGCAGTGCATGAAGAAAAAGGTCTCGACGCCATCGGCCAGCCACCCCGCGACGCGCGCGGCCCACTCGTCGATCAGCTGGCTGTTGAGATCCAGCGTGGGGTGGCCGATGTAGCGCACCATGCTGAAGCCGCCGCTCACCAGCGGGCGCATAGGCACGCGGGGCTTGTTGTCGCGGGCCTGCTGGGGGTTTTCCTCGGCATTGGGCAGCGGGGCCAGCTCCAGCGGGCGCACATCCATGATCACGCGGCCAGCGCTGTAGGCATCCAGCAGGGCCATCAGCATGCCCTCGTTGGCTGGCTCGAACCAGCCGAGGTGGCGCACCTCGACCGCGATGCGCTGCTGGGTCGGCCAGGCGTCCAGCCAGGTCGCCAGGTCGTCGATCTGGTCGGGGGCAAAGCTGGATGGCAGCTGCAGGAAGAACGGCCCCAGGCGCGGCCCCAGCGGCTGCATCAGCTCCACAAAGGCCTGGGTCTCGGCCAGGTGTCTGGCCAGCGCGTCGCTGTGGCTCACCTCGCGCGGCAGCTTCAGGCAGAACCGGAAGCTCTCGGGGGTCTCCTCGGCCCAGCGCTGCACGATCTCGGGGCGGGGCTGGGCGTAGAAGGTGGTGTTGCCCTCCACCGCCGTCAGGCGCTGGCCATAGAGCCGCAGCAGGTCGCCGCTGCGGCTCCCGCTGGGGAAGAACCGCCCGACCCAGTCTTTATACCCCCACACCGCGCAGCCAAGATGAAAGGGCGCATCCATATCGCTTCTCGCCTCTCTTTGATACCGGATACGCCTCATTATACCGGCTGCACCGCGTTCTGGCACACATCACCAAGGGTTTTTTGCCACGAAGGCGCGAAGGCACAAGGGGGAAAACGGTTTACCACCAAGACACTAAGGCTCCAAGGGGTTGGGGATGGGTGGGATGCGCGCGGTCAAACTGAACCTCGACGGGGTCAAACTGAACCTCGACGGGGTCAAACTGAACCTCGACGGGGTCAAACTGAACCTCGACGGGGTCAAACTGAACCTCGACGGGGTCAAACTGAACCTCGACGGGGTCAAACTGAACCTCGATGGGGTCAAACTGAACCTCGACGGGGTCAAACCGAACCTCGACGGGGTCAAACTGAACCTCGACGGGGTCAAACTGAACCTCGACGGAAAAAAGCAGGCCCGCCCCAGCGCTCTGCCAGGGCGGGCCTGCTTTTTTTGCCACAAACAGCGCTACTCGGCCCCGAGGTAGGCCTTCTGCACCGTCTCATTCTCGCTCAGCGCCTTGGCGTCATCCGCAAGCACGATCTTGCCCGTCTGCAGCACATAGCCACGGTTGGCGATCGCCAGCGCCATCAGAGCGTTCTGCTCCACGAGCAGGATGGTGGTGCCCTGGCTGTTGATCTCCTTGATGATCGAGAAGATCTGCTCGACCAGCACGGGCGCGAGGCCCATGGATGGCTCATCGAGCAGCAGCACATGGGGGCGGCCCATCATCGCGCGGCCAATGGCCAGCATCTGCTGCTCGCCGCCCGAGAGCGTGCCGCCCTTCTGGCTGACGCGCTCGCGCAGGCGCGGGAACAGGGTGAACACGCGCTCCAGATCCTGCGCGATGTTCTCTTTATCGTCGCGGGTGAACGCGCCCATCAGCAGGTTGTCCTGCACCGAGAGGCGCGGGAAGATCCGGCGGCCCTCGGGCGACTGGAGCACGCCGCGCTCGACGATCTTGTGGGCGGGCACGCGGTCGATCCGCTGGCCCTCCAGCAGCACCTCGCCCTCGCGCGGCTGCAGCAGGCCCGAGATGGTGCGGAGCGTGGTGCTCTTGCCCGCGCCGTTCGAGCCGATCAGCGTGACGATCTCGCCCTTCTCAACCGTGAGCGAGATCCCCTTGAGCGCGTGGATGTTGCCGTAGTAGGAGTGGACATTGCGAAGCTCAAGAATTGGTGTCGTTGTCATAATCTTCTGCAGTGAATAGCGCAGCGCTGGCCAGCGCCCCGCCAGCAAATTGCTACGCCGTGGTGGAAGTGGCGGCGGATGCCCTGCCGCTCTTGCCGTGGGCGGCGGCCCCGCGCCCAAGGTAGGCCTCGATCACCTGCTCGTTGTTGCGCACGGCCTCGGGCAGGCCCTCGGCGATCTTCGCGCCGTGGTCGAGCACCGTCACCTTCTCGGAGATGCCCATCACCACCTTCATATCGTGCTCGATCAGCAGCACGGTGACGCCGCGATCGTCGCGGATGCGGCGGATGAGCGCGGTCAGCTCGTCGGTCTCGTTGGGGTTCATGCCAGCGGTCGGCTCATCCAGCAGCAGCAGCTTGGGGTTGGTGGCCAGGGCGCGGGCGATCTCCAGGCGGCGCTGGTCGCCGTAGGGCAGATTCTTGCTCAGCTCGTCGGCGCGGCGGCGGCCCAGGCCCACGTAGTCCAGCAGGTCGAGTGCCACCTTTTTGGCCTCGGCCTCCTCTTTGCGCACGCTGGGGAACTGCAGCAGGATGCCCGCCAGCCCGGCCTTGAGGCGGCTGTGGCGGCCCACCAGCACATTTTCCAGCGCGGTCATCTGGCTGAACAGCCGGATGTTCTGGAAGGTGCGCCCGATACCCAGGGCGGTGACGAGGTGCGGCTTGGTGCCGTTGATCACCTGGCCGTCGAAGATGATCTGGCCCGAGGTGGGCACGTACAGCCCGGTGATCATGTTGAAGAACGTGGTCTTGCCCGCGCCGTTCGGCCCGATCAGGCTGCTGATCGAGCGCTGCTCGATGGTGAAGTTCACGCTGTTGACAGCGGTGAGGCCGCCGAACTGCTTGGTGACGTCGCGTGCATCTAGAAGGAGAGAGTTTTCGCTCACGATCCGCTCCGTGGGTGGCGCGTAGCGCGCTGGGGCGCTACGCGCGGCCAGTGCAATACTTAGGCGGCTTCGGTGTCGTACAGGGATGTCTGTTTCTGCGGCAGGTCGGGGCTGTCGTCGTGCAGCTCGCGGCGGCGGCGCTCGCTGGGGATGAGGCCCTCGGGCCGCACCAACATCATAATAACCAGCGTGAGGCCGAACAGCATCATGCGGAAATTGCTGGCAAAGTCGATCTCCTTCAGCACATCGTTGCCCGAGTTCTGCAGCAGGTGCTGCACCAGCTCGGAGAACTTGGGCAGGAACAGGCGGTCGGCGAACTGGATGATCAGGCCGCCGAGGATCACGCCGTTGATATTGCCCATGCCGCCGAGGATGACCATGCACAGCAGCATCACCGACACGTCGAAGCGGAAGGCGTCGGGGAAGATCGCGCTGATGAACGCGCCGTAGAACGCCCCGGCGAAGCCCGAGAAGGTTGCGCCCATGGCGAAGGCCAGCAGCTTGGTGTGCACCAGGTCGATGCCCATGGCCGAGGCCGCCAGCTCATCCTCGCGCATGGCCGCCCACGAGCGGCCCAGGCGCGAGTTGCGCAGCCGCAGGATGAAGAAGATCGAGATACCGAGGATGGCCAGGATCAGGAAGTACCACGGGATCGGCTCGGCGGCCTGGAAGTTGTAGCCGAAGAACGAGGGGCGGTTGATCGGGTTGATGCCCTTGGGGCCGCCGGTCAGGTCGATGTCGGGGATGATCTGCTGGCCCAGGATGCTGAGCGAGAAGTGGTCGAGGTTGTTGACCGAGATCGGCACGATCTCGCCGAAGCCCAGCGTCACGATCGCCAGGTAGTCGCCGCGCAGCGGCAGCGTGGGCGAGCCAAGGATGATGCCGAAGATCGCCGCCACCGCCGCCGCGATCCAGATCACGATCCAGAACGGCAGGTTCACGCCGAAGTGCGGCGAGGAGAGCATGCCGGTGGTGTAGGCCCCGATCGCGAAGAAGGCGGCGTAGCCTAGGTCGAGCAGGCCAGCGTAGCCCACCACGATGTTCAGGCCCAGCGCCATCAGCACGAAGATCAGCACCGGGATGATGGCGTTGAGGAACTGCAGCTTGAGCGCCTGGTCGATGAAGGGGAAGGCGATCGCCAGCGCCACAATGCCGATGTAGAGGCCGTTGCGATCCCATGGGTGGGGCATGCCGCGCACCCAGCCGAAGGCCGCGCCGCACGCGCCTGCCAGCAGCAGCGTGCCCGCCAGCAGCATGGGCAGGGTGGCCGCGCTTGCGCCCACTACAGCGGTAGAGACATCGATCCAGGTGCGCAGGGCCACGCCGATGGCGGCCAGCACGCCCGCCACCAGCCCGGCCAGCACGCCCAGCTGCATGCCCTCGCGCGGGGTTTTGGGGGCAGGCTCGGATGTGCCCAGGATGCCCGCGATCGTGCCTGCGATGATCCCCGCGAGATAGCCAACGTTGCCTCCGCTGACCAGCGCGATCAGCAGGCCGAAGATGCCGCCGGTGACTGCGGCGCGAGTTCGTAGGTTCATGCGCTATGCCTTCTGTTGGACATCGTCGCCGAGCAGGCCGGTGGGTCGGAAGACGAGGATGAGGACGAGCAGACCGAAGACCACCGCGTTGGTCCATTTTGCGCTGATATACTGGTCAGAGAGCGCCGAGATCAGGCCGATCAGCAGGCCGCCCAACATCGCGCCCATGATGTTGCCGATGCCGCCCAGCACCGCCGCCGTGAACGAGCGCAGGCCAGCGGTGAAGCCGTTGGTGTAGACCACGGTGCCGTTGTACATGCCCACCAGGAAGCCCGCCGCGCCGGCCAGCGCGCCGCCCAGCAGGAAGGCCAGCGAGATCGTGCGGTTCACGTCGATGCCCATCAGCGCCGCCGCGTCGCGATCCTGGGCGGTGGCGCGCATGGCCTTGCCGATCTTGGTGCGCTGCACGAACAGGTAGAGCGCGATCAGCAGCACCACCGACACAATGATCACCACCAGGTCGCGCACCGACAGGCGCAGCGTGAAGCCCTTGCCGAACACATCCTGCAGCGGGGCCAGCACGTTGGTGTTGGGCAGCAGGCCCGGGAAGCTCTTGGGTGCCACGGCGTTGGTGCCCATCACGCCGTTGAAGGCGGGCAGCCGCAGGTAGCCCCACAGCAGGCCGACATTCTGCAGCACAAACGACACGCCCAGCGCGCTGATCAGCGGCGCGAGCTTGGGGGCGTTGCGCAGCCTGCGGTAGGCGAAGCGCTCGATGAAGGCGTTCAGCATGGCCGTGGCGAACATGGTGAGGAACAGGATGAGCAGGATCAGCGGGATGCGCACGCCCATCGGCGTGTCCTCGTTCAGGTGGAAGAGGCCCACCAGCGACAGCGAGAAGAACGCCCCCAGCATGTAGACATCGCCGTGCGCGAAGTTGATCAGCTCGACGATACCATACACCAGGGTGTAGCCCAGGGCGATCAGGGCGATGTACGCGCCATTTGTCAGGCCGATGATCAGCTGGCGCAGCAGCAGCTGCGGGTTGGCGATCATCTGCAGCAGAATATTATAGGTGGGAACAGCAAGAAACAGGATAAAGAAAAGAAGAAGCGCGATCTTCCCGATCGTGGCCCAGGGAAGCGCGCGTTTTTGGTAGTTTGATTCTATCGCCTTTGTCGCCATATCCTAACCTCGTGCAATGTACGGATCGAGTTTTTCGGGGGCGTGTGGAAATGGGCTGCGGTGGGAAGCGCGGGGACAAAGGGCGCATCGGGTGCGGGGCCAGGCCGGTGGCACGCTTCACCAAAGGGGGCGGGGGGCACGAATGCCCCCCGCCAAACGATCCTTACTCAACCGCCTGGACAAATTCGAACTTGCCGCCCTTGACCTGCGACACGCTCATCGAGGTGAGCGAGGTGTCGCCGTTGGCGTCGAAGCTCCAGGTGCCGAGCACGCCCGCGAAATCCTTGGTGGCGAACACCGCATCGTTGATGGCGGCGCGATCCTTGGTGCAGGTCTTCTCGATCGCGGCCAGGGCCACGTTGGCCGACTCGTAGCCGTAGACCGCGTAGGCCTCGGGCTCGGCGTTGAACTTGGCCTTGTAGGCCTGGTACCACTCGCCGGCCTTGCCGGTGAGCGACGACGGCGGCAGGCCGCCGAAGGTGGCGTAGGTGCCGTCGGCAGCCGAGCCAGCGGCCTCGACGAAGGCCGACTCGTTGATGCCGTCGGGGCCCATCATTTTGCCCTCGAAGCCCTCGTTGCGGATGTCCTTCCACAGCTGGCCGGCGTTGTTCTGGGTGATGCCGCCGTAGTACACCAGGTCGGGCGCGGCATCCAGGATCTTGGCGGCCAGCGCGCGGTAGTCGGCGGCCTTGCCGTCGATGCTCTCGTGGGCCACCACCTCGATGCCGATCTCCTTGGCGGTGGCGTCGAACACATCGGCGATGCCCTTGCCGTACAGCTCGGTGTCATCCAGGATGTAGACCTTGGCCACGCCCAGGCTCTTGGCGAAGTTGGCGGCCGCCTTGCCCTGCAGGTCGTCGGCGGGCACCACGCGGGTGTAGTTGCGCTTGCCGCTGGGGTAGTAGACATCCGGCTCGTTCGGCTCGCCCTTGCCGGGCTTGGTCAGGCCGGGGTAGGTGTTGGCCGGGCTGATCATCACCAGGCTGGCGGCGTTGAGGATCGGGATCGAGATCTTGGCCGCGCCGGAGTTGAAGGTGCCGATGTAGACCATCACATCGGGGTCGGCGACCGCCGCGTTGGCGTTGGAGGCCTCCTGCGCCGCATCCCACTTGCCAGTGGCAGCGATAGCATCATCCATGTCCTGGTACTGCAGGGTGAACTTACCGCCGCAGGCCTGGTTGTTGGCCTCCTCAAGGCGCTGCTTGATCGCGTTGGCGATCGTGTCGGTCTGGCCTTTCGAGGAGCCGGTGCGCGGCAGCGAGGATGCGATCTTGATCACGCCGCCATCGCCCGAGCCGGTGGCCGGTGCCGTGGTGGCGGCGGCCTCGGTGGCAGCGGGCGCCATGGTGGCGGCGGCCTCGGTGGCAGCAGGCGCCATGGTGGCGGCAGCCTCGGTGGCAGCGGCAGTGGTGGCGGCAGGTGCCGTGGCGGCAGGTGCCGTGGCCGTGCTGCCACCGCAGGCGGCCAGCGAGCCAGCAAACAGGACGGAGAGCATCGCGATGCTTGCGTAACGTTTCATGGAAATCTGTCGCTCCTTTACAAAGCGGCCACAAGGGAATCTGGGATGACCGGGGCCTTGGCGGGACAGGTGGTGGCTAACCATGCGGCGGCTCCCCGGCGACCCTCAACGCTGAAGTGGTGCGAACGCCGCGCTCGACTGGAAAGCCTGTTTCCCCCTCTCTCTACCCTGATCGACCGTTAGGGGCGTATGCCTCGGCGGGGGTGCGTCAGGGATGCTTTGGACACGCAGGCGAACGCTGCGCGCAGTTTGGTTCTGGAGCTTGGCCCAGGTAGCACGAGGGGACAAGGGTGACACCATAGCGCATAGGGAACGGGAAAACGACAACCGTCGCGGGGCCGTCTTCGCACGCGGCATGGCGCTGTCGCTCGTTGCTACATCTGGGGGATGTGTGTATGCCCGAAGTGTACTTGAAGCCCTTTTCTTTGTCAAGCCAAGCAACCGACTTACGATGCATTCATTCTCCATCTCAAGATGTATTATTTCTTTTCGTGAAGTATTGACTACAAATTCTTGTTATTTTCTACCGTTATTTGTATATTTCTTCAAAAAGAAGATTAATATGGTATGTTCTCTTTGCAGACCCGAATATTTTTCAGGGCGATTATCGCTAGGTTTTTGTAAGATATATCTAAATGGCTTTGGTCATCGGCCCCGAGCAATTTTGTGGCACGTAGTATGCCTTACTATCGGGCAGCGCTATCGTCGGCCCTGGCCGCCGCTCGGCCCCGCCGCGTGGCTGGCCATGGCGCGCTCGTGCGCACTGGGAAGCGCCGCGCCGCGCCGCAGAAAACAAGCGCAGCCAGAAGCCCATACCATTGCCATCCGGCTTGCTTTCGAGTATGATATGCGCGAAAAGTCACAGGTTCTACGTCTTTATCATTTATGGGTTTATTGCCGCATGAATCTGCGGCAGGGCGATAGAAAAGCACAAGAGGAAAGCGAGGTGTGCCGCCGTCGTGCGGCGCTCACGAGATAGAAAGAGAAAGGAACGCGGTGCGCGTGGACTGTTGTGCCATTGCTGCGCGCCCAGCGCTCACAGAAATCTGCGATCTTGAATGTTTTGGAGTAACCACAAAATATGACAACCAACGGGGAATCACCGCGGAATGGAAAGCGGTGGATGCGTGTCGACCTACACATCCACACCCCCGCCTCAGAAGACTATGCCGAGCCGACGATCAGCTATTTGGAAATTTTACAGGAAGCGGAGCGGCGGCAGCTTGAGATCATCGCCTTCACCGACCACAACACGGTCCACGGCTACGAGCAGATGCTGCGCGAGATTGATCTGCTTGAGGCGCTAGAGCGCGGCCAGCGCATGACCGAGGAGGAGAGCGAGCGCATCCACGAGTACCGGCGACTGCGGAAAAAGCTGACCGTGCTTCCTGGCTTTGAGTTTACCTCGCACTATGGCTCGCATATTTTAGCTATTTTTGCGCCCGACCGCCCGATCAGCCTGGTCGAGGCTACGCTGCTGCAGCTGGGTATCCCCGCCGAGGATCTGAAGAAGGGCCTGACATCGGTGGCCAACACCCGCCACGTCACCGAGGCCTACGAGATCATTGCCCGCGCCGGTGGCCTGGTGATCGCCCCGCACGCCAACGGCCCCAACGGCGTGATCACCGAGACCCTGCGCATGGGCACCAGCGGCCAGGCCCGCGTGGCCGCCACCCAGCACCCGGCCCTGGCCGCGCTGGAGTTCATCAACTTCTACACCGACCACGAGAAGTTTACCTCGCCCGGCTTCTACAACGGCAAGACCGAGCACTACGAGCGCCGCATGTTCTGCATCCAAGGCTCGGATGCGCACCGCCTGCGCCGCGTCAGCGAGGGCAACGGCGAGGGCTGGCACTACCACGGCATCGGCGACCGCTACAACGAGATGCTGCTGCCCGACAACACCTTCCAGGCCCTGCGCACCCTGCTCTCGTCGCACGACTTCGACCGCGTGCGTGTGCCCAAGCGCGACCAGAAGCAGTGGGAGATCGACACCCTGCGCTTTGGCCCGCCCACCGACCGCCAGGCCCTGCGCCTGGAGGAGCAGAGCGACACGCTGTGGTGCGACATCGCGGCGCTGGCCAATATCGGCGGCGGCACCCTGATCGTGGGCTGCGGCCAGGATGGTGCGACGGTGGGCGTGAGCAAGCCCGACCAGGTGAGCGACATGCTGCGCCGCACGGTGCTTGAGCAGATCAACCCCCAGCCCTACCTGACGCTGGAGCTGCTGAACTATGAGGGCAAGGATCTCATCCGCGTGGAGGTGAAGGCCCCCGACCACCCGCCCTACATCGGCGGCAACGGCGTGGTCTACACCCGCCGCGATGGCCAGACCCTGCCCGCCGACCGCAGTGAGATCATCCAGCTGTGCCGACGCGCGATCGCCAACGGTGCCTCCACCGAGCTGGACAACGGCCAGGAGCTGGATCTGCCGCGCTCGGGGGTGGAGGTGGTGTCGGCGCAGAAGCGCAGCGGCCAGTGGTACTACGAGGTGCGCGACCTACGCACCACGGCGGGCGTCACCCGTGACCGCGCCCAGGGCCTGTGGTCGTATGCGATCAGCCGCTACGAGGATCTGCGCGACGGCAAGATCGATGTGCAGAGCCAGGTGAAGTGGCGCGGGCGGCTGGGCCTCTGGCGGGCCTACCGTCAGGGCAACCGCATCAAGTACGATCTGGTGCACCGCGACGCCAACGGCGTGATCGACCACATCTTCTTCGGCGTGTCCGACTGGGGCCTGGGCGAGGGCTGGCAGAGCCTGCTGGGCGACAAGACCGAGGAGCCAGTGGAGCAGGAGCCGCGCGCCTTCAGCGATGACGACCCCAAACAGCCCGAGCTGGAAAGCCCCGAGCTGCTCCCCGAGAGCGCCAACGGCAACTGGGGCGAGCGCCGCTACCGCTGGCGCGGGCGCGGCGGGATCTGGCGCGTGAACCACGACGACGAGGAGTCGCCGATATTCGACCTAGCCATGAAGGATAAGGATGGCCAGGACATCCGCGAGTTCCCCGAGGTGGTGCGCGAGAAGCTGACCGATGCCTGGCTCAGCCTCATCCGCGTGCCGCGCCCGCGCACCGGCATCGAGGTGGTGCGCGTGGTGGAGGAGGAGGGCGAGAAGCGTTTCGTGTTCTGCAACCTGCGCACCGGCGAGGTCTCGAATGTGCCGTGGCGTTTGCAGGATATCGAGGATGGCACGGTGCGCCAGTACGCCGCGCGTATGGCCCTGAAGGATGTGCCGCTGGATGAGGATCAGGTGCGCTGGTGGGGCAATATCGGCTACCTGCGGCCCATGCGCAGCCAGGTCGATCTGGTCTACCGCGACGAGAATGGTATCGACCACATCTACTACGCCGCCCGCCGCGACGAGCTGACCGGCGAGTGGCGCGCGCTGCTTGAGGAGTACGGCGAGGTCTAGCCGACCGCGCAGGCAGCATGGCGGGGCCGTTATGGCCCCGCCTTTTTTTGCGCCCTACGAGCCCTCGGGCAGGCTGATCCGCACCCGCCGCAGCGTGATCGGGCCGCGGAAGCGCACCCGCTTGCTGATCCGGTCGACCAGCTCGCTGCCCATCCCCAGCGCGCGGATGCGGTCGAGGTCATCCTGGGTGACGGTAGTGGTGGCCACCTCCTCGCCGCTGCGGAACAGCCGCCTGCGCAGGCTGCGAAACTGCGCGGGGTCGAGCGTGCCCAAGAACACGCCGGTGCCATCCTCGTAGAAGGCCAGCGTCTCGTTCTCATCTGGCCCGAACAGGGCGCGCTCGACCTTGGCCAGCGGCTCGGCGGCCAGCGGCTCGGCCAGCAGCCGCTTGCGCTGGCTGCGCCAGTCGAACTTCACCGGCGCGTTCTCGTCGGCCAGGGCGGTGGCGGCGATCACATCGGCGGCATCGGGCCTGCCGATGCGCCGCGCGTTGGCCCGCAGCTGGGCTAGCCGCTCGGGGCTGTCCAGCAGCTGGTCGATCTTGTAGTCGATGATCTCCAGGTCGTTGCAGCGCAGCGCGGCCCCCTCCTCCAGCAGGTAGTCGGCGTTGCGCTCCTCCTGGCCTGGGATTGGCTCGACGATGATCATGGGCGTGCCCGCCGCGATGCACTCCGAGGCGGTCAGGCCGCCGGGCTTGCCGATGAACAGCGTGGCGGCGCGGATGAGGTCGGGCATGTCGCTGGTGAAGCCCAGCGCGCGGAACTTGCGGGCCTGGGGCAGCACCAGGGTCTCCACGTCGCGGCGCAGCTGGGCGTTCGAGCCGCACACCACCACGGTCTGGGCCTCGTGGCGCAGCTTCATCAGCTCGGTCACGATCTCCAGCGCCGGGCCGCCGCCCACCGCCCCCGCCGAGATTAGCAGCGTGGGCAGCGCGGGGTCCAGCTCGTAGCGCCTGGCCACGGCCTCGGCGTCCACCGGCTCGCCGAAGCTGCTGTCCACCGGAATGCCCGAGACCGTGATGTGCTCTGGCTCAACGTCGAAGTCGACCAGCCGCGCCTTGGCCTCCTCGCGGGCCACAAAGTAGCGGTTGAAGGTCTTGGAGAGCCACATGCCCTGGAAGTCGAAGTCGGTGATCACCACCGACAGCGAGGTGTCGAGCTGGCCCTGGGCCATCATCTGAGCCACGATCCCGGCGGGCGTGTAGTGGGTGCACACGCAGATATGCGGCTGGAAATCTTTGAGAAACTTCACCACCGGCTGCGTGTTCAGGATGTCCCACATGCGGCGCAGCGGCTCCTCGTTCTTGAACGGCTCGTCGTTGTACTGGTAGGCCACGCCCACCAGCCAGGGCACGCGCTTCACCGCCTCTAGGTAGACCTCGGATGAGATCCGGCTATAGGCGTCGTTGGTCATGTCCAGGATGTCTTGGTTGGCCACCTGCACATGCGGGTACTTGCGAAACGCCTTCTCCAGCGCCCGCGCCGCAGTCTTGTGCCCTGCGCCGACCGCCGCCGAGAGGATGAGCACGCGTGTCTCTTCCACTATCGCTTCCTTTCCTCGTGCTGGTGCGGCTGTGCGGGCAGGGCGTTGGCCCTGGCGATGATCCCGTAGAGCGCGCCCGATGGCCGCAGCGTGCGCTCGCCGGTGCGCTCATCCAGCCCGTACAGCCCAAAACGCAGCTCCCAGCCCTCCGACCACTCGAAGTTGTCGATGAGCGACCAGATGAACACGCCGCGCACATCGGCCCCCTCGCGCAGCGCGCGGTGCACGGCGGCTAGGTGGCTGAGGATGAACTGCGGACGCTGGTCGTCGTCATGGTCGGGCAGGCCAGTCTCGGTGATGTAGATCGGCAGGCCGATGCCGCTCAGCCGCTTGAGCGCGCGGTACAGGCCATCCGGGTAGATCTCGCCATACGAGCGCCCCTGCGAGTTCAGGTCGCTCTGCGGGGCGTGGTCGGGGGTGTAGCTGCGGCTAAAGAACTCGCGCGGGCGGCGCATGTCGAAGGCCACCCACGAGCGCGAGTAGTAGTTGAGGCCGATGAAGTCGCTCTCGGCTAGGCCGGGCAGCACCAGCCTGCCGTGGCCAAATGGCGGGATGATCCGCCCGGTCTGGATGGCGGTCAGCACCGCGCCGTTGGTGATCACATCTAGGAACTTGGCGATGGCCAGATCGCCCAGGTTGGGGGTAGAGGGGTCCACGATGTGCAGGTTATGCACCAGACCGGCGCGGTGCTGCGGCCCGGCGGCGTGGATGACCTGCACGGCCAGCCCGTGGCCGCGTAGCATGGCCACCAGCACCCGCCGCGCCTGGCCCACGCTGTAGCGGCCCGGCGGCCAGTGGCCGTGCAGGTATCCCATGGATGCGTAGATCGTCGGCTCGTTGATGGTGCACCATAGCTCGCACAGGTCGCCTAGGCGGGCCAGGGCGTGCTCGGCAAACCGCGCGAAGCGGTAGGGCGTCTCGGGGTGCAGCCACGCGCCCTTCTGCTCGATCCAGCGCGGGTTGGTGAAGTGGTGCAGCGTCACCATCGGCGTCATGCCGCGCGCGCGGATGGCCTGGAGGATCTGGCGGTAGCGCTGGATGGCCCCCTCGTCGAAGCGGCCCTCCTCTGGCTCGATCCGGCTCCACTCAAGCGAGATGCGCAGCGCGTTCTGGGCCAGCCCCACGGCGCGGTCGAGATCTGGCTCGATCTCCTCCCACCAGCCGCAGGCCGCGCCCGAGCGGTCGCCGTGCCAGATGCTGCCCGGCTGCTGCTCCCAGTCCCACCATTGGTTGTTTGTGTTCCCCCCCTCGTGCTGGTGCGAGGAGCTGGCGGTGCCCCACAGGAAGCCAGGGGGAAAGCGAAGCGGCGTCATACGAACCTCGTTAGAAACAGCCACGGCCCTGTCTGGCGGTGGGTGCTGCTATTATAGCGAATGCGGGGCAGCCTGCGCGAGGGCCTTTGCGGTTTCGCGCGGCAGAACGCCTTACCACCAAGACGCCAAAACTCCAAGGAACAAAAGGGGCGAATCGTCGTGATCTCCGCATTGCTCACTTGATCGCGCTATCTTGGTTTTGGAGAATGCATCCAGTCTAGGATTAACGCGTCAGCATATACGATCAAAAATACCCAAAACGTATACGATACGAGCGTTAAAGTGATGATATATTCCTATGCTCATCAAAACAGCCATAGCTTTGCCGCATGGGCTAGGGTGCAGGGTTGGCTGTGTATGAATCCAATCACCCGTTGCCCTTCGCGCCTTCGTGGTATTGGTCTCTTGTGTTCCTTGGAGCCTTGGTGGTAAAACCGTCTTTTTTTCCTTCGTGCCCTCGCGTCTTCGTGGTATTCTTGTGTTCCTTTGGCGTCCGACCCTTGCGAAATGGCTTTTTTCGTGGTACGTTGAGACACCGCTCACAAAGTATGTGGGCGGGAAGCTAGACAAGTGTCATGAACCATCTCATCGTGTGGAGGCGAAGACAATGACGTCCGAGCTGAAGAATCCTTTCCTGATCGCGCAGCAGCAGTTCGACCGCGCTGCCGAGCTGCTCGATCTCCCCCAGGGCATCCGCGACATCCTCCGTGTCCCCAACCGCGAGCTGACGGTCACCTTCCCGGTGAAGCTCGACAGCGGCGCGACCCGCGTGTTCACCGGCTACCGCGTGCAGCACAACCTGGCGCGCGGCCCGGCCAAGGGCGGCATCCGCTACCACCCGTCGGTCGACCTGGATGAGGTGCGCGCCCTGGCCATGTGGATGACATGGAAGTGCGCCCTGGTGAACATCCCCTACGGCGGCGCGAAGGGCGGCGTGGTCGTCGACCCGGCGGGCCTCTCCATCCACGAGCTTGAGCGGCTGACCCGCCGCTTCGCCTCCGAGATCAGCGTGCTGATCGGAGCCGATAAAGACATCCCCGCGCCGGATGTGAACACCAACGCCCAGGTTATGGCCTGGATCATGGACACGATCTCCATGCACGCGGGCCACACCGTGCCCTCGGTGATCACCGGCAAGCCGATCGGCATCGGCGGCTCGCTAGGGCGCAGCGACGCCACCGGGCGCGGCGTCAGCCTGATGCTGCGCGAGCTGGCCGCCGAGCAGGGGCTGGAGCCGAGCCGCCTGCGGGTGGTGGTGCAGGGCTTTGGCAACGTGGGCGGCACGGCGGCGCGGCTCATCCAGTCGCTGGGCTGCAAGGTGGTGGCGGTGAGCGACGCCAGCGGTGGCTACTACTGCGCGGGTGGGCTGGATCTGGCGGCGATGCAGGCCCATGTGGCGGCCCACCCGCGCCGCCTGCTGGAGGGCTACGCCGCACCTGGGGTCGAGCGTGTCTCGAACGCCGAGCTGCTGGAGCTGCCCTGCGACGTGCTGGTGCCCGCCGCGCTAGAGAACCAGCTCACCGAGCAGAACGCCAGCCGCATCCGCGCCCGCGCCATCGTCGAGGGTGCCAACGGCCCCACCACCCCCGGTGCCGACGCCATCTTTGCCGAGCGCGGCATCACCGTGGTGCCCGACATCCTGGCCAACGCCGGCGGCGTGGTGGTCAGCTACTTCGAGTGGGTCCAGGGCCTCCAGTCGTTCTTCTGGGATGAGCAGGATGTGAACGCCAAGCTGGAGCGGATCATGGTGGGGGCCTACCAGCAGGTCAGCACGCTCGCCCGCGAGCGGCGCATCCCGCTGCGCATGGCCGCCTACCTGCTGGCGGTGCGCCGCGTGGCCGATGCCACGATCACGCGCGGCATCTACCCCTAGCAGCGCCGAGAGCGCCCCCAGGCCCGCCGAGCACATGCTCGGCGGGCCTTTTTCTACGGGGCGCGTACTACCCGGTTAAAAATCGCTACACATTCTTGACAATAAATGATAGAATACTCGCATTCGCAGCACTGCACCGAAGGACAAGGGTATGGATATCTTGCTTGTGGATGATAACCTCCTCATGCAGCAGGTCCTTGAGCGTTTTCTTGGATCGCTGGGGTATCGGGTGATGCTCGCTGCACGAGCCGATGAGGCTGTCGATCAAGCGCGCCACGCTGTTGTGTCGCTGATCCTGATGGATCTGCACCTGCCCGACCAAGACGGCCCCGAGGCGCTCCGGCTGCTCCGCGAGCTGCCAGGGTACGCCCACATCCCTGCCATCGCCATGAGCGGGCTGGATGGCCCCGAGGCCCGATCGCTCATCACCTCGGACTTCTGTGCATATGTGGCGAAGCCGATCGATCTTGACGCGCTAGAGCAGACCGTGCGCGAATATATGCTGGCGGCGAAAGCACGCGGCAGTAGTGTAGCAAACTAACATGCGGATTTCGAGCAAAAGCGAGTATGGCCTCCGGGCGCTGTTTGACCTGGCGCAGCGCTTTGGCGAGGGGCCGATCCAGAGCCGCGACATCCACGAGCGGCAGGGGATTGACGAGAACTACCTGAACCAGATCCTGATCCTTCTTCGTAAGGCTGGCCTGATCGAGAGCCTGCGCGGCCCGCAGGGCGGCCACCGCCTCTCGCGCGAGCCAGCCCGCATCAGCGTGCTGGATGCGCTGGTGGCGCTGGAGGGCCCGCTGCTGCCGCCCGACAGCAGCGGCGAGATCGCCACCGCCGACGCTGCAGATCGCATGATCATCCGCGGGGTGTGGACTGATCTGCGCGCCACCGTGCAGGATCACCTGTCCACGATCACCCTGGAGGATCTGTGCCAGCGCAAGCGCGCCCACGAGGGCGAGGTAATGTACTACATCTAGCGCACAGCGCAGCCAAAACGCGAATCGGGCTGGGGGGTATGCCCCCAGCCCGATCTTGTTGCCCTATGGAACGCTACTTCTCTGGCGTGATTGCCGAGCTGGCCGCGCCAGTGGCGAAGGTGGGGGTGGGCACCGGGCCAACCTGGCCGCCGGGGACCGGCACATCGGCCACATAGCCCTCCTCGCCCATCTCCGGCATGTCCAGGCCGCCGATCTCGTCGGCCTCGCGGCTGCGCAGCAGCCCGGCCCGCTTCAGCACAGTGAAGAAGGCGTAGGAGAGGCCGAAGACCACGACCGCCACCGAGATCGCCTCCAGGAACTGCGCGCCCAGCTGGCCCACGCCGCCGCCGTAGAACAGGCCGGTGATCGGGGTCGACACACCGTTCCAGCCCGAGGTGTCGGTGTTGCCGACCGAGAACAGGCCGACCGCCAGCACGCCCCACAGGCCGTTCACAAAGTGCACCGGCACCGCGCCTACCGGGTCGTCGATCTTGGCCTTCTCAAGCACGGTGGTGGCCACGCACACCAGCACGCCCGCGATCAGGCCGATGATCACCGCGCCCCAGTTGTCCACGAAGGCGCAGGGGGCCGTGATCGCTACCAGACCGGCCAGGATGCCGTTGACCGACATGCCAGGCGCGGGCTTCTTGGTCGGCCCAAACAGCCACATGTAGGCCATGGCCGAGCAGCCGCCCATCGCGCCCGCCAGCAGCGTGTTGACCGCCGCGATGGTGGTGAGGTTCAGCGGGATGAGGTTGGCCGGGGCCGAGCCGCTCGCCGCATTCACCAGGCCGATGGCCGAGCCGGGGTTGAAGCCGAACCAGCCGAAGAACAGGATCACGGTGCCCAGCACGCCCATCGGGATGTTGTGGCCGGGGATGGTGTTGGCGCTGCCGTCCTTGTTGAAGCGGCCAATGCGCGGGCCGATCACCATAGCGATCGCCAGGCCCACCGCGCCGCCGGTGGTGTGCACCACGCCCGACCCGGCGAAGTCTACCGCGCCGTTGCCGATCCCAGCCGAGCGGCCCAGGTTTTGCAGCCAGCCGCCGCCCCAGATCCAGTTGCCGACCAGCGGGTAGACCAACATGCTCACCCACAGGCTCATCAGCACGAAGCCGATAAACTTCAGGCGCTCTGCGCCCGAGCCAGTGGGGATGGTGGCCGCGGTGTCCATGAAGACCATCTGGAAGAGGAAGAAGGCGAAGATGCCCGCCAGACTTAGCGGGATGCCCTGCAGGAAGAAGCCCGAGAGGCCGAGGAACCCGGCCTGATCGCCGATGCGCAGGCCGCTGGACAGCAGCGGGTTGCCCGCCGCATCTGCCCACGAGCCGATGGTGATGGGCGAGAAGGCCCACGCGCCGTTTGCGCCCGCCTGGGGGTAGGTGTAGTTGACCGCGCCGAACTCGAATGCGAAACCGCAGATCCAGTAGCCGATCGCGCCGATACAGAACACCATCATGTTCATCATCATGGTGTGCGCGACATTCTTTGCGCGGGTGAATCCCGTCTCCACCAATGCGAACCCAGCCTGCATGAAAAATACCAGGAAGCCTGCGAGCAGCAGCCACAGCGTATTCGCTGCGATCGTGAGAAGCGAGAGTTGCTCTTCCATAGGGGGATTCTCCTTAATGATCCTCGTTGTAGTCAGCGAGCGGATGGAGCGCCCATCGCGCCACAAGATCACAACGACCCTTTGGCATCTTGGCCGAGCCATCGGACGGGGATGGCTGCAGCGGCGGCCCGACCGCTGCTGGGTAGGTGCGGGAAACCTCCTTCATGCGCTAGGGATCAAGCGTGGATCACAAGCCAATAAGCACGAAGCGCCACGTGCGTGGCGCTTAGGATCGGTCAAGGTCAGTCGCCTGCGATTGCGGCCTCAACTGGATCGGTGGGCTGTGGCCGGGCGATGTAGGCCAGCCGTAGCAGGGGCGGTGTGACCAGCGTCGTGGCGAGCGTGACCACGATCAGCACCGAGAACAGGTTGGCATCGAGCAGCCCTGCCGCCAGCCCCGCGCCCGCCAGCACCAGCGCCACCTCGCCGCGCGAGATCATGCCGCAGCCGATGATGAACGACTTGGCGCGGTCGATGCCGCCCGCCAGCGCGCCGAAGCCGCAGCCCACCACCTTGCTGGCGATGGCGAGCACGATCAGCAGTATGGCCAGCCCAGGCAGCAGCACCAGACCCTGCATGCTGGCCTGGAGGCCGATGTTGATGAAAAACACGGGGATGAAGAAGGCGTAGCCCACCGCCGAGGTGCCCTCGTGGACAATATGGCCCTCTTTGGCGTGCCGCGCCACGATCACGCCCAGCAGGTAGGCACCGGTGATGGTGGCTACGCTGCCCAGCGCCTCGGCAGCCCAGGCGTACACCAGCACCATACCGAAGATGATCGCGAGGCCAGCCTCGCGCTGGTGCAGCTTCTTCTCCCAGCGGATGATGTAGGGCACCACCTTGTCGCCGAGGAACCACGCGATCGGGAAAAACAGCGCCATCTTGCCAACCGTCAGCAGGATATTGCCCTCGCCCGAGAGCGCCAGCACAAAGGCGAAGACCAGCACGCCCAGCACATCGTCGATGATCGCCGCGCCGAGGATGATCGACCCCTCGCGGGAGCGCAGCCGACCAAGCTCGCGCAGCGTCTGCGCCGAGATGCTGACGCTGGTGGCGGTGAGCACCGCGCCCAAGAACAGCGCGTGGTGCCACTCCATCCCGAAGGCCACGCCCACGCCCAGGCCCGCCAGCAGCGGCAGGATAACCCCACCTACCGCCGTGAGCAGGGACGCCTTGCCCACGGTCTTCATTGCGGCGACATCGGTCTCAAGCCCGGCCATAAACATCAGCAGGATCACGCCGATGTCGGCGATGGTCTGCAGGATCTCGTTTGGGTGGAGCAGCCCAAGCACCGATGGCCCCAGCACCAACCCGAGCACCAGCTCGCCGAATACGGCTGGCAGTCCAAAACGCATGCTGATCTGGGCCGCAAACTTTGCGCCAATGAGGATGGCTGCAAGTGGAAGCAGGAGACGTATGGTTTCACCCATAGCTTGTTGTTCCCGAAAACAACAACACCGCAGGCCGTGTGGTGGGCCTTCGGTGTTGCATCAGTGCATCATATTGTGTTTGGGGGTATCTGAGGTGGTATCATACGCCGCTCGTTTCGGCGGCGCTAGGGGTAGAAAATATGGAAAACCCACCCTTCCTTTTGTGCAATACCACCAATTAAACCGGTGGTAGCTGACGGATTGCCCATGGTTCGAGCGAAGATGACGAAAAAAGCCCCGAGCCTCTTAGATCAAGAGGCTCGGGGCTTTCTGCGCTGGCTCTGGCGAGCTAGCCTAGGAGGCAGTGGCGGTGGGTGCCAGCGCCACGCTGTCGTCGCCGCTCACCATGTGGGCGATCGTTGGCTCGTTGGAGCTAGGAAGCACGGCCCACAGGGCAACCATCGCAACGAACATAACCAGCGCGAGTACAGTTGTGATGTCCATTGGTTTCCTCCGTATGGTTTAGCGTTTATCAGGTAAATGTCCGGTCGATTATGGAGCTAGATAGGTGCTATTTGTAAGGCTAGACCTGGTAGGCCACCTCGCCGTGCTGGCTGGCGTCGAGGCCCTGCTTCTCCTCCTCCTCGGTGACGCGCAGGCCAAGGGTCGCGTCCAGCACCTTGAGCAGGATGAAGGTGACCGCCGCGGCGTAGACCACCGCCACCACCACTGCGATCGCCTGGGTGAGCAGCAGGCTAGGGTTGCCGTAGAGCAGGCCGTCGGCACCGGCGGAGTTGACCGTCTTGGTGGCGAAGATGCCCGTGGCCAGCGCGCCGATGATGCCGCCAACACCGTGGACACCGAACACATCCAGCGAGTCGTCGACCCGACCGCGCACCACATACTCGACGGCGAAGAAGCAGCCCACGCCCGCCAGGAAGCCGATGATCAGCGCGGCCATCGGGGTGACGAAGCCAGCGGCGGGAGTGATGCCCACCAGGCCCGCGACCGCGCCCGCCGCCGCGCCCATCACGCTGGGCTGCTTGTGGCGGATCCAGCTGGCCGTGACCCAGGCCAGCGCGGCCATGGCTGCGGCGATGTTGGTGTTCACAAAGGCCTCGACGGCCAGCCCGCCGATGCCCAGCGCGCTACCGGCGTTGAAGCCGAACCAGCCGAACCATAGGATCGCCGTGCCGATGATGGTGAGCGTGGCATTATGCGGCTGCATCGGCTCGGTGCCGTAGCCCGAGCGCTTGCCCAGCACCAGCGCGCACACCAGCGCCGAGATGCCCGAGGTGATGTGGATGACGGTGCCGCCCGCGAAATCGAGCGCGCCCAGGCCGCGCAGCCAGCCGCCCACCGCCCAGACCCAGTGGGCCATTGGGGCGTAGACCAGGGTAGACCACAGCAGCGAGAAGAGCACGAAGGTCTTGAAGCGCTTGCGCTCGGCGAATGCGCCCGAGATCAGCGCCGGGGTGATGACGGCGAACATCATCTGGAAGACCATAAACGCCTGGTGGGGGATGGTGGCCGCGTAGTCGGCGTTCGGCTCGACGCCCACGCCGTTCAGCCCCACCCAGGACAGGCTGCCGATGATGCCGCCCTGCGACGGGCCAAATGCCAGCGAGTAGCCCCAGAGCACCCATTCCACGCTGATCAGCGCGAGGAGAAAGAAGCTGTGCATGATGGTCGAGAGTACGTTTTTGCCACGTACCATGCCACCATAGAACAGGCCGAGTCCTGGTGTCATGAGCATGACGAGGGCTGATGAGATCAGTACCCATGCCGTGTCTGCGCCGTTGATGTTCTCCATCTCGCCTCTCTTTGTGGTTGATCTACGAACACTGCCAAAAGAAAACGCCAACCCAACGGTTCTTCGTTGAGGTGGCGTGCTTCACCGCATACCAGCCGCAGATTATTTTTCAAACTTGTGTATTTCAGACATTTGTGGTTCGTTTGTAAGATACTCCCAGCAGCCCGCCTTACGCTACGGCGATTTGGTACGAAATACCAGTGGGTGATTTGGGCAAAATGTATAAAGAACACTTAACAAGAGGATCTGGCGGCTGGCAGAGGGCTTTGGGAGGGTGCGAGGGGATGCAAAAGGCGCACAGGCATGGCCTGTGCGCCCTGGCCGAGGTAGGCTAGGCTAGTGTGGTGCCAAGCTGGCGCAGCGCGGCCACCAGCACATCGATGGCGCGCAGGTACTCATCTACCGCCACATGCTCGTTCGGGGTGTGGTCGAGGTTCGAGTCGCCTGGGCCGTAGGCCAGGATGGGGCACTTCCACACTGGCCCGACCACGTTCATGTCGGATGTGCCAGTCTTGAGCAGGAAGCCGGGCGTGCCGCCCGCGCCGCGCACGCCCTTGAGGAAGGCGCGCACCAGCGGCGAGTTCTTTTCGCCCTGGTAGGCGTGGCAGCCATCGTGGAAGTGGATGCTGCCCGCGCCCGCCAGCTCGGTGAGCTTGGCGGCCAGCTCGGGCGGGGGCATGTCCTCGGGCAGGCGGATGCCCACCACCACCGTGGCCCAGTCGGTCAGGCCATCGCTGCCCGAGTTGATCGCGCGCAGCGACGGCAGCAGCTGATCGAACAGGCGCTGCCTGCTGGCGTTGAAGCTGGCGCACAGCGCGGCCACATCGTTCCAGAAGGCCACGGCCCGCTCGGTCACGGCGGCCTCGCGGCCAGCGCTGTGGGCCATGCCCTGCTCCCAGCGGGCGTCGGCCAGGATGCGCCCCTTGTAGCCTAGGGTCAGCCGATCCCAGCCGCTCGGCTCGCCGATCACGCAGGCGGCGGGGCGGTGGCGCTCGACGATGTGGTGGGCGCCCTTGGATGTGGCGGCCTCCTCCTCCACCGCGCCCACCAGCACCAGCTTGTAGGGCAGCGGCTCGCCCTGGGCCAGCCGCGCCGCCGCGCTCACGAAGGTGGCGAACGGCCCCTTGGCATCCACCGCGCCGCGCCCGTAGAGCATGCCGTCCTCGATCCGCACCGGCACCACGCCAGGCACGGTGTCGATATGGCCCAGCAGCACTACCTCTGGCCCCTGGCCCAGCTCGCCCACCGCGTTGCCCGCGCCATCCACATAGGCGTGCAGCCCGCTGGCCTGCATCTGGGCCACCAGGTACTGCGCCACATCCTGCTCCTGCCCCGAGACGCTGGGGATGCGCAGCATCTGCTCAAGCAGGCCTACCGCGTCGAATGCCATGTCGCTCTTCTTTCCACGCAGCGGGGCTAGGCCCCGTACTCATCCGACCAGAGCAGCTCGGCCTTCTCGATGAAGACGGTGTCGCCCTCCTTCACGCCAGCCGCCAGCAGCGCCCTGGTGATGCCGGTGGCCTCCAGCACGCGCTGGAGCCGCAGCAGCGACTCGGGCTGGGCAAAGTTGGTCATCGACACCAGCCGCTCGATGCGTTTGCCCTCGACGCGGTAGCCGCCATCCACCTGCTCCACCGAATAGGCGCGGTCGTCCACCACGGGCACGTTCCACTCCAGCAGCTCCTCGCGCACCTCGCTGGTCTGTCGTGGCGACTGGGCCAGCAGGCCGGCCACGCTGCGGATCAGCTCGTCGGTGCCCTGGCGGGTGGCGGCGGAGATAGTGAAGACCTGCTCGGGCGGCAGCTCGATCACCTCGCGCAGGCGGGGGATGTGCTCCTCGGCCTCAGGCAGATCGGCCTTGTTCAGCGCCACCATGCGCGGGCGCTCGGCCAGCTCGGGCTGGTACTCGTTCAGCTCGTTCAGGATGATCCGGTAGTCCTCGACCGGGTCGCGCCCGTCGGTGCCCGCCGCATCCACCACGTGGATGAGCATGCCGGTACGCTCGATGTGGCGCAGGAAGTCGAAGCCTAGGCCCACGCCCTGGTGCGCGCCCTCGATGATGCCGGGGATGTCGGCGATCACGAACGAGAAGTCGCCCACCAGCGCCACGCCTAGGTTGGGCTGCAGCGTGGTGAAGGGGTAGTTGGCGATCTTGGGCCGCGCCGCGCTCACCGCGCTGATCAGCGAGGACTTCCCGGCGTTGGGGAAGCCTACCAGGCCCACGTCGGCGATCAGCTTCAGCTCCAGCTCCAGCGTGAGCTCTTGGCCCGGCTCGCCCAGCTCGGCGATCTTGGGGGCCTGGTGGGTGGAGGTGGTGAAGTGCACGTTGCCTAACCCTCCCTTGCCTCCTCTTGCAGCCAGAAGGCGCATGCCCGGCTGCTCCAGATCGACCTCGTAGACCTGGCCGTCGATCTCGGTGCGCACCACGGTGCCAGGTGGCACCGGGATGAACAGGTCGTCGCCGTTGCGCCCGTGCTTTTTGGTCGATCCGCCGTTGTCGCCGTTTTTGGCCACAAACTTGCGGTCGTTCTGGAACCGCTGGAGCGTGTTGAGGTGCTTGTCGACCACCAGATACACGCTGCCGCCGCGCCCGCCGTCGCCGCCATCCGGCCCGCCGCGGGGCACAAACTTCTCGCGCCGGAAGGTGGCCATGCCGTCGCCGCCGGTGCCTGCGCGCACCAAGATCTGCGCGCGGTCAAAAAATTCTGCACTCATATAGGGGTTGTGTGTGTTGCCGCCACTACACAGGGCACCGGCGGCGATAGCGAAAAAAAGCTGTACCGCGAGCCTAAACAGCTTGCGCGTTGGCAGGCGCAAGGTGGATCGAGGCGATGGCACACCAGAAGTGGCGACGCCTCTTCCCGTTCAGGCCGCTGGTACAGCGACAGGACAACGTAAACAGGCCACATGCCAAAGGCGCTGTGGCGACCGACTATGCCTTCTGATCGTCCTTATTGGGCGCGCTCGATGCCGCAGACGAGTCGTCGCGCACGGCCTGCTTGAACTCTTTGATGCTGCCACCCAGTGCGCCGCCGATACCACGGAGCCGGCTCGCGCCAAATAGCACAACCACAATCACAAGGATGATAATCAGTTCGACTGGCCCGAGGCTAGGCATAGCCGTTCTCCTTCATAAAGTAGATATCGGCCATAGATTTGCGGCATGGCAAGCACGCCGCCCTATGGGCTTCCGACCTAGGTATTATACCGTATGGATAGGGGCTGTCAATTAAAGCGCACCTAAGTCCCCAGGGCCTATGCATTCTGTATGATGATGTTTTGCCTAGGGCCTCTTGATGGTGAATCGGTTTTCTCCCCTTCGTGTTTTCGTGGCATCGTTCTCTTTTTCTCCTTGGAGCCTTGGAGCCTTGGAGCCTTGGTGGTAAACATGTCTACCGAACGAGAACGCATAGGCCTTGTTGATCCGAGTGGTCAACTTGACAATCTGGCGAAAATACGCATAATACTCCGAACTCTCATTTTTTCATTAAGTTCTGACACCGAAGTTGCCCAGTATGGATGTCGTCGATAGATTCCATGCTGGTTTTCTGCTATCGCCCGAGCGGTAGATTCGATCAAATATCGCCTGTATAGGCTGGTTCTGCATATTTTGTTGTGGGAAGCGCATGGGAACGATATGCTCGTATCCCTTCGGTTGGTATACCCTGGTGATGCCAAACGGTATCTACTCTGCCTTACGATAATGAAGTGGTCTTCAGCACAAAGCTGCTGTTATCTATAGCTTTTTATGGATAGAAAGGACTGTTCGCTCGTCGGAGGCTGGTTTCTTGGAGTTGTTTTCTCATAGCCAAGGGTAACCCATGAGACATCTTTTCCGCTCACTGGCAACGGTTGTGATCCTTGCCAGCATGGTGCCGCTTACCGCATCGGCCCAACACACACAGCCGCCAACCGTGCGCGATTCGCAAAAGCTGGCGGGCGCTGAGCTTGCCGCGAAGATCCCCCCGAGCCTGCAGCAGGCCAAGGGTGATGTACAGGTTCTGCTGGAGCTGAAGACCCCCCCTACCTTCCAGGTGGCGATCGAGGGTAAATCTCGTGGTTTTTCCCAGAATGCCATCGCTGCCGCGCAGCGAAGCCAGCTGGCCACGATCAAGGGCGAGCAGTCGGCCCTGCAGAGCGCTCTGACGAGCGCTGGCGCGAAGACGATCTATACCTCGCAGCGTGTCTACAACGGCGTGGCGGTGATGGTGGATGCCGCCAAGCTCTCCACCCTGTCCTCGCTCAGCAGTGTGAAGGCCATCCATCGCCTGACACCAAAGCAGCTCGACAACTCGATCAGCGTGCCCGAGATCGGCGCGCCGCAGCTGTGGAATACCACTGGCGCAAATGTGACCGGCACGGGCATCCGCGTTGGCATCATCGATACGGGCATCGACTACACCCACGCCAACTTTGGCGGCACCAAGGACTACGCCGCCAATGATGGTGCGGTGATCGAGCCTGGCTCGTTCCCCACGGCCAAGGTGGCGGGCGGCACCGATCTGGCTGGCGACGACTACAACGCCGACCCGACATCGCCGAGCTACCAGCCGGTTCCTCACCCCGATGCCGACCCGCTAGATTGCTCGGCGGATGACGGCGGCGGCCATGGCTCGCATGTGGCGGGCACCGTGGCTGGCCTGGGCGTCACCACAGCTGGCAATACCTACGCCGGCCCCTACAACAGCTCGCTCGACTTCTCGCTTTCCTCATTCAAGATCGGCCCTGGCGTAGCCCCTGGCGCATTGCTGTATGGCATCCGCGTGTTTGGCTGCGATGGCTCGACCAACCTGGTGGTGCCAGCGCTGGACTATGCGATCGACCCCAATGGCGACGGCGACACTAGCGATCACCTGGATGTGGTGAACATGTCGCTTGGCTCGGGCTACTCGGGCTATGACGACCTGGATACCGACCCTGATGCGGTGGCCAGCGAGCGCGCAGTGAGTGCTGGTGTGGTGGTGGTGGCCTCGTCGGGTAACGCGTACGATACCCACTACATCACTGGCTCGCCTGGCTCTGCCGCCAGCGTGATCAGCGTGGCCTCCTCGGTCGATGCAGCGGACATTATGGATTCGATGCACGTGACCGCCGACTCCGAGGCGCTGGCTGATACGCTGCAGCCTATCTCCTTCTCGGCGGCCTACGCCTGGGATTCCGCGCCCGGCTTCACGGGCGATATTGTCTACCCTCCCACCCAGCGCGATGGCTGCGCGGCCTTCACCACGGCGAACAAGGCCCTGCTGAACGGCAAGATCGCCCTGCTGGACTGGACCGACCCAAGCTGCGGCGGCTCGGTCGCGCGCACAGGGAATGCGGTGGCTGCTGGTGCCAAGGGCGTTATCTTGGTCGACAACACCGACGTGTTTGATCTGAGCATCACGGGTAGCTCGGTTGCGCCCTCGGCCTCGATGCCCAAGGCCACCGGCGCTGCGATCAAGGCGGCTCTGGCCGCTGGCAAGCGTGTCACGGCTACCTTTGACAAGGCCTACCGTGGCACGGGCCAGTACGGCTTCCCTGGTCAGAGCGACACCCTGTCCGACTTTTCCTCGATGGGGCCGCGCCGAGATGGCCTGCTGAAGCCCGATATTGCCGCCCCCGGCCAGGGTATCTTCTCCACCCGCTCGGGCTCGAACACTGGGGGCGAGAGCCTGAATGGCACCTCGATGGCCGCGCCACAAATCGCAGGCTCGCTGGCGCTGCTGCGCCAGCTGCACCCCGGCTGGAGCGTGCAGGAGCTGAAGGCGCTGGCCATGAACACGGCGAAGAACGACGTGCGCTCGGCGGTTGCCAGCAACTCGCCGATCTTCGGCCCCACCCGCATGGGCGCTGGCCGCGTGGATCTGGTGAATGCCGCCAACGACTCGGTGCTGATCTATAACAAAGAGCAGCCGAATGTGGTCGGCGTGTCGTTCGGCACGTTGGAGATCACCGAGGCGATCACGCTGCAGAAGCAGGCCACGGTCGAGAACAAAGGTGCCAGCTCGGTCACCTACGATCTCAGCTATGTGGCGGCGGCCAGCATCCCAGGCGTCGCGTACACGGTCAGCCCCGCGCAGGTGACGGTGGCGGCGGGCGCGAGCGTGGATGTGACGATCACGCTGACGGTGGATCCCGCGCAGCTGAACCACGCGCTCAGCCCCTCGGAGAATTCGACCCAGGTCGGCTATGCCCGCAACTGGATCAGCGAGGCCCAGGGCTACCTGAAGCTTGTGCCGACCACGGCGGCATCCGAGCTGCGCCTGCCGGTGTACGCCGCGCCGCGCATCACATCCACCATGCAGGCATCCGATAGCGAGGTCGAGCTGACGGGGGCTGCCTCGCAGGATGTGTCGATTGACCTGACGGGCGAGGGCTTTGATACGGGCTTGGCGGCCGATGACACCTTCTCCCTCGTCTCGGCCTTCGAGCTGGCCTACACCAGCCCCGATGCTGGCAGTACTGGCGTCGCGCGCGCCTCCGACATCCAGCACGTGGGTGTTTCTAGCACCTATGCCCCTGACCTGTCGATCGATGACACCAAACTGTATTTCTTGGTTTCGGGCTACGGTAGCTGGGATTCGCCAAATATCGTTGACTACGAGATCTTCATCGATTCGGACAACGATGGCTTCTATGACTATGTGCTCTACAACAACTCGATCAAGCAGAACACCAGCCCGACGGATGTCTTCGTCACCAGCCTCTACGACTACTCGGTGGGGGCAAGCTCGGCAGTCGGCTACCTCAACTTTGCCAGCGGTGCGATTGACCAAGCGCCCTATCACACCAACGCGATGGTTTTGGGCGCTGACGCTGCCGATCTGGGCCTGACCGACAGCAACAGCACCTTCACCTACTCGGTGGCGACCTACTCGAAGCTCACTGGCAACTTGGTCGATTCGACCCCGGATCTGGTCTACAACCCGGCCACTCCTGGCGTGCAGTTCAGCGGCGGTATCGTCGAGGGCATACCGCTCTTTGTGGACTACCAGGGCGAGACTATCCCGGCGGTCTACAACCGCGCGGCCTACGCCGACAACGACACGCAGGGCATCGTACTCTTCCACATGCACAACGCCGAGGGCAACAAGCTGGAGGTGATCGACCTTGTCGAGCCGACGCCGACCTCGACGCCGACTTCGACCGGGACCGTGACGACCACGCCGACGGCGACGGCGACAGGCACGGTGACGACGACACCGACCACGCCGACCGCGACGGGCACGGTGACGACGACACCGACCACGCCGACCGCAACAGGCACGGTGACGACGACACCGACCACGCCGACCGCGACGGGCACGGTGACGACGACACCGACCACGCCGACCGCGACAGGCACGGTGACAACCACACCCACCACGCCGACCGCGACGCCGGTGACGCCGACGCCGGGTGGCGGGCCGAACAGCTTTATCTACCTGCCGCTGGTCACGCGCTAGCATGATCGCAGCTAGGTGGTTGCTGGTAGGATGATCTCCTAACAAAACGCACCGTGCGAGAACCCTTTCTCACATGGTGCGTTTTGTGCTAGTGGCTGTGCTGTGAAGCTGGCTCTGGTGGTGAAAAGTGCACTAAAGGTGGGCTAATGCCAGATCAATATGCTTTGGGCTTCTTTCTCTTTGTGCATTTTTACGGCCGTCGACTAGTTGACAAAAAAAACAACCGCGCATACTATCTATTTTATTCCATTCATTCTCATCACCTTATCACCCCATATTGCCTTCAGCGTGGCGATGGTGCTGCTGCTGTTTCATTCTGATCCATCCTTGCTAGTGTACGAGCTTTGCAAAAGGCCGCTTTCGCTAGGTGTGTAGGCCTTCATACTCAGAAGGAGCATTGGCTTGAAACGATCACTGTCCTATGTGTGGTCTCGCACCGCAGCCCTGATGGTGCTGGGCTTAACATGCTCGCTGGTCGCCGCCCCTGCGGCCCAGGCCCAGCGCGCGCCCCAAGAAGATGGCCCCGGCGCGGCAGCCACGCCAACCACATCGGGCCGCTCGCTTGACCTCAAGCGCGACCTGAGCCTCCAGCCCCCGCGTGAGACGCTGCTTGGCGCGATTGCCCGCAGCCAGCTGGGGGCCGGTGCATCGGCGGCGCAGCTGGCCCAGAAGCGCGAGGAGCTGCTGGACAGCTGGAACGCCGAGCACTACCACGGCCCCAACGCTGCTGCCTACGCCAAGCTGCAGCAGAACGAGCAGCGCGCGCTGGCCGCCAACAGCAGCCCCAAGGCCATGGGCCTGGGCGTGGAGGGCACCCTGCGCCTGTTCGCGGTGATGGTGGATTTCGGCGGCACCGACACCGCCACCGCCTTCTCGCACCGCACCTCGGTGGATGACCCGACCTGCATCACCGAGAATGTGACGGCCACCGGCCCGCTGCACAACCAGATCCCCTCGCCCGGCCCGCTGGATAACTTCACGTTCTGGCAGCCGAGCTTCGAGCGCGAGTACTACGAGAAGCTGGTGTTCTCTACCGAGGGCATCACCGAGCGCGTGCGGCTCGACCTGACCGACCCCGAGGATGGCAAGCCCGGCATCAACCTGGCCGGCCAGACCATGCGCAACTACTACGAGGAGGTCTCGGGCGGCCACGTGCAGTTCGACGGTGGCCCCAAGGGCGTGATCGGCTGGGTGACGCTGCCGCACTCCGAGGCCTACTACGGCGCGAGCGCCTGCTACGATGGTGAGTCTGCGGATATGGCCGATATGGACGGCCTGCCCAGCAACCCCTACTTCGGCAGTGGCCCCAAGGCCCTGATCGCCGACCTGATCACCGAGATCAACAAGGCCGACCCCAGCTTCCCCTGGAAGGACTACGACACCGATGGCGATGGCCTGATCGACCACGTGGTGATCTTCCACGCTGGCAAGGACAAGTCGTCGGGCGGCGGCGTGCAGGGCTACCAGGCGCTGTGGGCGCACCGCTCTAGCGTGCCTCAGAACGACCCCAACTTTGTCGCCCACACTAAAGACCCCAGCGACCCGACCGACCGCGACATCCGCTTTAATGGCTACACCCTGCAGTACGAGGATGTGGAGACCGGCGTGCTGGTGCACGAGTTCGGCCACGACCTCGGCCTGCCCGACCTGTACGACACCTCGCGCGCGGGCGAGAGCAACGTGGTGTGGTGGGATCTGATGAGCACCGGCAGCAACACCGGCAAGCTGATCGGCACCCACCCGACCCACATGAGCGCCTGGGACAAATACGCCCTCGGCTGGGCCGACTACAAGGTGGTCGAGCCGTCGGCGGCACCGCAGGAGCTGAAGCTGGGCCAGACC
This sequence comes from Chloroflexia bacterium SDU3-3, assembly GCA_009268125.1. Lineage (NCBI taxonomy): Bacteria > Bacillati > Chloroflexota > Chloroflexia > Chloroflexia bacterium SDU3-3. The sequence goes on along the minus strand of WBOU01000005.1, from coordinate 233,339 downwards.
TCGAACCCGCCAGCGGGCACCACCCAGGCGGTGCGCGTGAACCTGCCGCCCAACCATGTCACCTATACCGAGCTGCAGGGTAGCAGCAACCAGGCGTGGTGGTCGAACAATGACCAGAACGGTGCGCAGAACACCATCACCCGTGATCTCAGCCTGGCTGGCCGGAGCGCCCCGCTCACGCTGAAGTTCGACATCGATCACGAGATCGAGGAGGACTGGGACTACCTGTTCGTCGAGGTTTCGACCAATGGCGGCACCACCTACACCACGCTGCCGGGCGTGATCGACGGCACCGCCGACCCATCCACCGTGGGCGGGCCGAGCTACACCGACCCGAACGGCAACCTCAAGCGCTTCGCCTACGAGAATGCCTACGCCTACACCGGCTCCAGCGGCGGCTGGGAGCGCGTGGCGCACGATCTCTCGGCCTACGCTGGCCAGAATATCAAGCTGCGCTTCCGCTACAACACCGATGAGGCCTCGCTCCTGCGCGGCTCGTTCATCGACAACATTGTGGTGCGCGAGGGTATCACGGCGATCTTCAGCGACGGAATCGAGAGCAGCGACCTGAAGGGCTGGGTGCCTGCCGTTGCCGCCGGTATTCCGGGCGAGACGCTGGGCGCTGGCTGGGGCTTCTCGGATGGCACGCAGGAGTTCCCCGAGTACTACCTGCTGGAGTGGCGCAATACCGATGGCTTCGACCGAGGCCTGAAGTATGGCTACAACACGATCTTCTCGGATATCACCGCCGATGGCCGCGAGCAGTTCCGCGTCGACCACACGCCGGTTAACGCCCCCGGCCTGCTGGTCTGGCTGCGCGATAGCCGCTATGGCGTCGACCCGTTTGGCGCGACCAACGCGCCGATCGCCACCCTGGAGGATCTGCCCAGCGAAGGCCCCAAGGGCGGCCTGCTGATCGTGGATGCCAACCCGCAGCCGCTGCGCGGCCCCAGGAACGGCAAGATCACCACCGGCGTGGGCACTTTCCCCTACGCGCCAGGCAACAACTGGAGCGGGCGCGTGCAGGCGATCAACAGCGCCTTCAACCTGCAGGGTTCGCCTGCGGTCACGCTGACGCTGGCCTCGCTGATCGGCTCCGACTATGTGTATACGCCCACCCTGCAGGCCGCGCTGCCTGCGGTCAACGGCTTCCACGATGCGCTGGGCTACTACCCAGGCGTCGAACGGCTGGATACGGCGGTGGCCACTTCGGCTGTGCGCGCGCGGCGCTTTGCGCTGAGCGACCCCGACGCCAGCGTGGTCGTGCCAGCTTCGGGTTACTACTCGCCCAAGACGCCTGCCGAGTTCGTGGCCGATTCCGAGGGCACGACGCCGAGCGCCTACGAGACGATCTATAGCGCCGATATTGTGAACTTCTTGGATCTTGGTTCGACCGCTGGAGTAGTGGTGACGGGCCAGCACAGCGGTAACCCCGGCTCGACCAACCTGCAGTACGGCTACCACTTCGAGGTGGTTGGCCAGGCCGACAACGGCTCGTACGGCACCATCCGGGTGTACAACACCAAGACGGCGGCGGACTCGTCGGCTACGATCACTCCTGATGGCGGCATCACCGACCCGGTGACAGTGAAGGTGGTGGGCCAGAACGTGGGCAGCCCGGCCAAGCTCACGGTGTACAGCGACTTTGACGAGGCGGCTGCCACCTATGTGGAAGGCAGCGCCAGCGATGGCGCGGTGCCGGTGAAGGCCACCCTGTCCCAGGTGCAGCAGATCCTGGCGACTAAGGGCGTGGCTGGCCTGGATGCGGTGCGCGCCGCACCCGGCGAGGCGATCGCTGTGGTGCTGACCGGCAGCGCGACGATCGACAGCGGGGCCAAGGTGAGCTTCAGCTACAAGCTGACCCGCACCACCATGCTGGCGGTCCGGGTGCAGAACAAGGTCGAGGTCAACGATGGGGCCTTCACATCGCTGCGCCTTGAGCAGTTCGGCAAGATCAACTTCCTGCCGATCTCGTCGAAGTAAGACCGCATGCGTGGCGTGCCGAGGCCCACTGGGCCTCGGCACGCTTTTTGTGTTCTGAGGGGTCTATGCCTGTGCATCTGTCTCTTTTCTGCCTGTGCGCGCTGATCTGCGCCGCCGCTACCCCCGCTGCTGCCGCGCCCGCGCCGCCGCCCGACATCCGCCCCGGCGCGGTGCTGGTGCGCCTGCGCCCAGGGGCTAGCGCCGCAGGTGTGGCTCGGCTGCTGCCCCCGGATGCCGCGCTGGATGCGGCCCTTGCCCAGGACATGCTGAGCGTGCAGGTGCCGGTGGGCGGCGAGCGCGCCTACGCCGCCCGCATGGCCGCGCTGCCCGGGGTGGCCGTGGCCCAGCCCGACCACCGCCTGGCGGCCCAGGCTCTGCCCGACGACCCGCTGCTGGCCTCGCAGTGGGCGATCGGCCAGATCCACGCCGCCGAGGCCTGGGATGTGGTCACTTCCACGCTGGATGTGCCGATCGCTGTGCTGGACACCGGCGCGCAGCTTGACCACCCCGATCTGGCCGGGCAGCTCTGGCAGAACCCCGGCGAGGCCGCGGGGAACGGGCTAGATGACGATGGCAACGGCCTGATCGACGATACCTCGGGCTGGCACTTCTACCACGTGGTCAGCAACTTCCAGAGCTACGCCCGCGACGACGCCGACCTGGCCGACCCCGATGGCCACGGCACCCACGTGGCGGGCATCATCGCGGCGCGCGGCGACAACGGCCAGGGCACCAGCGGGCTGGCCTGGCGCGCGCGGCTGATGGTGCTGCGGGTGCTGGATGCCGACCGCAGCGGCTGGGAATCGGATGTGATCCGGGGGCTGGGCTACGCCGTGGAGCACGGCGCGCGGGTGGTGAATATGAGCCTGGGCTTCGACGCGCCCAGCCCGCTGCTGGCCGACGCCGTGGCCCAGGCCGAGGCGCGCGGGGTGGTGGTGGTGGCGGCGGCTGGCAACAGCGGCGCGGTGCTCTACCCGGCGGCCTACCCCAGCGTGCTGAGCGTGGGTGCGAGCGACGCGGCGGGCTTGCGGGCCAGCTTCTCGGCATCCGGCCCGCGCCTCGATCTGCTGGCCCCCGGCCAGGGCATCCTCAGCACCTGGCGCGACGGCGGCTTCTACGCCATGTCGGGCACATCCATGGCGGCCCCTCACGTGGCGGGCGTGGCGGCGCTGGTGCTGGAGCGCTACCCGCAGACCACGCCCGCCCAGCTGCGCGGCTGCCTGCTGCGCAGCGCGCAGGGTGTGGGCGCGGCGGGCCGCGACGACGATACCGGCTGGGGGATCGTGGATGCCGGGGCGGCGCTGCGCACATGCGGCGGGCAGGTGTTCTTGCCGCTGCTGGGGCGGTAGCGCGTGCGGCGCGCTGCCGATCATTGTGGGCGGGCGGCCCGCCCCTCAGCAGGTATCATTTTCATGGATGGGCTTTTGGATGCGGTAAAGCGTGCGAACTGCGTGCCAGATTAGACCATGTACAGCGCATCATCGCCTGCAAACCAGTTTCAAAATAAGTACTGCCACACCTTACCCACCCGGCCCATGCGGCGAAGGTGCTGCGCGTGTTTTGATGGCCATATGCACGAACACTAGCAGCTAGCGAACAGCACGGGAATGCCTCAAATTGGGGGTTCGAAGGGGGCGATGCCCCCTCGCGGGGTTGCTAGGGGCAGGCCCCTAGCCGCTGCCCGCGTAGGGCACGCACCCACCAACCACAAGGAACCATCATCATCGAAGCCGCAACGGTCAGCCCGACCGGGCAATGCTGCAAGCATAGTCTACGGTCGGGCTGACCCCAAAACGACGCAGAACCAGCCTCAAAAGTGAGCGGCCTACTGCGTCCCTCTACAGCCCCAGCTTGTCGAGCAGATCGGGGCGGGCGCGCATGTGGACTTTGGCCACGGTGGCCAGCTGGCTCACCCACTGGTCGAGGGCGCGCTCGGCGGCGTTCAGGGCGGCGGTGCTGGCCTTGGCCTCGGCCTTGCGCACCTCCTGGGCGGCGTCGGCCTGGGCCAGCGCCAGAACCTGCTCGCGCTCGCTCGCGAGCCGCGCGGCGGGGTAGCCCACGGTGGCCAGCTTCTCCAGCACGTCGGGGCGGGCCAGCGCCCCATCGTAGAGGCTGCGGGCGTGGGCCAGGAAGGCGGCCTGCGATTTGCTTGGCTGGCGTGAGGCCTTTTCTTCGGGTGTTTTGACCGTACCAAAAGCGGCATATTGTCGCATGTCCAATGCCCGCAGCACCCCCGCATCTTTCCCAAACAGCGACCGCACAATTTTCTCTAGCCCACTCACCTGTATCTTCATGGCTTTCATCTGATCTTGTAGGGCCTTGGTTGCATTGATGCGCCTGCCTTGGGCCTGATTCGCATGGTTGAGCGCGGCAATGTGGGCGTCATGGAGCGCCCTGCCCTGGGCGATGACGTCGCTGGTGTAACCGGCCTCCTCTAGAGCATGCTGGAGGTCGGGGTTTTCGGCGATGGTGTTGAATAGCTTGGTCGATTGTCCCTCACGCGTGATGTCAGTGAGCTGCGGCACCGTTTTCTCCTTCATGAACTGATAACTCGTTGGATGAGAGGCTGAACTCGTTGGATGAGAGGCTGAACTCGTTGGATGAGAGGCTGAACTCGTTGGATGAAGGCTTGAACTCGTTGGATGAAGGCTTGAACTCGTTGGATGAGAGGCTGAACTCGTTGGATGAAGACTTGAACTCGTTGGATGAAGACTTGAACTCGTTGGATGAGAGGCTGAACTCGTTGGATGAAGACTTGAACTCGTTGGATGAGAGGCTGAACTCGTTGGATGAGCGGTATTTTTCTGAAATGGCAGCGCGGGGCCTATCGCGATAGCGCTGTATTGCCTCTGAGATAGCGCATATCTTGTAGAGAAGTATAGATAGAATGCAAGAAAAGGCAAGGAAGCTTTGACACCCGATCTATGTTTTGCCTGCGAGATAGGCCATGTGATGATGTGGCGACGCCGATCATTATAGACGGGCACAAGGCCCGCCCATGGCGTTCTTCGCATGCCCGCCCGATGCCATCCATGGCGTAGGGGCGGGTCTCGTGCCCGCCCCCATCAAAGATCGCCGCGCGCATGGTCTTCCTGTGCAATGCCCACGGCGCGACGCGATGCCGATCATCGCAGGTGGACACGAGTCCCGCCCCTACGGTGGTGTTTCGCTGTTGTTTTGGCTTAGGAACTCCCGTTGCGTACGATCTCGAAGGTACTGCCTTGGTGGCGTATATAGAGGCTATCAGCTTCTTTTATTGCCCAGCCCTCATGCTTGGAAGCAGCCCCAGCCGTCATCTCATAGAGGCCTTCCTTCTCAAGCTGCACATCGATGGTGAACTGCTTGGCGATGCCTTCTTCAAGCGGGGCGTGATAGATTTCCTGCCCTGCCATCAGGCGCATATGTGGCGTTACCCAGAACCACACTTCGATATCGGGGAGCGAAATGGTCGAGGTCACGGTCATAACATAGCGGATGGTGCGCTGGGCGGGGTCGAGAACCTGCGCATCAAGGCGCACCGTAGCCAGCGATGGTGGCTTCACCGCTGTAGGCGTTGGCGTGGTGGGCGCTACCGTTGGCAGCTCAGGCCGAGCGGTGGGGGGCGGTGGCCGATGCTGTGTGGGGTGCGGCAGTTCATCGCGCGAGATCGCGAAGGTGCCTTCCTGCTGTCGTACATACAAGGCGTCACTATTGCCGGAGCCTGTCGTGCCAGCCCATGCCACCATATCATAGGTGCCTTCTTCCTCCAGCTGCACATCGATGGCGAACTGCTTAGCGATGCCTTCTTCGAGCGGGGTGTGATCGGTTGCCTGCCCTGCCACTAAGCGCATATGTGGTGTTATCCAGAACGATGCCTCGATATCGGGGAGCGAAATGGCCGATGTTACGGTCATAACATAGCGGATGGTGCTCTGAGCGGGGTCGAGGACCTGCGCATCAAGGCGCACCGTAATCGGTGTTTTTGGGGCCACCATCTCACTGATCGCAGCTGGCTGGGCAGAGGGGATCGTTGGTGTGCTAGGCGCTGCCGTCGGCTCGGGGGCGAGGGGAGCGAGGGTGGTAGGCGCTGCTGTGGGCTGCGATGCTGCCTGCGATACCTGGCCGCCACACCCGGCGAGCGACCACACGATGAAGCTGGCAACCAGTATTCTGGGCAAACCGAGCATAACCGCCTCCTGTGCATCTATTCACGTCTATCTCCTGAGAGGACGCGTGATTGATGCGACAGGTTCCCAGGCAGCATCGAATGCGGCCCGCGCTATGGCCCTGCCTACGGGGTAGGGGCAGCGCTGAGCGCTGGGCGTGGTGATGTTGGCCTTGACCACAGCGCAACACACGATGCGATATGGGCGATAGAGGCACCCTCGATCAACAAGCTGCGGGCATAAACAGGGAGGCCAGCGCACTGCGCTGGCCTCCCTGTTTCCCCCGATGCGTGCTGCGCTAGGCCACGCGGGCCACGCCCAGCGCCACCGTCGCGCCGCCCAGCTCCAGCTGCTCGGCGTGGGCCTGGGCGGGCGGGGCCGCCAGGGTCAGCGACTCGGCCAGGGTCTCGCTGCGGATGTACGCGCCGTACTCGGCCACCACCGCCGTCACCGGCTCGGGCGCGCCGCCCAGGTAGATGTGGATGCGGTCGGCGATCTCGAAGCCTGCGGCCTTGCGGGCATCCTGGATGTTGCGCACCAGCTCGCGGGCCATGCCCTCGGCCACCAGCTCGGGGGTGAGTGTGGTGTCGAGCGCCACCAGCACGCCAGCGCCCTCGGCCACCGCGTAGCCCTCCGGCGAGGAGGACTCGACCAGCACCTCGTCGGCCTGCAGCTCCAGGGCCTCGCCGCCCACGGTGAGCGTGAAGGGCTGCCCGGCCTCGTGGGCCTGGGCGGCGGCGCGCGCGGCCTCGCCCGCCAGCTCCTTTAGGGCGGCGGTGAGCGCGGGCACCTGCTTGCCGTACTTCTTGCCCACCACGCGCAGGTTGGGCTTGAAGCGGTACTCGACCAGGCTGGATGAGCTGTCGAGGTAGCGCACGGCCTTGACGTTCAGCTCGTCCTTTAGCTCGCCCTCAAGCCGTTTCAGGCCATCGAGCGAGGTGGGCGGCACGCGCACCCACAGCTCCTTCAGCGGCTGGCGCACCTTCACCGCAGCGCCCTTGCGGGCGGCGCGGCCCAGGCTCACCGCCTCCATCAGCAGGGCGGTGTCGGCCAGCAGCTGCTCGTCGATCAGGGCCTCGTCGTAGGTGGGCCATGTGGTCAAGTGCACCGACTCGGCCTCCTTGGCGTCGCCCTGGGCCAGGTTCTGGTAGATCTCCTCGGCCATGTAGGGCGTGAACGGGGCCATCAGCTTGGCCAGCGTGACCAGGCAGGTGTAGAGCGTGTGGTAGGCGGCCTCCTTGTCGCCGTCGTGCTCCTCCTTCCAGAAGCGGCGGCGGTTGCGGCGCACGTACCAGTTGGAAAGCTCCTCGACGAACGACTCGACGGCCTTAGCGGGCGCGTAGACGTCATACGAGTCGAGGCCGGTGGTCATGTCGCGCACCAGCGCGTTCAGGCGCGACAACGCCCAGCGGTCGGTGGGCTGAAGCTCGGGCGTCACGCCGCTGTTGGGCGTCCAGCCATCCAGGTTGGCGTAGGTCACGAAGAAGGCGTAGGTGTTCCAGAGCGTCAGCAGGAACTGGCGCAGCATCTCCGAGATGTAGTCCGGCCCGAAGCGGCGGGCGTTGTAGGGCGGCGCGCTGGCGAACATGTACCAGCGCATCGCGTCAGCGCCGTACTGATCGAGCAGCTCGAACGGGTCGGCGATGTTGCCGCGCGACTTCGACATCTTCTCGCCCTTGGCGTCGAGGATGTGGCCCAGGCAGATCACGTTTTTGTACGCGGGCCGGTCGAACAGCATGGTCGAGACCGCGTGCAGGGTGTAGAACCAGCCGCGGGTCTGGTCGATAGCCTCGGAGATGAAGTCGGCCTGGCCAGCCAGCTCGAACAGCTCCTTGTTCTCGAACGGGTAGTGCCACTGCGCGATCGGCATCGAGCCGGAGTCGAACCAGGCGTCGGCCACATCGGGCACGCGGCGCATGGTGCCGTGCTGCGGGTGCTCCCAGGTTAGCTCGTCCACGAAGGGGCGGTGCAGATCCAGATCGCTCAGGTCGCGCCCGACCTTGGCCGACAGCTCGGCCACCGAGCCGACCACCTCGGTGTGCTGGCCGTTGCTGGAGACCCAGATCGGCAGGGGCGTGCCCCAGTAGCGCTCGCGCGAGATGGCCCAGTCGATGTTGTTGACCAGCCAGTTGCCGAAGCGCCCGTTCTGGATGTGCTCGGGCACCCAGTGGACCTGCTGGTTGTTGTCGACCAGCAGATCCTTCTTGGCGGTGGTGCGGATGTACCACGAGGGCTTGGCGAAGTTGAGCAGCGGCGTCTTGCAGCGCCAGCAGAACGGGTAGGTGTGCTTCACCCGCCCGCCGCGGAACAGCAGCCCGCGCTCCTTCAGGTTGCGCGTGATCAGCGGGTCGGCCTGCTTGAAGAACATGCCGCCGAAGCCCAGCGGCTCGAACGCGGCGTCGGTGTTGCCATCCAGCTGCACCGAGAACAGCGTGGGCAGGTCGTACTTGCGCCCGATCTCCAGGTCGCCGTAGGCCGGGGCGATGTGGACGATGCCGGTGCCGTCGTCGAGCGACACAAAGTCGTCGGCCACCACGCGGTAGGCCTTGGTGAGGTCGGGGGTGTCGCCCGCGCCCGCCACGCCCTCGAACAGGTTGGCGTAGCGCACGCCCCACAGGGCCTCGCCGGTGAGCGTGGCCAGCACGGTGTAGTTGCCCTCGCCCAGCGTGGCATCGAGCCGGGCCTCGGCCAGCACCAGCCGCTCGGGCTGCTCGCCGCCGGTGTACTCCACCAGGCTATAGTTGGCGGTGGGGTTCACGGCCATCGCCACGTTGGCGGGCAGCGTCCAGGGCGTGGTGGTCCAGGCCACCAGCGCGGAATCGGCCAGCAGCGCGTCGTGGGCGTGGCCCGACGGCGTGTGGCGGAAGCGCAGCCACACCGAGGGGTCGTCGGTGTTCTCCTCGTAGCCCTGGGCCACCTCGGCGTCGGCCAGGGTGGTGCCGCAGCGCGGGCAGTGCCAGGTGGTCTTGTAGTCGCGGAACAGCAGATCCTGCTGCCAGAGCTGCTGCAAGATCCACCACAGCGACTCGATGTAGCTGTTGTCGTAGGTGGTGTAGGGGTGCTCAAGGTCGAGCCAGAACGCGATCTTGTCGGTCAGCTCCTCGAAGCGGTCGACAAAGCGGTTCACGCTCTCTTTGCACTTGGCGTTGAACTCCTTGATGCCGTAGCGCTCGATGTCGGGCTTGCCCTTGAAGCCAAGCTCCTTCTCGACCTCGACCTCGACGGGCAGCCCGTGGGTGTCCCAGCCGCCGCGCGCGCCGATCACATAGCGCCCGCGCAGGCGCTGGTAGCGCACGATCAGGTCTTTGGTGACGCGGGCCTCCACGTGGTGCACGCCGGGCTTGCCGTTGGCGGTGGGCGGCCCCTCGAAGAAGATGAACGGGTTGCTGCGGTCGCCGCTCTCCAGCGACTTCTTGACCACGCCGTTGGCCTTCCACCACTCGCTGACGCCGCTTTCCAGCGTGGGGAATGAGGCGCGCGTATCTACTGCCTTGAATGCCATCGGGCTTCCTCCTGCCCACTCGTTGGGGCTGACCCCAGAACACAACAAAAAACCCCGCCCCCAACCAGGGACGAGGCGAAAAACCCCGTGGTACCACCCTGCTTCCCCCGCTGTGCCGCATGGTGCGGGGCAGGGGCGCTCGGTGCGGTGCTAGCACACCGCCGCCGTGGTAACGCCGGGCGAGGGCGGGCGCGGCTACTGGGCCTGGGGCGGCGGGGGCCGCTGGGCCGTTCACTGGCCGGCTCGGGAGGGATGTTCGACAGGTGGGTGGGCGCACCTTGCACCGGGTGTGCGCTCGCTAGACCAGCCAGGGGCTGCCTACTCGTCTCCGTCTTTGCCTTTCCGGGCTATTGTACCACATCTCGCGCGGGTGCGACCACGCCTTTTGGCCGAGCTGCGGGGCCTCTGCGTTCTTTGTTCGGCAGCATGTTTTACCACCAAGGCTCCAAGACACTAAGGGGACAAAAGAACCGGTCTCCCACGAAGACGCGAAGGCGAGTCAACCAGCCAGCGAGCGGTGATCTGCGCGGTACCAGTTTTTTTGCTTGGATGCTTCTTGCAGCCTTGGCGGCGACGATCTTGCTATAGGGGCGATGTGGGAATCGATACGGCCCGAAAGTCCTGAACGCTGGTATGCGAGCAGGTCAAGTCCTACCCTAACTCAGATAGGAGCATAGTACTAGGCGGTACCTTCGGGCTATTCCCCCGCCCAAGTTCTTTGGGTATGCTCTAAGCGGCTTTGTCTGTTGTTTAAAGGTCAGAGTGTGTCTGTATGCTCGAACATACCTACACAGGCGCAAGGATGCGTGGCGGGCTGCGCGGTAGCGTGTACATCTTGTGCGCCTGGCTGGATGCTGCCGTTCGACGATATTGTACAAGCTGATCTCCCCTGCCAGTGTAAGGAGTTACCGTGATGAATGTCCGTCTCCGCTCGTTGTTTGTTGGGGTATTGTTCTGCGCGCTGGTCGCGGTGGGCTTCACCGCCGTGCCAGCCAAGGCCGCCGACCCAGGCGAGCAGCTGATCAACAGCTCTGGCTCGATCCCTGCGGGCAGCCAGCAGCAGCTTTCGTTCTACACCGGCGGCCCGGCAAATATCCGCTTTGCTGTGAGCGGCGGTGCGGCGAACGACGCGATCCAGGTGACCATCCAGGGCGTGGATGGCGCAGCATGGACGGCGCGCACCGGCGAGACGGTGTGGGGCTACACCACGCTGCCCTCGCCGAGCGGCATCTTGGTGCTGAAGAACACCAGCAGCAGCGCGCTGAGCTACTCGCTGCAGGCCTACGCGCTGGACATCGCGCCGAAGTTCGGCGAGGATGTGCCGACGCTCAGCGGTGTGGCCCAGAGCGGCAGCACCCAGAGCGCGGCCCAGGTAACGGCCCCGACGAGCGGCCTCTACCGCTTTACCCTGGAGGCCGCCAAGGGCAGCTACCAGCTGCGGGTTGACAGCGGCGAGATCTGGAAGACGGTGGTGTCGGGCAAGGCCCCAAAGGCAGCTGACACGACCTACTACCTGTCGGCTGGCGTGCACACGCTCACGGTGGTGCAGGCGGCGTCCGCCGCAACCACCGAGTGGAGCATCGGCCTGACCCCGGTGGGCGGGGTGGATGCGCTGCCCAGCAGCGAGAGCACGCAGCAGATCGGTGGCGGCTCGTTCTTCGCCGAGGAGCACATCCCGCTGCAGATCGCGGCAGATCAGCCGGTGAATATCCGCATCGCGACCAGCGGCGCTACCACCGACAAGCTGACCCTTGTGCTCTACAACGGGGCCGAGAAGGTCTTCACAAGCTCGCCGGTGTTTGGCGGCGAGACGGCATGGGTGACGGCTGGGCTGACCGAAGGCGCCAACTCGATCCACGTGGTGGCCTCGGGCAACGCTGGTACGATGGCCTACAATGTTCAGATCAGCGCCGTGTCGCAGGTTCCGGTCACCTGGAAGGGCACCAGCTATGGCAGCGCCCAGCATAACGGCGACGGTATCTCGCGGATTCGGCTGGTATTCCCCTCCAACGGCCTCTACACCTTCACCCTGGGCGCGGATGCAGGCCGCTACCAGTTCCTGCTGGGCGGCAACTATGTGCGCAAGACGGTGACGACCGCTGGTGTGACGTTCACCGCCTTTGTGCCCGGCGGCGCGCAGACGCTGCAGGTGGTGCAGGATCCAGCGCAGGCTCAGACGACCTGGAGCGTGGCGGTGGCCGCGACCGAGCAGAAATCTGACGCGCTGCCGTTTGCCACCAAGAGCTCGACCCTGGGCGGCGCGGGCAACGCGTTTACCGAGGAGTGGATCCCGGTGTACCTGACCGGCGACGCGCAGGTGAACATGCGCCTGGCGGTGAATGGCGCGACCGCTGATGCTATGAAGGTGGAGATCTACAACGCCGACGCCAAGGTGTACAGCGCCGATACGGTGTATGGCACCGAGGTGTTCTGGGGCAGCACCACGCTGGCCAAGGGGCGCAACCTGATCCACATCGTTGCTCCGGCCACCAACTCTGGCAAGATAGCCTATGATCTGGTGCTGTATGGTGTGGCCGCTATCCCGTCGAACTGGGCTGGTATCTCGCGCGGGGCGGGCCTGCAGTCGACCATCACGCTGAACGCGCCGGTGGATGGCACCTACCAGGTGGTGGTGACGGTCGACAGCGGCTCTGGCCAGATCAAGATCGACTCGGCGGCTGGCCTCGCGCTGGCGCGTGGGCCGGTTGGTCGCGGTACGGTCAGCACCCTGCGCGTGCCGCTGAAGGCTGGCACCCACAGCTTCGTGTTCGCGCAGGACGCGGGGCTGCCGAGCACCACCTGGGCGATCTCGACATCGCTGCGTAAGTCGGATACCTCGGTGGCGATCGGCGCGGTGTCGCCTGGCACGGTGGCGCTGGGCGAGGCCGCGACGGTGACGGTGACGGGCCAGAACTTCGGCAGCGACACTGCGGTGGCGCTGGTTGGCCCCGATGGCAGCGAGATCGCGGTGACCGGCGTGGTGCTGGTGAACCAGGGCCAGCTGACCTTCACCCTGCCGACCACGCTTGCCCAGGGCAGCTATGGCGTCAAGCTGACGTCGGGCGGCGTGAGCGACGTGAAGGCGGGCGCGATTAGCGTCGGGCAGACCTCGGTCTTCCTGCCGCTGGTGACGAAGTAGCGCAGACAACAATCCCCCAGGGGCCATTCGGCCCCTGGGGGATTTTGTTTTTTTGCGCGTCGCTACTCGCCGCCGGTGGCCGCGGGGCGCGCTGGGTCGCTGCTCCAGTCGGACCACGAGCCCTCGTAGAGCAGCGGGGCGGGGTAGCCCGCCAGCGCCAGCGCGAAGATGTTGTGGGTGGCGGTCACGCCCGAGCCGCAGTAGCACACGATCTGCTCTGCCCCATCGGCCCCCAGCGCGGCGAACTGTGCTTTCAGCTCCTCGGGGCTTTTGAAGCTGCCATCCTCGCGCAGGTTGGCGGCGAAGGGGGCCGACTTCGCGCCTGGGATGTGCCCGGCGCGTGGGTCGATCGGCTCGCTGCGGCCCTCGTAGCGCTCGGCGGCGCGGGCGTCCAGCACCAGCGCGCCGGGCTGGGTGCGCAGTATGTCGACCTGGTCGGCGTTCACCACTAGGCCGGGGGTGGGGCTGGCCACGAAGGGCGCGGGGGCGATGGTGGGCGTGCCCGCCTCGGTAAGGTAGCCCTGGGCTAGCCACTCCATCCAGCCGCCATCTAGCAGCGACACCTGCTGGTGGCCAAAGTAGCGCAGCAGCCACCACAGCCGCGTGGCGTAGGCCCCGCCGCTTGAGTCGTAGGCCACCACGTGGGTGCTGGGGCCGATCCCGGCGCGGCTGGCGGCGGCGGCGAAGTGCTCGGCGCTGGGCAGCGGGTGGCGGCCAGGGCCGCTGCCGCGCGGCGCGGCCAGGTCGCCGTCGATGTCGAGGAAGGGCGCGCCGGGGATATGCGCCTCAAGATATTCCTGGCGACCTCGGCCCGGCTCGGTCAGATACCAGCGAACGTCGATCGGGCGGACATGTGGCTCGCCAAGATGCTCGGCGAGCCAGCTGGGGGTGACAAGCTGCGGTACGCTCATGGGTTCCTCTTGCTTGTGGTGTAGAAGCTAGGCTTGGGGCTCCTGCCCACGCTTCTCGAACACAAAGATATACTCGTGCTTGAAGACAAAGAAGCCGCCAGCCAGCGCGCGGTAGCGCCATAGCTCCTTCTGCGCGCGCTTGCCGGTGGTCTCCTCGAAATTTTTTACCACGATGCTCTTGAGCATGAAGCCCTGCTGCTGCACCACCTGCATGGCCTGGAACCCCAGCGGGTGCCACTCGCCGCGCGCGTACTTGTCGCCGATCACCAGCACCAAAAATCCCCCCTCTTCGAGCGCCAGCGACACGTTTTCCACCACCTGGCCAAGCCGGTCGAGGAAGCTGGGGATGGACTCGCAGTTGGAGAGGTCGTGGGGGTCGTCGCTGAACTTGATGATGTCGTGGTAGGGCGGGTGGAGCAGGGCTAGATCGGCCTTGGGCTGGCCGTGGCGGCGCAGCGCGGCCACAAAGTCGAAGGTGGAGCTGTCGGCGGTGTGGATCTCGGTGGCTACGCTGCTGTGGTTCGGCACGCGGTCTAGGCGCTCGCGCGAGCCCTGGGCCACGTGCTCCTGCAGCTCGACGCCGATGCAGTTGCGGCCAAGCCTGCGCGCCTCGATCAGGCTGGTGCCCGAGCCGGCGAAGGCATCCAGCACCCAGCCGCCCTTGCGGGTGTAGCGCTGCATCATCTGGTTGGGGATCTGGGGGATGAAGTTGCCCCAGTAGCCCGCCGTGTGCGCGCCGGATGTGTCGCGCCGTTCGATCTGCCAGAGGCTGTCGGTCCGGATGTCGGCGTAGGTCTTCCAGCGGTTCAGGTCAATGTCGTTCACGCCGTTGGTGCGCGGCTCACCGGCCAGCCGCCGCAGCCGCTCGATATAGTAGCGGGCGCGCTCGATGGTGAGCGCCTGGCTGATCTGGTCGAGCGCCTGGCCCAGAAACCCCGGCGGCAGGCTGAGCGTCTTCTCATCGCCCTCGGCGGCACGCTCGCTGGCGAGCCACTCCTCGCGCACCTGGGGGATGGCGCTGCGCACCTCGCCGATGGTCTCTAGCGCCAGCAGGGCCTGGAGCCGCTCCTCGAAGCGTGCTGGGTCTAGGGCGATGCGGGGTTCGTCGGTTGGTTCGGGGGAGGGGAGATCGAGGCTCATAGTGTTCAAGCTCTTGGCTGAAGGTTTGGCATGGCCCTTAGTATACTCTACCTTCTGCCTATCTGCATACGCGCAGGCGCGGCGCTGCCGTGCGAAACGCTGGCCTGCCACGAGGGTGTGGGTGGCGATAGGCAGCGCGGGCTGGCCTGCTGCAGGCCAGCCCGCGCTGCCTATCGCTAGGGGGGATTCCCGCTACTCGACGATAACCGCCTCGCTGCCCAGCATGGTGCGCAGCGGGGCCAGCAGGGCGTCGGTGCTGCGCACGGTGTAGTTGGGCTTGATGACGACGCGGGCGTTTTTGTTCTGGATGGTGATCAGCACCTCGTCCTCGCCCTCGCTCGATCGCAGCAGGTCGTCGATGTCCTGCATGATCTGCACGTCGGCGTCGAAGTCGCGGGTGTGGGGCAGCCAGATGCGCAGGGTGCTGCGCGGCCCGTAGCTGCTGGGGCTGGGGCTGCTGGCACCGTTGCCGTTGCCATGGTTGCTGTCGCTGGTGTGGGCGCTGGCCACATTCACCTTCACGCGCGATTTGATCACCTGCACCGGTGCTGCGGGCGCAGCCGGGGCCGCGCTGGCGGCAGGCGTGGGTGCGGCGGATGGCGGCGGCGCCGACTCGGCGATATGCGGCGGCTCTTGGTCGATAGGCATGGCGGAAACCTCTTCTGCGAGCGCGGTGGGCGTAGGCTCAGCGGCGCTCGGCGCGGCGCGCTCGACCGACTCGATCGGCTTGGCGGTCTCCAGCAGCAGCTGGATGGCGTCGTCGCGCCGCCCGCGATCGACTTTGGCGGTGATGCAGAGCAGCGCATCATCCACCAGCAGGTCTTTGCACTTCTCGTAGGTTTTAGGGAAGGCCACGAGCTCGATCGAGGACTCGATATCCTCGAAGCTGGCCACCAGCATGCTGTCGCCCTTCTTGGTGGCCAGCTTGCGGGTGCCGGTGATCATGCCGCAGAAGGTGAGCGTCTGGCCCACCAGGCTCTCATCCTCGCCTAGGCGGCCAATGGTGGTCACCTGGCTCATATCGATGCCGTCGAGCGCGCGGGCGATCGGGTGGTCGGATGTGTACATGCCCAGCAGCTCTTTTTCCCAGGCTAGCGCCTCTTTGTCGCTCTGCGGGGTGCGCGGCATGGGCGGCAGCGGGATGGCGTGCACCGGCGCGCTGCCCGCGTCGCCGCCGCCCAGCATGTCGAACATGCTGGCCTGCCCGGCCTCGCGCGACTTCTGCGCCTCTACCCCGGCGCTCAGAGCGGCATCCAGGATGGCCATCTTCTGGTGGCGCGTGCCGGGCATGGAGTCCATCGCGCCGCACTTGATCAGGCTTTCTAGCACGCGCTTGTTGAGCGCCGCGCGGGGCACCTTGTCGCAAAAATCCTCAAGCGAGCTGAATCCGCCGTGCTGTGCGCGCGCCTCGATGATCGACTGCACCGGGCCGGAGCCGACGTTGCGGATGGCCGAGAGGCCGAAGCGGATGCCGG
This sequence comes from Chloroflexia bacterium SDU3-3, assembly GCA_009268125.1. Classification (NCBI taxonomy): domain Bacteria; kingdom Bacillati; phylum Chloroflexota; class Chloroflexia; species Chloroflexia bacterium SDU3-3. The sequence goes on along the minus strand of WBOU01000005.1, from coordinate 217,044 downwards.
TGCGGTTGGGGTAGTCGAGCGCCTGGCCGTCGGGCAGCGGCTCCAGGGTGAAGCCCTCGCCGCTGCGGTTCACGTCGGGCGGCAGCACGGCCACGCCCAGCCGCGCGCACTCGGCCACCGACTTGGCCACCTCCTCGATCTCGCCTGCGGCGGCGGAGAGCACGGCGGCCAGGTACTCGGTGGGGTAGTTGGTCTTCAGCCATGCGGTCTGGTAGGAGAGCAGGCCGTAGAGCGTGGCGTGGGGCCGGTTGAACGAGTAGCCGGCGAAGGGCAGGATCAGCTCCCAGAGCTGATCGGCCTGGGCCTCGGTCAGGCCCTTGGAGAGGCAGCCCTTCTTGAAGCGCGTGCCGTTCTCGGCCATCAGCTCTTTGTTCTTCTTGCTGATCGCCTTGATCACGATATACGCTTCGCCCAGCGTGTACTCGGCGATGTTCTGGAGCAGCTGCATGATCTGCTCCTGGTACACGATCACGCCGTAGGTGTCCTCTAGGATGGGCTTGAGGATGGGGTGCAGGTACTTGATGTCGCGCGGGTTGTTCTTGTTGTGGATGTAGACTGGGATCTGCTCAAGCGGGCCGGGGCGGTAGAGCGCCACCATGGCGTAGAGATCCTCAACGCGGGTGGGCTTCAGCTGCATCAGGTAGCGCGTCATGCCCGCGCTTTCCAGCTGGAACACGTTTTTGGTCTCGCCGCGGCCCAGGCTCTCGAAGGTGGCCCGATCCTCCAGCGGGATCTGGTCGAGCCACATCTTCTGTCCAGTGGTCTGCTCGATATACTTGAGCGCCTCGGCCACGATCGAGAGGTTGGCGAGGCCGAGGATATCCATCTTCAGCAGGCCCATTTTGGCCAGGGTGGGGCCTTCGAACGCGGCCATCACCGCGTTCTCATCCTTGGATGTGCGCTGGAGCGGCACCATGTTTTCCAGCGGGGTGCGCGAGACCACAATGCCGCAGGCGTGGGTGCCCACGCTCTTCATGCGGCCCTCGACCTTGCGCGCCCAGTCGATCAGCTCGTGCAGCTGCGGCTCGTTGTCGTAGATCTGCTTCAGCTCGGGCACGCGCTCTAGCGCCATGGCGATGGTGGTGCCCACCGGCAGCGTGGGGATGAGCTTGGCCACGCGGTCCACATCGCTGAGCGGCACCTCAAGCACGCGGCCCATGTCGCGCAGGGCGGCCTTCGCGCCCAGGGTGCCGTAGGTGATGATCTGGGCCACGTTCTCGCGCCCGTAGGTGCGGGCGATGTAGTCCAGGATCTCGGGGCGGCGCGAGTCGGCGAAGTCGGTGTCGATATCGGGCATCTCAAGGCGCTCGCGCGAGAGGAAGCGCTCGAACAGCAGCTTGTTCTTCAGCGGGTCGACATCGGTGATGAACAGGCTGTAGAGCACCAGCGACGCGCCCGCCGAGCCACGGGGCAGCGCGGGGATGCCGTTGGAGCGGGCGAACTTCACGTAGTCCCAGACGATCAGCATGTAGTCGGGGAAGCCGGTGGCGTTGATCACGTCCAGCTCGTAGTCGAGCCGCTTGACGTACTCCTCGGGCACCTGGCCGCCGAAGCGCTTCATCAGACCCTCTTCGCACACCACGCGCAGGTAGCTCTCGGCGTCGTGGCCCTCGGGGATGAACTTCAGCTCGGGCAGCTGCACGCGGCCAAAGTCGAGCTTGAGGTGCACCATGTCGGCGATGCGGCGGGTGTTCTCGATCGGCGATGTGCCGTAGCGCTTGAAGCGCTGGTACATCTCCTCCGCCGACATGATGTGGTAGGTCTCATCCATCTGGTAGCTTTTCGAGCAGAACTCCTTGTACGTCAGGTTGAAGCCCATGGCCATCACGCGGCCCTGGGTCTCGACATCCTGCGCACGGATGAAGTGCGTGTCGTTGGTGGCCACCAGGGGGATGCCCAGCTCGTGGCTGATGCGCACCAGCTCGTCGTTGATCGGCTCTAGCTCGGGGGTGTTGCCGTGTAGCTGCAGCTCAAGGTAGTAGTTCTCTGGCCCCAGCAGGTCGCGGTAGCGCGCCGCCACCTCGCGGGCCTGCTTTTTGTCCTGCGCGGTGAGCTTCTGGATGACCTCGCCAGCGATGCAGGAGGATGTGGCGATGATGCCCTCGTGGTACTGCTCCAGCAGGTTCCAGTCGATGCGCGGGCGGGCGAACACGCCGCGGTTCATGCCATCCAGGTGCGCGCGCGAGGTGAGCCGCACCAGGTTCTCGTAGCCGATCTCGTTCTGGGCCAGCAGCACCAGGTGGTAGTAGTTCTTGCCCCCCTTGACGATCGGGTCTTTCATCGAGTTGGGGGCCATGTAGGCCTCCATGCCGATGATCGGCTTGATGTTGGCCTTCTTGGCGTTGGTGTAGAACTCCATCGCGCCATACATCACGCCGTGGTCGGTCAGGGCGATGCTGTCCATGCCCAGCTCGGCGGCCCGCTCGACGATGCCCTTGGTGGTGGCGTAGCCATCTAGCAGGCTATATTCTGAATGAACATGGAGGTGGACAAAATCGTTCGACATGGTGCGGCTCCGAGCAACCTTGGAAGTGCAGATCAGAAAGACGAAGGATCGAACCCATTTCGCCCTTCGTCTCGTGCTTTTGATAAAAACTATTGACACTTCTGCAATAGCACGCTGCCCAGACTGCGGTGTGGGAGCGAGGCGGCGTATGCAGGGAAGTTGGCGATGTCAGGAAATTCCGCAGCAGGGCGCGCTAGATATACATAACACGTGCGTGTGTATGCGCGGAACCCTGTGCTCTGTGGGCATTATAGCACAGGGTATGGGGGTATAAGCTGTGGATAAGCTGTGGAGTGTGTAAGCGATTTTGTGGAGTACACAGGTGCTTCGTAGCGCGCCGTGCGGCGCACGCTGCGCGGGAAATACGCTGGGCTGCGGCGCTGCTGGGTGGGCGCGCTGGGGCGTGGCACCTCACCTGGTGTCGCGTTTTCGGGCGTTTCCATGTGGCCCGACTGTAGCAATGTGTGTAGCGTTCCTCGTCGGGCCGACCGTCCTGCCACTTCATCATCGTATGCGGCCCGATACCCTTGGCGCGGCATGATTTGGCCAGCTGGCGGCACCTTCGCGCCTTCGTGGTATTCGCTCTTTTGCGCTCTCTTGGCGTCTTGGTGGCGAAAAATCTTCGGCGTACCAAGGACGTATAGGCCCTGCCGTGGTGCGGCCCGCCCCGCCGCGCCGGGGCGCACGTGGTATAATTTGGCAGCATCATCGACCACCCGAACTGAGCACAATGCCACGCTACGAAACGAACTTTCAGCAGTTTAGCATCGCCCAGGGCCAGCTGCAGCAGCACAGCGACCTGATCCTGGCGTTCGAGCCTGCTTCACCATTTGCCCCCGAGGCGCGCAAGGGCCGCCTGTATATCATTGCCGAGGCCACGCACGAGAACGGGCGTGAGCGCGAGGCATGCCTGCAGATGCTGCGCACGCTGCGCAAGGCCTTCTACGAGGACAGCTCGTACAGCATTCCGTCCTCGCTGCGCAAGGCGATCGACAAGGCCAACAGCCAGCTCTACCAGCAGAACTTCACCACCGCCGCCGCCAAACGCTCGTATGTGGGCGTCACATGTGCGGTGATCAAAGAGCAGCGGCTGTTTATCGCCCAGGTGCTGCCGTCGCAGGCCTACCTGCTGGCCGAGGGCAAGCTGCGCGCGCTGCCGCAGGCCGCCGCCTGGGCGGGCGGCGACGCCGTGGCCCACCCCAAGCCCAACGCGCTGGGGGCCAGCCTCACCATCGAGCCGTCGTTCTACCAGGCCACGCTGCGCCCTGGCGACACCATGCTGCTCTGCTCTAGCTCGTTTGCGCCCGCGCTGCGCCGCGATATGGCCGAGCACATGCTGCGCAGCCCCGATACCCAGACGATCGTCAACGACGTGTCTGCACTCAGCCGCGACTACGAGCTGGAGCATGTGTATGGCATGGCGCTGCGCCTGGTGGTTGCCAGCCGCCCCGCCGACCAGCCCGCGCCTGCCGCGCCTGCGCCCGCAGGGCCTGCCGCGCCGCTCGCCCCCGCCGCCAGCGAGCCTGCCGCGCCGCCAGCGCTGATCACCAGCTTCGCGCGGCTGTTCCAGAGCCGCGAGGCCCGCGAGCAGCTCGACCGCGATGCCCTGCGCGACGCCCACGCCCTGCGCGAGCGCCAGCAGCTGAGCACGCTGCCCGAGGATCCGCCGCGCCCCCCGCGCGAGGATCTGCGCGTGCGCCCGATCGAGATCGGCGCGTCGCTTGCCGACACCATGGCCGAGCGCCACAACGAGCGTATGGCGCGGCTGGGCCATATGCCCCAGCGCCCCGACGGCTACGACTACACGCCATCCTCGTTTCTGGGTGAGGGCGACTATATCGACCCGCGCGAGCCGGAGCCGATCAATCTAGGCGACTCGGTCTCCAACGAGACCTTCACCAGCTATGCCCGTCGCTCCTATGGCGAGATCCCCAACCTCGACCCGACGCTGGGCGAGCAGCTGGCCCAGCCCTTTGGCCGGGCGGTGGCCAGCCTGCGCATGGCCTGGCGCAACCGACGGATGCGCAAGCAGCTGCCGCCCCGCGCGCTGCCGCCCAAGCGCCGCCGCGCCGGGCTTTCCTATCGCAAGGAGGGGCCGCAGTTCCAGTGGATGGCGCTGTCTATGCTGGTGATGATCATCGCGCTGCTGGTGGTGCTGGGCTACAACCTGCAGAGCATCAGCGCCCGCCAGCAGCAGAACGAGGTGCTCGACCAGGCGCGGCAGTCGGTGGCGGCGCTGCGCAATGCTCCGGATGAGCAGGCCGCCCGGAATCTGCTAGATCGGGCCTCGATCGCGCTGGAGTCGGTGCGCTCCTCGGGCGTGATCTCCGAGTCGGCGCTGCTGCGGCAGGAGTTTCTCTCGCTGGAGCGCGAGTACGACCGCGTCTACTCCTCGGTCGAGCGGATCTCGTATCTGGACAGCCTGGAGGACATCGGCCACCACCCACAGGCCGAGAGCGGCAATACCTTCGCGTCGGTGGTCATCCCGCCGCCACCCACCACCATCACCAACACCGAGGCCTTCGAGTCGATCTACGCGCTGGACAACGACAGCGGCGTGATCTACCAGATGCCCAAGGGCGGCGGCGAGATCACGCCGCTGCTGCGCCCAAATGAGCAGATCGCCAACGGCGTGTTGGTCGGGCGCATCAAGGCGATCGCCTGGCGGTTTGATAATCTGGTGGCGGTGGGGCAGGCCCAGGGCGGCTACATGTACTACTTCCGCAACGGCGGCGCGTGGAGCAACAGCAACCTGGGCGGCAGCAGCGAGTGGCGGGCCGAGATCCCGCGCCTGCGCTTTGTGACCTACGATGGCAACCTGTACTTCTGGGGGGCCAGCGCCAACCAGATCTTCAAGTATGCCAGCGGTCGCCCGGGCGATCTGTTCAGCCCATGGATCACCGATTTTGGCACCAGCGACACATCCACGGCGGTCGATCTGGCGATCGATCGGCAGGTGTACCTGCTGCAGCCCGATGGGCGGGTGCAGATCTTCACGGGCGGGGCCTTCCAGGGCGAGCTGCCCGCGCCCAAGGTCGAGCCGTCGATCGCCGCCGCATCGAACTTTGTGGTCACTGGCGATGATCCTGAGATCGGCTCGATCTTCTACCTGGAGCAGGGCCGGGTCATCCAGGTGGATAAGAAGACCGGCGCGCTCATCCAGCAGATGCAGGTGCGCGCCAACGCCGAGCAGCCGCTCGATGGTGTGTCGTCGTTTACCGTTGATACCAGCGGCCCGCAGGCGGTGCTCTACCTGGTGAACCACGGCCACCTGCTGCGCGCCACCGTGCCCCAGCCGCCGCGGCCCTTCCAGCCCGAGGGCGAAGCCGCCGAGACGGCGGCCCCCGCCCCCTAGCGCAAAAAAGGCACCTGGGGTATGTCCCCAGGTGCCGCTCCTGCCTTTCTGGCGCTACTCGCAGAACACCCACACCTTGCCATACGAGCTGGGGATCTCGACATCCACCGCCTCCTCGCCCACGTGCTCGTCGTAGTCGTGCAGCCACTCGTGGTAGCGGCCAGGGCGCGGGAAGCACACCGACACGTGCTGCGCGGCGGGCGAGAAGTTCAGCGCCACCACCACGATGTTGCCCGCGTCGTTCCAGCGGTGGAACACGATCGTCTTGGTCTCGCCATCCTTGTGCAGCACCTCGAAGCAGTTGCCCTGCAGCGCGCCCTGGGTGTGGCGCAGGTAGGCCAGCGATGCGTAGTGGGCGCGCAGCGCCTTGCCCGCGTCGCTCTCCAGGTACTCCCACGGGATCTTGTTCTCATCCACCGTCTTCTCGGACTTGGTGCCGAACTCCTGGCCGTGGTAGATCATCGGCACGCCCTGGCCGGTGAACAGCGCGATCGCGCCCAGCATGCTCTTGCGGGTGGCCCCCGCATCGTCAAGGTTCTGGTTGCAGCTCTGGGCATCGCGGATGAGCCGCTCCTCGTCGTGGGTCTCCAGGAAGTTGATCGGCTGGGCGTTGTCCAGGTAGCCGTCGCCGTTGAAGCGTAGCACGCGCTCGACCCCATCCATATCGCCGTAGCCGTTGCCCTGGTACTCGCTCTCGTAGAGCTGGGCGCGCAGCATCTTGTTGAACTGCCAGTGCCACGAGCAGTCGGTCTCGGTGTCGCGCACCACCGCCGCCGGATCCTGCACGATGTCCTCGGCGATCAGGTAGGCGTGGGGCTTGCACTGCTTGGCCGCCCACGAGATAAAGCTCATGCCGCTGATGCCATCGTAGCGGATGCCCTCGACATAGTCGTAGCGGAAGCCGTCGATATGGAAATCGGTGAGCCAGTAGCGCTGGATGTCGTCGATCAGGCGCTTGGTGGCGTCGTTCCAGTGGTTGAGGCTGGGGAAGCCCCACGGGTTGGTGCCGCCGCTGAAGTAGGGGTTCTGGTCGAAGGGGTAGAGGCGGCTGATCGGGCCATCGGTGGTGGTGTGGGCGAACACCATATCGAGGATGATGCCGATGCCGCGCTGGTGGGCCGCGTCGACCAGCCGCTTGAAGTCCTCGGCGCTGCCGTATGCGCTCTCGACGGCGAAGAAGTAGGCCGGGTTGTAGCCCCAGCTGCGGTCGCCGGGGAACTCCTGCACCGGCATCAGCTCGATCGCGTCGATGCCGAGGTCGGCGATATAGTCGAGCCGGTCGATCACGCCCTGGAAGGTGCCCTCGGGGCTGAAGTCGCCTACGTGCAGCTCGTAGATCACCAGCTGGTTGAGCGGCTTGATGCCGAAGCCCTCGTCGCCCCACTGGTAGGCTTTGCCGCCCACCTCGACGATCGCGTGCGGCTCGGGGTTGCCGTCGGCCCAGCGCAGCTTGTGGGCGTAGGGGTCGCAGATGTAGATCTCGCCATCCAGCACAAACTGGTACTCGTAGCTGCCAGGCTCCAGCTGCTTCTCGATCCACCACACGCCGCTCTCGTCAACCTTTAGCGGGTCGGCCTTGGCGTCCCAGCTGTTAAAATCGCCCACCAGGTGGATGCTCTTCTTCCAGGGTGCCCATAGCGCAAATAGCACCTTCCCATCATCCCCCACACACGCGCCGCCAGCGGTAGCGCGCGGCACATCCGCGACCTCAGGTGCCTTGGTTGCCATAGGTTGCCTTGCTCCTTCTCACACAGCAGAGAGTACATGGTTGGCGCATTGGGCTGGCAAGGCAAGCCTTGACCTACGCAGCGCCGGACTCCTTGCTTAAAGCAAAGATCGTACCAGCGCTGGCGCGATGGGCTGGCGGGGTCAGGGCTGCTGCGGCAGCTCCACCTTCCAGACTTTCCACATAAAGCTCGCGTCGCGCTCGGGCACCGGCAGCATGGTGGAGAAGAGCGATGAGATACCGACATTTTTGGCCTCGTAGCGGCGCTCGTAGAAGGGTACGAGGTAGGGCTGCCATGTGGGGTCGGGCACAAAGGCGGCTGTGTCGCCCGCTGGCGGGGCAGGGAACATATCGAAGACATAGCTCACCCCCTCCGCCGCGACAAAGGCGGGCGCTTGCCCCCGCGACATGGCCTGATAGTAGGGGTAGGAGTTGATTAGGCCATCGAGGTTGACCACCTGCCGCCCCGAGAAGTAGGCCAGGATGCCCGCGCTCCACGCCCCGCCGATGCTGCCCTCGGGCAAGCTGGTGCGGATCCACTCGGCGGCCTCAAGGGTCTGGGCGATGGTGTCGTTCTTGCGCGGGTTGAACTCAAGCGTCGCCAGCATGCCATAGGCGCAGCAGACCCCAAGCGCGGCGGCTGCCCCCAGCCCCGCGCGCCAGCGCGGCGAGCGGCAGGCGGCCAGCGCCAGCCCACACAGATCGGCGGCGACTAGGGCGGCCAGCATGCAGAAGGGCACATAGTACCAGTTGGCGATGAAGGTCTTGCTGTAGGCGATGTAGGTGTAGAGCAGCGCGCACCCCATCCACAGCCAGCCGTGGCGGGCGAAGATCGCCTGGCGCAGCCGCCCGGGCAGGCAGGCCACCGCCACCATGGCCGCCAGCACCGCCAGCATCGTAGGCCACTCGCCCACCCGCCGCATGATCGGCGCGAGCGGCCAGAGCAACTGCACCACAGCATCCCACATCCCGGCGGGGATGGCGGCCTGCTTGATCAGGCCGCTGACCGGCAGCGGTATGCCGAAGAGCGCCTGGTTGATGGCCATGTAGATCACTAGCGCGCAGAAAGAGGGCAGCACAATCAGGCATGCGGCCCATAGCCCGTGGCGGCGTACGATCACCCACAGCGCCATGGCGGCCACCAGCAGCGCGGCGTCGAGCCTGGCCATCACACACAGCGCGCCCAGCGCGCCGCCGTAGGCCCAGGTGCGCCACGAGCGCAGCTCTGCCGGATCGGCATCCTGCAGCCTCGCCGCCCACGCCACCCAGAAGGCCAGCACCAGGGCGTACAGCGCCGACTCCATGCCGTTGAGGTTCATGCGCAGCACGATTGGGCACATGCCCCATCCCAGGCTCACGGCGGCTGCGAGTGCCGCACCCTGCGTGCGCGAGATAACCTGGAAGAGCTTGAGGGCGGCGATGCTGTGGTAGATCGCTACCAGCACAAGGATGATGCGGAGCGCGAGGATCGGCTGGTGTGGAAAGGCCCAGTAGACAGGGATGATATTCAGCATCCAGAGCGGGTGGTAGCCATTGGTCTGGTTGATACGGTCAAAGGTTGAGCCGTAGCCCAGCGCGATATTGTTGGCGGTCTGAAAGTAGTAGAAGCTGTCATCTTTAAGATGGCGGATCAGGAATGGGAAGGGCTGGAGTACAATAGCCAGCGATAGGGCGGCGATAGTGGCGGCGACGATCCAACGGATGGGCAGCTTGGCTCTAGACATTGGTGGTCTGCTTTCTCTCATATGGAACGGGTTCTCTTGCGCGGCGCTGCGGCTGCAGGCCAGCGGTGATAGGCTATTTTGTTAGATATCTGCAATCTCGAACGCTATAACGATACGCATATTTTTGATACAATAGAGATGCATCCCACGTAGAACATTCAGCTCATCCCACATCATCTATGCACACATTTTCTCATAAGCGATCGCCGCTCTGTTTTCGCCGGATACTGCTCTTGTTTGTTTTTGTTGTTCTTAGCGCGCAGGGGCCTTTTCCGGTGGCACGCGCGCAAGCCCCGACCAAGCATATGGTCTACTTGCCTATGGTCAGCGTGCCCGCGCCGCGTAATCCTTTTGGCTTCGATCTGTCGATCTATAGCAGCGGCGATGTGCTGAAGTATGGCCTGGAGACGCAGCCGCGCTGGGCGCGCGCTGGCGATGTGCTTTGGCCAAAGGTCGAGCCGGTGCGCGGCGCTGGCTACGACTGGAGCTCTTTAGTCTATGTCGAGTCCAATATCCGTCGCCTGCGCGCGGCGGGCATCGAGCCGACGCTGATCATCCAGCAGTCGCCTTCGTGGGCGCAGCAGGTGGGCGGGCGGCTGTGCAGCCCGCCCAAGCCCGAGGTGCTTGATGATTTTGCCAACTATGTCTACGCGCTGGTAAAACGCTACTCCTCGGGCGACCTGCAGGTCAACTACTGGGAGTTCTGGAACGAGCCAGATGCCCGGCCGCAGGATACGCTGGATGAGCATGGCATTGGCTGCTGGGCCGATCCGAGCAAGGCTGACTATGGCGGCAGCTACTACGGCCAGGTGCTGCAGCGCATCTCGCCGATGATCAAAGCGGCTAACCCCAATGCCAAGGTGATCGCCGGTGCGCTCATCTATGGCCTGGTTAGCGACACATCCGATAAGCCGCACATCAGCGAGCTTTTCCTGGATGGCATGCTGGCCTCGGGGGCGGGCAAATCCTTCGATGCGCTGAGCTTCCACGCCTATGGCGAGTATGGGGCCAACAGCATGCTGGTGGCCAAGGCCATCCGCGTGCGGGCGCAGCTGGCCAAGTACCAGCTGTCCGACAAGCCGATCTACTCCACCGAGCTTGCGGCCATGTGCGCTGGGTGGGTCGAGGCCGAGTGCACGCCGACCTACAACGACTGGCTGTATACCCAGGCCAACTACGCCGCGCGAATCTATGCCGAGGCGTTGGCGCTGAAGCTGGATGGGGCCTTCTGGTACTCGCTTAGCGGCACCAATCCGGGCTTTCGCTTTAGCCACCTGATCGATGACACCAATGGTCGGCTGGTGCCTCGCCCAGCCTACTACGCCTTTATGAACTCCTCGCACCTGCTCTCCGGTGCCGAGTACATTGGTCCGCCGCTCACCGAGCTGGCCCCCGATCAGCTAGAAAAAGTGCAGATGCTGAAGTTCAAGAAGCCGACGAGCACGCTCTATGTGCTGTGGGTGCCTCGGATCGACTCGGCGCGGCCCGATACGATCTACCGCATACCAGTGCTGCGCGGGGCCAAGGCCTACTGTGTGCAGACGCTGAATAAGGCGGATAGCTGGAAGACCCCCTACGAGTGCACAGACACCAACAGCGATGGCCTGATCAATATTGCGGTGAACTCGAACCCGTTCTATGTTGAGGTTCCGAACTAGGGGCGGGCCGACTGGGGGCGCTTGGCTGGTGCGGCGGCTGCGGGGGATCGCAGCCGTCGCACTGGTTTTCTAGGGCCTGCCGAAGCGCTGGCTCCACGCCACCGCGCGCCGGATGCCCTCGGCCAGGGGCACCTGGGGCTGGTAGCCCAGCAGCTGGTGGGCCTTGCTGATGTCGGCCACGTAGTGTGTGACCTCGCCCACGCGCTTGGATGGCTCCACCAAGATGTTGGGCGGCACGCCGAGCGCGGCGGCGATATACTCGGCCATTTGCACCAGGGTGTTGCCCTCGCCGTAGGCCAGATTGATTGTCTGATCGCGCAGGCTGCCAGCCACCAGCCGCTCGGCCCCGGCCACGATCCCGCTGACGCAGTCATCCACGTAGGTGAAGTCGAGCGTCTTCTCGCTGCCGTACACCGTCACCGGCTCGCCGCGCGCCATATTGCGGATGAACAGCGGGATGACCCGCTCCATGCGCTCGATGTCGTTGTCGTAGCGCCCGTAGACGTTCGAGAAGCGGAACACCAGGTAGGGCAGGTCGTAGCAGCGCGCATACGAGTAGACCAGGGCCTCGCCTGCGATCTTGGAGGCCGAGTAGGGGCTTTCGGTGAAGGCGAAGTCGGCCTCTTTTTCCTCGGTGATGTAGCGGTGGATGTCGCCGTAGACCTCGCGCGAGGAGGAGAAGATGATCGGCAGCTGATTGTGGCGGCAGAACTCCAGCACGTTGAAGGTGAGCGAGATGTTCTCCATGGCGCGGTGGGGAAACTGCACCAGCTCGTGCACCTTGGCATTGGCCGCTAGGTGGATGACCACATCCACCTTGGGGTAGGGCACGCTGCCGATGCCGCCGCTGAAGTCGCGGAGCGGGGCCGAGAGATCCTGCAGCAGCGTGGGGATGCGGTCGGTCCAGGTGTTCTGCCGCTTGTCTACGCCAAAAACCTGGTGCCCCAGGTCCATCAGCCGCAGCGCCAGGTTGGTTCCGATCTGGCCGCTAGAGCCAGTGATAAGCACGTACATGGCCGATTTCTTTCTTGCTATGGCCTACCTAGGCTCTGCGGCTAACCCCGATGGCCTGGGCGAGCCGTCGCGCATACATCTGGGCGTGCGGCCCGATGGCCTTAAACGCGGGGCGCAGCAGGGTCTTGGGCAGCTCGTGCGGGGCGTGGCGGCCCACCAGTGCGCTGTACCAGGCATACCACCCCCACCAGCGCGCGGCGCTGTGGCTGGGCCAGCCGCCGAGCACGGCCATGGCCCAGGGGCGAAATGCCGGGGGGTAGAGCGTGGGGTGCCTGTGCACCATCTGGGCGCGGAATCGCAGATCCTCGCGGGTTGCGCGGGTCAGCTGGCCGCTGGCGCTGCGGCGATACCAGATAAGCATGGCGGGGAGGTGTGTGCCATGCCAGCCCCCTTCGATCAGGCGCAGCCAGAAGTCCCAGTCCTCGTAGCCTTGCGCCGCGCGATCCTCGTCGAACCCGCACACCGCTGCCCACGCCTGCCTGCGGAAGAGGGCGGAGATCGTGGTGCGGCAGTCGAAGCGCATGCGCTCAAGGCTTGGCTCGCCACCCGACCATATGCCCGTCTCCTCGCCGAAGAAGCGGGCGTTGGCGGTGACAAAGCCGCATGTGCTGTCCGCCTCGATCAGCGCGACCATGCGCTCAAGCGTGTGGGCGTCGATCAGGTCGTCGGCGTCGAGCGGCAGAATGTAGGGCGCGCTGGTGGCGGCGATGCCGCGATTGCGCGCGGCCCCCTGCCCGCCGTTTGGCTGCTGGATGAGGCGTATGCAGCGCGTGGAAAAGCGCTCGATCAGCTGCTCGGCAACCTGGGCCGAGCCATCGGCGCTACCATCATCGATGATGATGATCTCCCAGCTGGGGTAGGTCTGTCCCACCACGCTTGCCACCGTGGCGGGGAGCGTGCGGGCGTGGTTGTAGCAGGGGATGATCACCGCCACCTGCGGCGGCTGCCGAGTTTCGCTCATGGTATGCCTATCGCACAGCGCCGCGCAGCCTGCGCAGCCTGGCGGCTGCGGCCCTGCGAAGCATGTAGGATGTCCGGTCGATCTGCTCGATGCCGCTGCGGATGTGCGCCGCCGCCCCCGCGAGGCCGCCGATAGGCGACTGGCGCAGGCGCAGGGCCAGCCGCACCGGGGGCAGCCCGCGCAGCCTGGATTCCAGCTGGTGGTGCTCGATGGCCAGCGCGGCGGCGGCGTGGCCCTGGCCCGCGCTCACCGGCGGGCGCGGGTCGGCCTGGGCCAGGGCGGCGGCCTGGTCGAAGAGCGCCTGCATGCGGCTGAGCATGGCCTGGTGGCTGAAGTGGGCCTCGATCCGCGCCCGCCCGGCCTGGGCCATGGCGGCGCGCCGCTGGGGCGATGCGATCAGCTGCTCGATGGCCTCCACATAGGCTGCCAGCTCGCCCTCGCCCTGCGCGATCAGCACGCCGCACTCGGGAGTGACTAGCTCGGCCTGGCCGCCGACCTGGGCGGCCACCGGCACCGCGCCCATGGCCATGGCCTCGTAGAGCGCCAGCGCGATGCCCTCCTGCTCGGATGGCAGCAGCACGATATCGGCGGCGTCCATCAGGGCGCGCACCCGCGCCGAGGGCTGCGGGCCGAGCAGCCGTAGGTGCTGCTGTAGGCGGTGCGTGCGCACATAGCGCCGCAGCCAGCCGCTGTCCTCGCCGCCGCCTGCCGCTAGGCACACCAGATTGGCCCCGCGCTCGCGCAGCCGCCGCACGATCTCGGCCATCAGCCGAGGGCGCTTCTGGGCCACCAGCCGCGCCGGGAAGAGCAGCAGCGCGGTCTCGCTGGGTAGCCCCAGCTCGGCGCGCACCGCCTGGGCCTGGCCTGGCTGCTGCTGCCACAGCTGCTCGTCGATGTTGATCGTGCAGACCTCGGTGCGCTCGGGCCGCGCGCCGCGCGCCGCCATCCAGCGCCCCAGGTGCTGCGAGGCCACGATGTGCAGGTCTAGATAGTCCTCGTGGTCGATCCCAGCGCGGGGCAGCCCGCCATCGCGCCAGCCCTCCTCCTCCATATGCAGGTAGTCCACCATCGCCACGCCGGGGCAGTGGGCGCGCAAGTAGGGCAGCAGCTGGTAGGCCAGCAGGCTGTTGGCCAGCACCACCGTGGTGATCTGGCGCGACTCGATCAGATAGCGCAGGAAGCGCGGGAAGTCGGCGGGGGTGAGGAATGCGGCCAGGTTGAAGACATCGGGCGTGATCTGCAGCAGCTCGTCCATCAGCGTGTGCGGCTCATCGCGCAGCAGCGCCACGCTCACCAGATCGCCCCGCGCCACCAGGCCCGCCGCCATGTCCAGCGCAAAGCGGTCGGCCCCGCCGATCCTGGCCCACGGCATCAGCAGCAGGATGCGCCGCTGGCCAGGCCGCGCGGCCAGCGGGTTGCGCAGCGGCAGCGTGTCGTCGATCGGCGCGTAGGTGCCCAGCAGGCCGCCGCCCGCGCCGCCCACGCGGGGCAGGCCGTGGCGGTAGAGCTGCGGGTAGCGCGCGCGCATCTCGCGGTTGAAGGCGGCCAGCGCGCCGGGGTCATCCTGGAAGCTCCAGCGGTAGCTGGTGTAGGTCTCGGGGGCCTTGCTGCGCACCCAGATCAGGTACTCGTGCACATCGTGGCCCCACATGCCCTTGGATGCGCAGCGCAGCCAGAACTCGTAGTCCTCCATGCCCTTGCGGCGCGCCGCGTCGAAGCCGCCCGCCGTGTCGAAGCTGCTGCGGCGCACCATCACCTGCGGGCTGGTCATGTTCTCGTGCAGGAAGGCGTAGCGCGTCTCGAAGCCGCGCGGCCACAGGAAGTTCTTATGGCCGAAGGTCGCGCTCCAGCCCGTGGCGAAGGCGCTGCCGGGGTGCGATGCCAGCGACCAGGCCAGCTTCTCCAGCGCGGTGGGGGCCAGCAGGTCGTCGCTGTCGAGGAAGAACAGCAGGTCGGCCCGCGCCAGCGCCGCCCCGGCGTTGCGCGCGGCGGGCAGCCCGCCGTTGGGCTGGTCTACCACGCGGATGCGCGCGTCGGCGCTGCGGAAGGGCAGCAGCGCCCGCAGCGCTGCGGGGTCGCTCGTCCCATCGTTGACGATGATCCACTCCCACTGCTGCAGCGACTGGCGCAGCAGCGAGCGCGCTGTCTCCAAGAATATGGGGCCGGTGTTGTAGTAGGGGGTGATGACGCTCACCGCAGGCGGCGCGCTCGGGTCGGCGGCGGCGTAGCCGTAGCTGGGCTGGGCTGGGTCGAGGGGGTGCATGCGGCCTACTTCAGAAAGCGGTAGCGCAGCAGCGCGAGGATGGCGTAGAAGCCCTGGCTGGGGCGCATCTTCTTACCCTCCTCGTAGGTGCGGCCCAGGTAGCTGATCGGCACCTCGTAGATGCGGTAGCCCTTGCGCAGAATCTTGGCGGTGATCTCCGGCTCCAGCCGGAAGTCGTTGCTCTCTAGCTTCAGGCTCTTCATGATCTCGGTGCGCATGGCCTTGTAGCAGGTCTCCATGTCCGAGATCCAGGCGTTGAACAGGAAGTTGGTGAGGAAGGTCAGGCCCTTGTTGCCCAGCGCATTCCAGAAGTACATGCCGGTGTGGCGGCCCATGAACCGGCTGCCGAACACCACATCCACCTTGCCATCCATGATCGGGCGCACCAGCTCGTAGTAGTCCTGCGGGTCGTACTCAAGGTCGGCGTCTTGGATCAGCACGATCTGGCCGCTGGCCTGCGCCAGGCCGCTGCGCACCGCCGCGCCCTTGCCCATGTTTTTGGTGTGGTGCACGACTTTGAACGATGGGTCCTGCTCGGCCTGCTGCTGCAGCAGGCGGTAGGTCTGGTCGGACGAGTTGTCATCAACGGCAATGATCTCTTTATCGATATCGACCGCCCGCACCGCGTCAAGGATCTTGACGAGTGTTGGCTCTTCGTTATAGCAGGGGATAATAATACTGAGTACCGGCTTCGATTTTTCTGGCAGATCGCTGCGGGTATGATTTGATATCATTGTCGGCGAAAGACGGTCCATAAATACCCTTTAAATAAATTTTAGCGGCATAGGCAGGGCTATTATAGCAGCTTGTCTTCAGGTGTTTGCTGGCCATATGCCTCAGAATCGCCGCTACAGATTGCCCGTTATGGCTGTGTTTTCAGCTTCTCTCGTATGGCGACCAGCGGCCATGCGCCGTGCTCCACCGCCCACCAGAAGATCTGCCGGGCGCGTTTGCGCAGCGGGCGGTTGAGCTGCTCGCTCTGCTGCAGGTTTCGCATTGCCTCGGCCCTGGCCCTGTGCGCCGACTCCTGGGCCTGCGCCTGGCTGATGGGCGGGCGGGGCTGCTGGCGGTGCCGCCGCAGGGCCTCGGCCAGCAGCGCGTCCATGCGCTCGCCCATCTGATCGAGGCGGAAGTGCTGCGCGACGCGCTGGCGCGCCGCCGCCCCCAGCTGGCGGGTGCGCTCCATGTCGCTCAGCAGCGCGCGCAGCTGCCGCGCATAGGCCGCGCGCTCGTCGGGGCCACGCCGCACCAGCACGCCCGTCTCGGGCGTTACCAGCTCGGCCTGGCCGCCCACATGGGCGCTCAGCGGCACCACGCCCATGGCCATGGCCTCGTAGATCGCCAGCGAGATGCCCTCCATCTGCGATGGCAGGAAGAGCACATCGCTGGCGGCCAGCAGCTCGCGCATGCGCGCCGAGGGCTGCGCGCCCAGGAAGCGGACCTGCCGCCCCAGCCGCTGCGCCCGCACGAAGCCGCGCACATAGGGCGCGAACTGGCCATCGCCTGCGATCAGGAAGACCGCATCGGGGTGCGCCAAGGCCACCTCGCGCAGCACATCCATGGCCAGCAGCGGCTGCTTCTGGCGCGCCAGCCGCCCGGCGTAGAGCGCCACCGGCGCGCTCTGCGCGACCCCGAGCGCGGCGCGGATGTCGGCGCGGCGGTAGCGGGCTGCGTCCCAGTCGGCGGGGTCGATGTTGGTGGTGGCCACGGCCACCTGATCGGGCTGGCCGCCCCGCTCGATGTACCACTCCCGCAGGTGCGACGAGGAGACGATCTGCAGATCGAGCCAGGCGCTCGCATCGAGGCTCAGCCGGGGGTAGCCGCCATCGCCCCACTGCTCCTCCATGTGGCAGTAGTCGACATAGGCGGCGCTGGGGTGCCGCGCCCGCAGGTAGGGCAGCGCGTGGTAGCCAAAGTCCGAGTGGGCGATCAGCACCACATCCGCCCGGCGGCTTGTTGCCAGCTCGGCCAGCTGCTCGGGTCGCTGCGGGGCGGGGGTGCTGGCCAGATCGACGATGTCGTCGCACGCGCTCGCGAACAGTTCCCGCCAGGGGTGCTCGCTCTCCTGGGTGGTGACCAGCGTCGCCCCCCACCCGCGCAGGGCCAGCTGTCGCAGCAGATCGAGGTTGAACTTGTCCGCGCCGCCCATGCTGAGCCATGGCACGATCAGGAGCAGATGGCTCATCGTCTAGCGATCTCCTCTAGGATGCGGTTGAAGCTGTCGGCCCGCGCGCTGGTGGTGTGGTGTGCCAGCACATCGGCGCGCGCGGCCTCGCCCAGCGCCGTGCGTAGCTGGCCATCCTCGATCAGCATGGCGAGGCTATCGCGCCACTCGTCGGGGGGCCACGCCAGCAGGCCGGTCTTCCCGTGCTCGATCAGGGCGTATGGCTCCCGCTTTGCCGCGACCGTGGGCACGCCCACCGCCGCAGCCTCAAGGTACTTTACCGCGCTCTTGGCGCGCCGCTGCGGGTTGTCGATCAGCGGGGCGATGTTGATATCCACCTGGGCGATCTGGTCGGGCAGATCGCGCCAGTCCACCGCGTCGCGGCGCTCGATCTGCCCGGCGAAGCGCTGGTGCTCTAGCCCGCCCAGAAGCCGCAGCCCGCCGTAGATCCGCAGCCGCACATGCGGGTAGTGCTGCAGGACGTGGCTGAGCGCCGGGGCGATGCTGGCCACATCTTCGTCGTGCACCTTGGCCTGCCCCGAGAAGTAGCCGATAATGATAGGCGCATCGCTGCGCCGCGTGCGCGCTTGCCACGCGCGGTGCGAGAGCGCCACCTGCTCGTGTGAGAGCGCGTTGAGGTTGACATAGGCTGGCTGGCGGAAGCGCTGCGCTGCCAGCTGCGCCAGGTAGGGCGTCGAGAGCACCAGCGCATCGGCCAGGCGCATCATGGCGCGCATGCGCCGCGTGCCCCTGAGAATCTGGCGCACCACCGCAGGCGGGTAGTGGGCATCCAGGTGGTTGTACTCGCGCTCGCGCTCATCCCACACCAGGTCGTCGGTGTCGAATACCACGGGCACGCGCCGCAGCTTGGCCGACGCCACCATCGGCAGCGATCGCGAGGTGAGCGGGATGCGGTGAAGGTAGAGCAGCGCGCCCCCGGCGGCTGGGCGGCACTGCTCTTTCTGATGTTCGACGCGGTATCGGGATGAAGCGCCGAGCTGGCTGTGGATGAAGACGGGCTGCACAATACCTCTCGGCGCTTGCAGGTAGCTTTTTGGTTTAGGGCTGCTGGGGTGCGGCATACTCCAGCGCCACATCGCTGACGGCGGACGTGTGGGTACCCACCGCCGTGATCGTGATCGGCAGGCTGGCCCCCGCCGCGCTCGGCACCGCCACGCGCTCGGTGCGCCAGGCGAACTGCTGGTCGATTGGCAGCGTGGTTATGCTGCCCGCCATATCGACCCGCACAGCCTGCCCCGGCCCATCAAAGTAGGTGATCGCCAGCACACGGCTCTGGCTTGGCTCTAGGCTTAGCGTTAGGGCGGTGCTCTCGCCCACCTCTAGTCCTTGGTAGCTGCGGTCGGTCCAGTTTGGCTGCGCCACGCTGGTAAAATGGTGTGACTGACCTATCGGCACCACCTCCAGCGCCACATCGCTGACGGCGGCGGTGTGCGTACCCACGGCCGTGATCGTGATCGGCACGCTAGCCCCCACCGCGCTCGGCACCGCCACGCGCTCGGTGCGCCAGGCGAACTGCTGGCTGATCGGCAGTGCGGTGGTTGCGCCCGCTATCGTCACCTCAATGTTCTGGTCCGGCCCATCAAAATAGGTGATCGCCAGCTCCCGCGACGCCGTGCTCCGTAGCTCTAGCGCTAGCTCGGCGCTATCCCCAGGCTCAATGCCCCGGTAGCTGCGGTCGGTCCAGTTGGGCTCGGCCACCTCGGTGAAGTGCTGCTGCCGCGCATCCGATAGCGGCTCCAGGGCCACATCGCTCACCGCCGCAATGTTCTCCCCTATGGCCGTGATCGAGAACGGCACAACCGTGCCCGCCGCGCTCGGCACCGGCACGCGCTCGGTGCGCCAGGCATACCGCTGGTTGATCGGCAGCGCGGTGGTCGCGCCCGCGATCTCCACCTGGATGTTCTGGCCCGGCCCGTCGAAATAGGTGACCGCCAGCGCCCTGCTCGCGCTGCCTTCCATGCCAAGCTCAAGCCCTAGCGTCTGCCCTGGGTCGATGCCGCGGTAGCTGCGGTTGGCCCAGTTCGGCTCGGGCAGATCGAAGAAGTGGCGCGACTGCGCATAGGCAGGGCCGCCGACAAAGATATGCGCGGGGGCCTCCGACTGGGGGAAGAAGCTGGTCAGCGACGCGTAGGAGAACCCCGGCTCCATCCACAGCGCGTCATCCACGGGTGTGAGCGTCTGTGCTAGGCTCTGGCCATAGGGCCCCATATGTTTTTTGATCTGGACATACCACACGCGCGCCCCGGCGTTGACGTAGTCGCTGCCGGTCTGCTGGTAGTCGTTGAACAGCGTGGTGTGCTTGGGGATCTCGTACCAATCGAGCGCAGTGTTAAACCAGGCAGATCCGACGATCACATCCCCTGGCCTGACATTGGTATGAAGGTAGCGCGCTATCGCCTTCCAGTCGTTGATCTTCATCTGGGAATAGCTGTGGTTGATGGTCTTCAGGCAGGGGATGACCAGCAGCAGCGTGAGCAGCCCGCTCAGCACAGGTGCCGCTATTGGCTTATAGGCAGCGCGAATCTGGGGTAGCTTGTTGATGATGATGCGTGAAAGCTCGACAATACCTACCGCCACCATCGATAGGTAGATTGGCTGAAGGAAGAGGATATATCGGGCGATAAAGCCATTGATCGGCTGAAGAAGCACAAAGATAAAGAATATGACGAAGAAGGGCGAGAGATGTGAGACGATGAGATGCGTTTTTTTGCTATAGAGCAGGATGAGCAGGCCAGCGCAGTATAGGCCAAGAAAGATCGCCCAGATACTCCCTTCCGCCGTAAACTGACGGAAGATAGCATTGAGCACCATCGAGGAGAGCTGGGTAAACGGTAGCTTACCGGGGTTAAACATCTGATCGCCCGAGTCGTAGTCGACATAGTTGCCCACGCTGCCGTCAGTCATCTTGGCGAGCAGCACCTTCACGATCACAGGGGCGTAGAGCAGGCCGATGGCAAACGCCGCCGCCACCCATGGCAGGTACGCCCGCAGCGATCGGCGCGGCGCGAGCAGCACAGCGACGCTGCCAAACAGGCTTACCAGCAGCACCGCCGCCGGCAGCGGCTGGGTGTAGAGCGCCAGGCCGCTGCTGCCGATAAACCCGGCCCACAGCACCTTGGAGCGCTGGCCAGCGACAAGCTGAAGAAAACAAAACCAGACAATAAAGCAAAACAGCGTTGATACGGCGTAGAACCGAGCCTCTTGCGCATACCACACCTGATACGGCGACGCGGCAAGCAGCACCGCAGTCACGAACGCTGCCGCACGCCCATGCACGCGAAGCACCCCGAGGAAGCCCACCATGATGATCAGGCAGCTGGCCACCGCCGACGGCAGGCGCATGGCGGTCTCGGCCTGCTCGTAGGGGAACCAGCGCAGGGTGATGTGCGAGAGGAGGTAGAAGATCGGGCCAGGGGTGTCGATATACTCGCGGATGATCGTCAGCACAGGCTCTGCGCTGCGCTGGGCGGCCCAGATCTCATCGCCCCAGAAGCCTTTGAGCCCCAGGTTGTAGAAGCGAAGGCCGATGCCGACTGCCATGATCCCTACCAGGGCCAGTGCGATCCAGATCTTGCTGCTTGAGGCGATCACGGAAGCGGTGGTGCGCTCTTGTGATAGCTGATTCATACTTTTCATCTTTGCTAATCCGCTTTCAGATGTCAAGAGAATATATAAACCAAATAGGTGTCCCATATTTGGTGTGAAAAAGTATAAATACCGGAAGAGGCGCAGAGGCTGTGGTAGTGGCTTGTATGTACAGGTGTCTATCGATCAGTATATTTTTGGGGGTAGCTTGCTGAAATGGCATGTCTATCATAGACATGGGCCAGACTATGGTGTGTTTGAATCAGCCAGCACGAGTGCCTCTATAGATAGGGTTGCGCTTTAGCGCTTCCCGTTGGGCCTGATACTGGGCCATGCCCAACGGGAAACCATACCGGCGACACAGTGCTCCAGCTATCTGCTAGCGCATGTCTGAGCACATAGCCTGGTAGATCTTCTCCATCTGCGCGTCCCATTGGGAAAACTGCGTCTGGATCATGCCCGCCGCCTGATCGGATATCCGCTTGCGAAGCTCGTGATCCTGCAGCCCGCGTATGATCGTGTCGGCGATGCAGCTGGCGGTGGCGTTGGTCAGCAGGCAGTTCTCGCCATCCTTCAGCAGCCACTTGGTGGCGCTGTTGACGTTCGACACCACCATACAGCCGCTGGCCATGAACTCAAACGGCAGGTAGGACGGGTGCTTGGTGAACATCATGGCCAGGCCCACATCGCATGTGCGGTACAGCTCGGCGGTCTGCTGGTAGGAGAGCAGGCCCAGGTTTTCCACCACGCCCTCCAGGCCATAGTCCGCCGGGTTCCAGTTCTGCCCCGCCGAGAGGATGCGCACCCGCTGGCCGAGCTGCTCTTTCAGCTTGCGCAGCGCGATCGAGCCAAGCTCAAAGCCGTTGCGGAAGAAGTTGGGCCGCGCGTAGAAGAACACGGTGTATGGGCGGTGCTCGCCGCCCCAGTCGCGCTGCGCTGGGGGGTGGAAGATGCTGGTGTCGACGCAGGGGTTGAAGAAGCTGGCCTTGCCGTCGAACTGCTCTTCGTACAGCTCCTTCAGGCTGATCGTGTTGGTCAGCGCGTAGAACCCGAAGCGGTAGGTCGCCTCGACCTGGGCGCTGGATGAGCCAGCGGGGTAGAACATCGGCTCGAAATCTTGCAGGAAGTAGAACTTGCGCTTGGTGTTCTGGTTCTTGAGCACATAGTACGCGGTGCTCCAGAAGGTCGCCACGCAGGCATCCGTGTGGGGCACGCTGGCCAGATCATTGTCCGAGCGGATCACCACGGCCTTGCCCGAGGCCAGCGCAGGGAACACGCTGCTGACGCGCTTGGCGTACTCCTCTGCCGCAGGCGACTCGGGGCTGCCCAGGATGATGAAGTTGCTCTGGACCTGGTAGTGCTGGGCGAAGTACGAGGCAAAGCGCAGGATGGTGTACACCCCGCCGTAGTAGGCGTGCTCGAAGTGCGGCAGGTACCAGTTGATCGATTGGATCTGCAGCCCCTCGGCGTAGCGCTCCATCTGCTGCTTGCTGCGCTCGATCTGCTCGGGGGTGCAGTCCAGCCACTGGGCCAGCATAAACGCCTCGGAGGCGTAGGTCTTGCTCCACTCGGCCTGCAGCACCTTCGGCGGCAGGATCTTGCGCTTGGTGCGCGCGTAGAAGCCCTTCAGGCCTTCTTTCTGCAGCACATAGACGCTGCGGCTCGAAAGATGCGCAAAGGTCTTGAGCGCCTTATCAACGGGTTTCTGAGGAGTGCTCATAGGTTACAAGCTTTTCTTTTCATTGCTCGCCAGAACAGGCAGCCCGATTGCCTCAAGATGGCGGTGGACAAAATCTATCGGCTGTTGCTCATCGGGCCGCGACAGCTGTGGCGCTGCAGACCAATAGGATAGGTTGGGGTTGTAGTAGGGGTCTCCCGATCGCAGGAGCTCCTGGTAGTAGGCATACGATAGGGCGAAATCGCTCGGCGGGATATCGCTGCCGCGCGAGGTGCTTTCTAGGTGCAGCATGCGCGAGAAGGGCGTGTAGACCACCTGGTAGCCCAGCTTGGTGGCCGCAAGGCACAGCGCGATATCGCTGCCGCACAGGATCAGCGCCTCGTCGAAGCCGCCGATCTGGTTGAACACCTCGCGGCGGATGGCCAGGCATGCCCCGGTCACCGCGCTATAGTTGCGGTACCACTCGGTGCAGCCGTAGATGGTGTGCGATCCTTCTGGCATGCCCGCGAAGGGGTGCCCGGCAAAGCCATCGAGGCCGATCACCACGCCGGCGTGCTGGATGCTGCGGTTTTCGAACAGCAGCTTCGGCCCCACTACGCCGATCTCCTCGCGCTCGGCCCAGCGCACCAGCTCGGCCAGCCACTGCGAGTCGATCGCCTCGGTGTCATCGTTGAGGAACAGCAGGATGTCGCCTGTGGATGCGGCCACCGCCACGTTATTGACCGCCGAGTAGTTAAACGGCAGCTGGTGGTGGTGGATGACGCGGATGTTCTCCTGCGGGTGCCGCTCGTAGTAGCGCGCGATCGACGCATCGGCGGTGGTGTCGGCGATGATGATCTCGAAGTTCCGATACCCGGTGCGCAGCTGGAGCGAGCCGACGCAGCGCTGGACCAGGCGCAGGTTGCGGGATGGGATGATGATCGATACCTTCGACGCCCCGCTGAGCGGCCACGCCACCCGAATATAGCCGCTGGTGTCAAAGTACACCTGCGCATCGACCCCTCGCCGCAGCAGGTGATCGCGGATGACCTTCAGCTGCGCCTGCATGGCATAGGGCTTCTGGCGGATGTCGGTGGCGGTGGATGAAGGGCTGTCGCGCCAGTGGTACAGGATCTTGGGAATATGGTGGATGCGCTGCCCCATATCGCTGATCCGCAGCACCAGATCCCAATCCTGCGCGCCATCGTTCCCACTGGAAAGGCCACCGAGCTCGCGGAGGATCGCGCTGCGCACCACCGAGAGGTGGGTGATATAGTTCGACGAGAGCATGATAATCGGCGACCAATCGGGCTTAAACAGGGGCCGCGATCGGGTGGTGCCTTGCTGATTGATCAGATCGCTGTCCGAGTAGAACAGGCCGACGTCGGGGTGCTGCGCGATCGCCTCGGCCACCTCGTAGAGCGCAAAGGGTGTCAGCAGGTCGTCGTGGTCGACAAAGGCCACATAGTCGCCACACACCTGGGCGATCCCGGCATTGGTGTTCTCGATGATGCCAAGATTGTGCTCCAGGGTCAGCACATTGATCCGCGCTTCGTTCTGCGAATACCGATGCATAAGCTCGTCGATCGCCTCGTTTTCCGGGCTGGCATTGACAAGCCACAGCTCCCAGTAGGGGTAGCTCTGGGCGATAACCGAGCGGATCATCTGGGCTAGCACCTGCGGCTCGGTGTTATAGACCGGGGTGACAATGCTGATCAGCGGCGGGCTGGTGCGCTCAAGCGAGCGCAGCGCCTGCTGGCGAAGCCCTTGCGCGTCTGGCTCGTGCTGGGCGATCCACTGCTGGTAGTCATTCAGCTGGCTTGCCGCTGGCTCGTGCTGGGCCAGGGCTGGCTGTGGCTGATTGAGCTTGCGGAGCGCCTTGGCGGCCCCACGGCGAATCACGCTTTTCATGCCATTGGCGCGATATTCTTTGGCCCCTCGCCACGCCAGGCGCGCGAGCTTGGATGGGAACGACTGGTAGGGGAAGACCCGCGAGCGGATCTTCCAGACCCGCATCAGCATCTTCCAGCCAAGCGACTGCTCGATCTGCGCCTTGCTCTCCTGCAGCGCGGCCAGCGCCTGCTGCGTCTGGATGCTAGTGCGCTCGGTAGCCTCAAGGCTCGCGAGGTAGCTCTCAAGCTCGGCGATTTTCTTCTCGCTCTCGCTATAGAGCAAGGTCAGAGCTGCAAATTGGCCATCCCGAGTCAGCAGCTCTTTTCGTTGATCCTGAATGGTGCTGAGCTGCTGCTCCGCCAGCTCGCTTGAGTCTTGGGCGTGCTGCTGCTTTTCCCCCAGGTCGCTTTCGATCTGCTCGATGATCGCCTCAAGCTCGAAGATGCGCTGCTGCTGGTGCTGCAGCTGGGCGTCGCGCTCGCTGATCCAGCCCTGGAACAGGGTGATATCGTGCTCCAGCTTGGCGATATGGGCATCGCGCTCGGTGATCCAGCGCTGCAGCGCGCGGTAGTCGCGATCGTAGCGCTCCAGCTGCTCGCGCAGTTCGGTGCGGGTCTTCAGCAGCTCAAGCTCGCGCTTGGCGGCGTCGCCCTCCAGCGTGAGCCGATGCCCGAGCGTGTAGAACAGCTGGCGTACCAGCGCGGTGGTCGTCTCGTCGGCGTCAAAGAGCGCCTGCAGATCCGGCGGGTAGTCGTTGCCCAGCGCCAGCACCCCCAGCCCATTGCCGTGCAGGAAGGAGAAGTGGCGGTAGCTCGCGCGGAGCTCGTCCCACAGCCGGTGCACGCCAAAATCGCTCTCGCGCACATTGATGTCGTGGAACAGCACGATGGCATTGGGCGCGAGCTTGGGCAGCCAGTTATAGAAGTCGCCGCGCGCGCCCTCGTAGGTGTGGTACCCATCGATGTGGAGAATATCGACCGATTCTTCGGCAAAATGTGCGAGCGCCTCGTCGAAGGTGCTGGGGATGAGCCGAGAGAATGCGCCGTACTCCGGGTCGTGGTGGACGCGCAGCTCTTCCAAGATCTCGGCACCGTAGAACCCTGCCTGGGGGTCGCCCTGCCATGTGTCGATGGCGTAGCACTTGGTGGGCAGATCCAGCGCCTTGACCGCCTGGCAGAAGGCGCAGTACGAGTTGCCCGTATGCGTGCCCAGCTCTACGATGGTGCGCGGGCGCAGCATATCGACCAGCGCCATGGCGAAGGGGATGTGCTCGACCCACCCAAACGGGGGCGATAGGCGGTGTGGCGGCTGCAGCGCAATAGGCCGAAGAAAGGGTGTTAGCATAGCTCGACTGTATATTCTCCAGAGAGATTTGCGATACCAAAGTGTGCAAGCTGGATCGCATCCCCCAGCGGTGGTGACATGATGGCGAAGTTCCCCGCAGGATTGATATGGCAGATCCGCGTGACACGATCATACAGATCTGGCGCGCTCACCCACGCCCGCTGCTCGTAGCTCTGGGCATCGATGGTGGCTAGCCCGATCTCAAAGGTGTACTCCCCAAGGTTGAGATCGAGCACGATCTCATGGCAAAAGCGCAGCCGTGCCCCCTTGCGAACATGGGTTATGGCGTGCGACGGGCGGTCATATTGTAACCCATTTTTGCCATGGACAAGGATGCCCTTATCGTTCTCGATGTTGAAGCCGCCGATCGGGATGCTCATATCTTCGACGATCTCGAACTCGTAGAAGATCTTGGCCTTCTCGCCGGGCAGGAAGATCCGGCATGGCTCCAGATCGCGGTTGGTCAGGCCCACGGCGGTGCAGCGCGCCCAGCCGTTGCTCACCTGCTGCGCCTCGCCGAGGCTGTAGAACGCGCCCGGGTCGCTGGGCCAGCCGAGCGTGTCCGCTGCGGGGGCCTGCTCGTCACGCAGGGGCTGGGCTGGCGCTTCCTGGTGGGCGGCGGGCTGGCGGTTCTGCTGCCGCAGCATATAGTGCGCAACCACATCCGAAGAAGCCCCGGCGGAGACGATCTCGCCGCTTTCGAGCATGAAGGCCCGGCGGCAGAACTGGCGGATATCGCTGAGGTTATGCGAGACCAGCAGCACCGTGGTGCCGCGCGAGCGCAGCTCCTCGATCCGGCGGTAGCACTTCTGCTGGAAGAACACATCGCCCACGGCCAGCGCCTCGTCGACGATCAGGATATCTGGCTCGACGCAGGCCTGCACCGCGAAGGCGAGCCGCACCAGCATGCCGCTGGAGTAGAGCTTGACCGGCTGGTCGATAAACTCGCCGATGTCGGCGAACGCCGCGATCTCGTCGAAGCGCTGCGCGATCTGCTCGCGCGTGAAGCCCAGGATGGCCCCGTTCAGAAAGACGTTCTCGCGCCCGGTGAACTCGGGGTTGAACCCGCTGCCCAGCTCCAGCAGCGCCGCGATCTGGCCATGGGCCTGCACGCTGCCCGTGGTGGGCGCGAGCGTGCCGGTGATGATCTGCAGCAGCGTGCTCTTGCCGCTGCCGTTCCTGCCGATCACCCCCACCGTCTCGCCGCGCTCGATATCGATGGAGATCCCGCGCAGCGCCCAGAACTCGCGGCCATACTGGCGGCGTCCGCGCCACAGCATCTGCTTCAGCCGATCCTGCGGCTGCTCGTAGATGCGGTACATCTTGCTGACATCGTGAATGCTAATTGCTATGTTTGTCATTTAATATTTCAGCTTAAAAGTGAGGTCGCCATCCACCTCTTGCCCGCCCTGGAGCAGTTTCCCTGAGGGGTAGGGGTTGCCAGATTGCATCCAGGCGGTGATCGCCTTGTTGCTTGCCGTAGCGGTAGCCGATATCGAGATGGTATATCGTTTGCCCTTCGATGGCTGTTTGTCGAACGAGAGCAGAAAATACGCATTGTCGACGATGGCCGAAGCCTTGACGGTCTGGGAGGTGATGACGGATTGCTTGCCGGTCGCATCCAGGTTTTCCGACAACGTGAAGGTCACGGTGCCGCTGTTTGTTCGGTTATAGGTCGCCAGACGAATAGAGACGCCTTGGAGATTATCTTGGGTGGCGATAAAGTCTTGCTGCACCGGGTTATCGGCTACAATCGGCTTTGCGGTGGTGTTCGATAGTGATTGGTTGACGCTGGTTTTTCCATCGCTCAGATCGATGCAGTCGATGCCGCCCACCTGGAATGAGCTTGGCGGTACGCTCATAAACCCCAGTGAGGTAGTGCTAAACTGTATTGAGTCGAAGATCTGCGCATCGGCATTTTTTCCATTATGCGCAAACATACTCGGGAAATCTGCCGCGTTGCCAACATAGACATAGGTTGCGAACTCCTTGCCTACATCTATGGCCGGTATCCTGCGCTCCAGAATATCGCCGCCCTTGAGCCGCAGCTTGATGCTCAGCGGCGTAGGCCGTCCGAGCGAGCTGGTGAGCGGGTATCTGACGGACATGCGCACTTTTACCAGCGTGCATGTGGCTGGCTCCTTCAGATTGATCGTTATACGGCCATTGTTGGAATCTTCTGTGGCCGAGGAGATCGCCTTGGTGGGAAATGCTATTGGCTGCTTCCTCGGCTTTAGTAGGAAGTAGTTTTTCTTGTAGAGGCTATCATCCACGCGCTCGAAGTTATTGAAGATATACTCGAATATCTGAGGCGTGCGAGTGATATTATCAACTTGGTCGGGCATGCCGAAGTCGATACCATAGATAATATTCGTAGTATCCTTGAATGCTGATGCTTGATGCACATACATCGATTGCAGCAGGCTATTATGCGCCGAGTAGGGCTGCAGCACAGGAGCGATATTCTGGTGCCCGAGGGCGATCGCCATGATGTTCTCATTTGGAAAATTAAGAATGTGAGAATCACGGTCGATCTTGGCCTGAAGCTCGCTTGGAACTACGGTGTCCACCGGCAGCCGGTAGCTCCGGATGTCGCGAATATGCTTGATGAGCGCAGCGGGATTCTGCGGCAGCTCGGCCACCAAGCGTAGCGTAGTGATCCCAGCGCTATTCGGCCAAGCCCCGATCAGCAGGATCAGCAGCAGGCTTCCGATGATGCGCAGGTGCTGCTTGTTATTTTCAACAATCAGCAAGGCAAAGAGAAGGATCAATGGCGATAATGCGATCATGACATGGCCATTATCGCTGCGTACCAGCGCACCTTTCAGCTGAAGCAGCGACATGATGCCTAGGCCAATGTATGCGTACCGCTTCTCTTTATCTAATCCCGAGAAGATACTGAGCAGCACAAAGACACAATATACAGGGATGGAAAATATCACCAGCGTGAAAAGGTTGTCCGGCTCCCACGATGAACCCATCGTATAGTTATAGGCCTGGACCAGCTGAAGATTGAGGAATTGGTAGTCGAAAAAGCTATAATTGTTCGAGGTAGCTACGTAGAAGATATCTATGCCTATGTTGAGCGCTATGAAGGTGCCTATAAAGAGTAGATAAGGCATCAGTATGCGGATGATATGTGCTTTGATTTGACTGAGACCATTTTCTTTATAGTATATGAACAGATGTATGGCATAGAGTGCGGTGCATGCTGCCGCGCAGAAGATGCCCGAGTCAAAGGTTATGGTCTGAGCTAAGAAGCATACCAGCCCCGCTATGATCGACTTCAGCTTTATATATCTATTACTGCCATTGATGGCAGATGAAAAGATAACTAAAGCTACAATCGACACCAGCGCGCGCATGTTTAAAATGACATCCAAGATAATAAAAAGCGTCAGGGTTAATAAGGAGCCTTGCCAGTTTATCCATGGCGATAGCACCAGAACACAGGCGAGAGCGAGAATCGCAACAATATATGGCCCAACATAAATATAGGGCATAGAGTCGGCTACGCTGCCAGTGGGGGTGATCGCCTGCCCAATCGAGAAGATATACTGGGACACCGGGCCATAGGTGAAGATAAAGTCTCTTCCCGACAGCTGGTTGTTATCAAGCTTATATTGCAGATCTGCGCGCCAGGAGCAGTCGAGATCGGGCAGTTCGCAATATTGATTTTTGCTTAGTCCCATCAAGAACATAAAGGCAGATAGCACAATCATACACAAGACTATGAATATGTTACTTTTGATGATTCTACTTATGCTTAAATTTTTCATAGTTATAGTGCTTACTCTGTGGGTGACTGTGCCTAGATACGCTTAATATCCCTGCTGGTTATTCTAAGCTCCTGAGATAGTCGAGATCATCTATCTCAGGAGCTGATGGTATTGGGTTCTAAAGGGTAGCTATTTCTCGTAAAGTAGCTTGAATGCGAGATCGCCTTTGACTTTTCCATCTTTTGAGTGGATGCTACCCTGCTGGTAGACATCTTTTTTATTCATCCAAGCTGTGATTGTCTGGCTCGGGTCGGCTGTGTCGGTCGCTATCTTGATTAGGTAGCGCACGTTCTTCGAGTTCTGCTTTGGGAACTGGAGCACAAAGAAATCGTTGTCTTTGAGGACAGACATATCTACGGTCTCTTGTGCGATCAGCTTGTCATCAGCAGTATAGAGCGATATGGTGGCGTTACCATGGTTTACACGATTGTATGTTGCGAGCTTGATATACACCGCCTTCAGGCCATTAGAGTTTGAGAGGAAATCCTGCTCTAGTGGGTTATCTGATGTGATTGGGCCGAAATCGTGGTCATTCGAGTCTTGTATCGGGTAGAGATATTCTTTGTAAGAATCGGCATCAAGAAACAGATTCAGATTATTCGACTTCAGATAATTAAGCTTATAGTCTAGGCGGGTGTTAGCGTTGTTGGGATAGATGGGGAAGCCGCTTGCCTTGTCGCAGTCCTCTGCGTTCTCAAGAACCAGATAGCAGGCTTTCCACTTCTCCTTACCTTTCGCATAGAAGTTCACCGGAAGATCGTCGTTGAAGTTGAACGGAAAGATAAGGCAGGGGAGCAGGAATAGGCAATATATGCCGACTGCCGTATGCTTTATCGGCGGTGCAACGTTGATCTGAAGAAGGTGGAGGTACATGCCAAGGAAGCCAGGCAGGAGCAGGGTGACATACCGAGATGCCTCTGCCGCTCCCTCCATGCAGAATCGCCCAAGCGACACATTGAGCGCAAAGATCATGGAGAAGCTGGTGAGCGCTAGGATGATAATGCTCGATGTGTGCTGGCTAATGTCATTTCTCAGCAGAATCAGGCCATGGTATATGATCGTCGCTATGAATAGCAGCAGCAGGATGAAGCCGAATATCTGCGCAGCCACCCCCAATGCACTTATGGTGGTGCCATTAATATGCACGAGCATCAGGCCCACAAAGAGCACATAGTTGCCGAGATTACTCTCAGGGGCTGCGAGGCACCCAATACCTTGCTCGATATTGTACTTCGCGAAGAATGAGAACAACGAGAGAAAGCACAGGAAAAGGCTGATAAAATAGACGTGGAATGAACTGTGATCTTTCCGGATGAATTTGTTTATGATCATCAGGATGAGCAGCAGTGGGGTGAATAGCCCCATGAAGAAGCCAAATCCCGAGAATATGAGCAAAAAATTAATGAATACGATGGCGATAAATTTGAGATGGATGTTTGGTATAGTCCAGGATAACGCGTATAGACTTATAAGGAATAAGGCGAAGGCTGAGTGGGAGACATTAGGCGTTCCTACAAATGTCTCAAATTGATTGAGGTTTAAAATTAAGGCGGGGATGATAAAGTCGGTTATATGGAGTGACTTTACTGTTCTTACCTTTAGGAAGATAAAACATATAGCTGCCACCAACACGACTGATGCAATAAAAAAGGAGTCAGATCGAGAGTTCCAATGTGTGATGTCATTTAGGTATTTGGTTATGATGAACCCGAGGCCTTGTTTATGTGGCCCATGCTGGCGATCAAACAGGGTGAGCAGGCTCTCCTGGTTGAAAATTGGGTCATAGAAATCCCACTGATCCCAAAAGAGTATATTTACTGCATACTGGTTTACAAATAGGTAGAGCCGGAAGGCCGTTAATAATAATACAGAAAGCAGTGCATTCATCGCTATGGACTGCTTAAGATTATCAGGCAGAACTGGTAGATTGATTGGGCTGGCCTTAGGAGGTTTCATGATAACCTTACTCTATATGCTTGGTAGTGTAGACTGTCGTGAATGGCCTGTTGCTGCCGGTTAGATACCTTAGAGCCAACGATATGTACCACTTTGTCTGGTATAACGAGCCTATCTGCGGCTGATAGTGCCGGAGCGCGAGCCTCGTGAGGCTGATCCCTAGGCGTGCACTTTGCGCCTCGTGCGCTTGAAAATCGCGCAGCGATGCCCCGCTGCCGGTACCCACCGCAGGTGAATACTCAGCACGAGAATTCCCTCTCGTCCCACGTTTGACACGCTGGCTCGCGTAGGATTGCGCTACTGGAGTCTACTGTGTGGAATGACGCTCTTGCCCAAGCTGGATCTCCCACGGCTCAAACGCCTCGTCTTTGGGGCGGCGGTAGTCGCCTTTGGTCAGCAGCTTCTCCATCCAGACATTGAGCACGATGTAGAGGTAGCGGCTGCCCTGCTCCTCAAGATGCAGGCTGCTCTTGCCAACCTTGCGGTTACGCCATGTGATCGGCAGCACCTTGTAGCTGTAGCCGCGCACCACCGCCTTCAGCGGGATCTCTACCGTCAGGTTGAAGTGGGGCGAGATCAGCGGCTGGCAGCCGCGGATGACCTCGGCGCGATAGCCCTTGAAGGCGTTCGTCACATCGTTGTAGCGCAGGCCGAAGAGCAGCCGCACGAACAGGTTCGAGATGCGGTTGACCACCAGCTTGAACTTCGGGTAGTCGTAGGTGCCGCCGCCGCGCATGAAGCGCGAGCCAAACGCGCACTCGGCCTCGTCGCGCAGCACATAGTAGTACTGCACCACGTCCTCGGGGTCGTCCGAGGCATCGGCCATCACGATCACCACCGCGTCGCCGGTGAAGCGCTCGAGCCCGTAGCGGATGGCGCGCCCAAAGCCGTGCAGGCCCAGGTTGCGCTCCAGGCGCACCCCGCTGTCGATAGCGGCCCTGGCCAGAACCTCGTCGCAGGTGGTGTCCGAGCTGCCATCGTCGACCACCAGGATCTCATAGGCGATCTGCTCTCGGGCGAGCCGCGCGCGCAGCACATCGATGGTGGCGCCGATATTTCCCGCCTCGTTCCGCGCAGGGATCACGATCGACAGTTTCATCTTACTGCTCCTTTACGCCTGCCGCTGCAATTTCCGCAAGGGTTCGCTCAAGCGTGTACTCTTGCCGCCAGCTGGGGAAATCGGCGTGGATGTGGCGCAGATCGCTGATGTAGCAGATATGGTCGCCGACGCGGTTCTGGTCGATATACTCGACATCCAGCTTTTTGCCGATCAGGGCCTCGAATCGCGCGATCGCCTCGATCATCGAGACGCTGTTCTCGCGCCCGCCGCCCAGGTTGTAGACAGCGGCCACACGCGGCGCGTTGTAGAAGGCCTCGAAGAAGGTGCACACATCGTGCGAGTGGATGTTGTCGCGCACCTGCTTGCCCTTGTAGCCGAAGATCCGGTACTTTCGGCCCTCGCGGGTGGCCTTGGCCAGGTACGAGAGGAAGCCGTGCAGCTCGGCCCCCGAGTGGTGCGGGCCGGTCAGGCAGCCGCCGCGCAGGCAGACGGTGGGGATGTTGAAGTAGCGCCCGTACTCCTGCACCATCACATCGGCGGCAACCTTGGATGCGCCAAACAGGCTGTGGGTGCTGGCATCGATCCGGCACTGCTCGCTGACGCCGTGGAAGTCCTCGGGGCGGGCATATTCCCAGCGGGTCTCCTGCTCGACTAGCGGGATCTCGTTTGGCGCATCGCCATACACCTTGTTGGTGCTCATAAAGATGAAGGGCGACTCGGGGCATGCGCGCCGCGTGGCCTCCAGCAGGTTGAGCGTACCGCCCGCGTTGACGTCGAAGTCGTCGAAGGGGCGATCCTTGGCCAGATCGTGCGAGGGCTGCGAGGCGCAGTGGATGATCAGGTCGGGCCGCAGCTCGCCGATGAAGTCGAGGATGCCCTGGCGATCGCGGATGTCGCGGTTGTGGTGGGTGAAGCGCTTGGTCGAGCCCTTGAGGCGGTTGAGGTTCCAGGTGGTGTCGCCATCGGGGCCGAAGAACTCGCGCCGCATATTGTTGTCGACACCGTGGACATCCCAGCCCTTGCGGTCGAAGTGGGCCACGGCCTCGGAGCCAATGAGCCCGCTGCTGCCGGTGATGAGCACCTTTTTATGCATAGACATAACAAACCTGTCTTTCAGTACACTATTAGCTTACGAGGCCATGCTTGCGCAGCTCTTGATCGACCTGCTGGAAGTTGTCAATCTTATCGGCGGTAGCCGACCACGCGATGATCTCCTGGAGCGCATCTTCCCAGTTGGTCTGCGGCTCGAAGCCAAGGATCGCGCGGCTGCGGGTCAGATCTGCCACGCAGTGGCGGATGTCGCCCTTGCGGAACTGGCCGGTGATGTTTGGCTCGATGTCCTCGCGCCCGATCAGCCGCGCCAGGGTCTGCGCGATCTGGCCGACCTCGCGCGCGATACCCGTGCCGATATTGAAGACCTGGCCGTTGGTGGCTGGGTTCTGGATGGCCAGGTCGACGGCGCGCACCACATCGTGCACCGAGACAAAGTCGCGGCTCTGGCGGCCATCCTCGTAGACCACCGGGCGCTCGCCATTGAGCAGGCGGCTCAGGAAGATGGCGAGCACGCCGGTGTAGGGGTTGCTGAGCGACTGGCGCGGGCCAAACACGTTGAACAGCCTGAGGCATGTGGTCGGGATGTCGTAGACCTCGCCGAGGCTGAGGGCCAGATCCTCCTGCCAGCGCTTGGCCAGGGCGTAGACATTTCGTGCCAGCAGCGCCGAGTCTTCGGGGGTGGGGGCGATCTCTAGGATCTCGCCGCTGGCCGGATCGGCCAGATCCCAGCCGAAGCGGGCGATGTCCTCTTGGGTGCGGATGGCGACGCGCAGCAGGCTGCCGTCGCTGGGGCGGCGGTAGAGGCCCTCGCCATAGCCGGTCATGGATGTGAAGACGATCAGCTTCTTCAGCGTCTGCTTGCGCTCGATCAGGCATTCGAACAGCACTGCGGTGCCGCCCGCGTTGGTGTCGACGTAGTGCTGCACGCGGTACATCGATTGCCCAACGCCTACAGCCGCTGCGGCGTGGATCACGACATCGATGCCTTCGAGTGCGTCATACACCGCCTGCTTATCGCGGATGTCGGCCTGGCGGAACTCGGCCTTGCTGTTCAGATAGGCCGGTGCCCCATGTGGGTGCACTTGCGGGTCAAGATTATCGAGGATGCGCACACGGTGGCCGCTCGATAGAAAGTAGTCGGTAAGAAAAGAACCAATAAACCCAGCGCCACCAGTGATAAGGATATGGTATGGCATGTATCGCAGCTCCAGCTAAATCACATCTGCAAATGCTTTTTTTGTTTTCATGAACCAAGCATAGCCAAGAATCATGATACTGCCCGTGAGCGCAGTCCATGCGAGCCAGCCATACCAGCTGGGGGATGTGCCCCAGATAATGCTTCTTCGAAAATTATCGGCGATCGACGCCATCGGATTAAGACGAATGATCGCATTAAATGGCTGAGGTATGCTTTCGATCGGATAAAATATGGGAGTGAGAAAAAATAGCACCTGGAGTACTAGCGCAACGGTATAGCCAATATCTCGGATGAAGACCCCCATACTGGCAAGAAACCACATTAACCCCAGGCAGAGAAAGAGCAGCGGCAGCATGATAATAGGCAGCAGCAGCAACGTCAGCTGCAGCGTACCAGTGATGATCAGCTTTGCCACCAGCAGAATGCCAAGGCTGATCGCGCCATGGAAGAGCGCGCTGCCCAGGGTGCTCACGGGGAGAATCTCAAGGGGGAAGACCACCTTCTTCACGTAGTTGGGTACGCTGGTGATGATATTAGAAGCTTTCCCAGCACACTCGCTAAAGATATTGAAGGCGATAAGACCGCAAAACAGGATGAGTGCAAATTCACTCAGGCTTGACTCTTGTGAGATCGACCAGCGTGATTTCATCACGACGCCAAAAACAAAGGTGTAGATCAAGAGCAGGATAAGCGGGTTGATAAAAGACCAAAACAGGCCGAGAAAGGATCCTTTATAGCGCCCCTCGATCTCTCGTTTGGTGAATTGCTGGATAAGGTCTCGGTGCTGCCAGAGATGTCGCACCATTGCGATAGGATTGAGGTAGTGAAACACGCTCTCAGAGCGCGATGTGATGACTGTTGCCATGAACATCCTACGTGGCTAGGGCAGATGCTGCTTGGCACCATCAGAGGAATCGCTCCATCCCCAGCGTTTCTGAACTTTTTGTTTCTGCAGTGGACAATAATACCACAATTTGTCGGCGGTGCAACTTCTTAGTTGTTAGGAATGTGGGGCTGGTTTAAGCTGTGCTGATAACCTTTAGAGGAGGGGTACGGTTATTTTTAAGGGGATGCCAGCCCATTTACCCAACCTGCCACTTTTGTCAGGTTGCGGGCTAGCCCTCGGCCTGGGCCTGCGCCTTGGCGCTGGGCCGCCTGCCCGCCCCGCCGCCGGCGCGCACGCGGCTGACGGTGATCAGCAGCAGCACCACGCTGGCCAGCACTGCCAGGGTGGTGAAGATCAGCCACGAGCTGGGCATGTAGACCTCGGTGCTGGTGCTGGATGTGCTGTTGTAGATCGGGAACTTCATGAACAGCGCCCCCTGGCCGTCGCGCAGCATGGCCTCGGTCAGCCCGAGCGCGATAAATGGGTGTGCCGAGATCGCGGTGATCGATATATAGATCATGGGGACGGTGGTAAACCAATCAGACCCTCTGGATGTGATCGAGACCATCAGCATCAGGAAGGGGATGCCCAGCAGCAGCAGCGCCACCGTGCCCATGGTTAGGCTGGTGGCCCCCAGGGTGGTGCGCATCACCGACGACCAGAACAGGCCGATCGAGGTGTAGAGCAGGGTGGACACGGCGAGGCCCTCGATCGCGATCAGCACCTCGGTGAGCGAGACACCGCCGAACAGGAACGAGATGCTCATAAAGGGCACCACCGCGATCACGATCAGCAGCGCGAAACCCATGGAGGAGCCGAGCTTGCCCATCACGATCTGCCAGGGCGAAAGCTGCGAGACCAGCAGCAGGTCGAGCGTCTGGCGCTCGCGCTCGCCAGCCAGCGCGCCCGTGCTGAGCGTGGGCGTGATGATCGAGATGCCCACCAGCGCAGCCCCGCTGACCATCAGAAACAGGAACTGGCCGATCTCGGAGGAGCGGTTGGGGTTGCTGTAGACGCTGATTGAGGCGTTGAGCGCCATATAGACGAGCAGGGTCGCGCCGCCCAGCAGTCCCAGGAAGATCGTAAGCATGACAAACGAGCGCATGCCACGCATGCGCCCACGCAGCTCTTTTACAAGCACGGGGTTTAGTTCTGGCATGGCTTTTCTCTCTTGCTATTGCACGAGGCCGCGCGTGACCTGCATAAAGATGTCCTCAAGGTCGCTCTGCTGCTCGGCGAAGCGTGTCACCAAGATGCCTGCGCCCACGAGGCGGGCCAGCAGCTCGGCCTGGCTGCGCTCATCGCCGCTGAAGTCGGCTAGCAGCGTGGTGGTGGGCTGGCCTGCGGGGGCAGGCGCGCCTTCCTCGGTCGGCTCGGGCGCGATCTCCTCGGGGGCGGGCTGCTCGCCGCGCACGTTG
Source organism: Chloroflexia bacterium SDU3-3 (assembly GCA_009268125.1). Classification (NCBI taxonomy): domain Bacteria; kingdom Bacillati; phylum Chloroflexota; class Chloroflexia; species Chloroflexia bacterium SDU3-3. The sequence goes on along the minus strand of WBOU01000005.1, from coordinate 179,823 downwards.
GTGATGCCGGGGATCTGGCCGAGCAGCAGCGTGGCAGGCTCCGCATCGCCCAGGATCCGCAGCTCGATGGTGCGGTGGGGCTGGAGCGAGCGCAGGATGTGCTCGACGCTGCCGGTGGCCAGCAGCCGCCCGCGCTCGATGATGCCGATGTGCGTGCACATCTCGGCCAGCTCGGTGAGGATGTGCGAGCTGATCATGATCGTCTTGCCCAGCGCGCTCAGCTCCTTCAGCAGCTCGCGCAGCTCGATGCGGGCGCGCGGGTCGAGGCCCGAGGCTGGCTCGTCGAGGATGAGCAGGCGGGGGTCGTGCATCATGGTGCGGGCGAGGCTTAGGCGCTGCTTCATGCCGCGCGAGAGGCCCATCACATCGTCGTCGCGCTTGTGCCCTAGGTCCACCAGCTCCAGCACCTCGGGGATGAGCTGGGCGCGCCGCGTGGCTGGCACGTGGTTGGCCCGTCCGAAGAAGTCGAGGTACTCCCAGGCTTTCATGCCGCTGTAGACGCCGAAGTAGTCGGGCATAAAGCCGACCAAGCGGCGCACGCCGCGCGGGTTGGCCCGCACCGATATGCCATCCACCCAGGCGTCGCCGCTGGATGGGGCCAGCAGGGTGGTGAGGATGCGCATGGTGGTGGTTTTGCCTGCGCCGTTTGGCCCGATAAAGCCGTAGATCGCGCCCTCGGGGATCTCAAGCGTCAGGTGGTCGAGTGCGAGGGTGGAGCCGTAGGTGCGCGTCAGGTCGCGCGTTTCGACAATCGCCATTGCCTCTCCTCTGGCACATGCTGGCTAGAAGCTGCTGTATTGTACACTAGATGCGGCGCGGGGTACAAAAAAACCCCAGCGGCGCTGCCGTGAGGCTTGTGTGGTGCCGGAGGAGAGAATCGAACTCTCGACCTTGGGGTTATGAATCCCACGCTCTAACCATCTGAGCTACCCCGGCGTCTTCTTCTGTAGCGGCGTGAATAATAGCATAGCACTGCCGAACTGTCAAATAGGCAGCGCCGCCTGCGCCCAGCTACCCCGGGCGCAGGCAGCGGGTGGGCTAGGCGTTGAAGAAGCCCTTGGCCTTCTCGGCGTAGCTGGCCCACTGGGCCGGGATCGAGTCCTCGGAGAAGATCGCGCTGACCGGGCACTCGGGCTCGCACGCGCCGCAGTCGATGCACTCGTCGGGGTTGATATAGTACTGGTCGTCGCCCTCGTAGATGCAGTCGACAGGGCAGACAGCGACGCAGGCGGCATCCTTGGTGCCGATGCACGGCTCAGTGATCACATATGGCATGGTAGGCTCCTTCAGGTTCATAAGCATTTGCTCTGGGCTGAAGAATAGCACAGAAAATAACCACCGTATGCGACTTTTGTACCATAACTTTGATAGATGGAATATATTCTATAAAACAAGAAATTACTTTCAGAATGAAAAGAGGAAATAGATAACTTTCGGTAATTTATACCTTTTGTGTCAAAATACCATCTTTCGCCATAATCGCGTGATCTGCGGATGCATTCAATGGCTGTACCGCGCTAGCCCTCGGCGATTGCCGCCAGCCCGGCCTGGTTGAGGATGCGCACCCGCCCGCGCTCCAGCTGCACCAGGCCCTCCTGGGCCAGCTGGCGCAGCGCGCGCCCTGCGATCTCGCGCACGGTGCCGGTGCGCTCGGCCAGCTCCTGTTGGGTCAGGTCGGCTGCGCCCTCGGTGGCCTCGCGCAGCAGCTGGCGCACCAGCCGCTCGCGCACCGAGCGGAAGGCCAGATCCTCGACCAGCACCACTAGCTCGCGCAGCTGCCCGGCCATCTCGGCCATCAGGGCCAGCGCGATCGGGGGGTGGCGCGTGATCAGGGCCAGCAGCGCCTCGCGCGGCAGCAGCAGGCAGGCCACCTGGCTCATGGCGCGGGCGGTGGCCATATTGGGGTTATGGTCGAACAGCGGGGCGGCGTCGAAGTGCGCGCCGTGGCGCAGCATGGCCAGCACCTGCTCGCGGCCATCCGGGGCCGTGCGCGAGAGCCGCACCCGCCCGCGCAGGATGAGAAACAGGCCCGGCGGCTGCTCGCCCTCGTAGAGCACATACTCGCCTGGGCGGTACTCGCACAAGCGCATCTGGCGCAGCACGTCGGCCAGGGCGGCCTCATCCAGGGCCGCCAGAAAGGTGAATTGGCGCAGATCGGCGGATGTTACCACGGCAGCGGGTTCGCGCGCGGCGCGGGCCGTGCGGCGAAGATATAAGGAGATTCTCAGTTCCACCGGGGGTATCTTACCACGGCGGGCAGGTATAATGCGCCTGGTAGCCCAAGCTTAGGAGGAACGCCCCGTGCGATCGTCATCTCTTTTTGCGCTGCTGGCCCTGCTCACGGCCTGCGGCGGGCCGATGGCCTACGCCCCCGCGCCCACCGCGCTGCTGCCGAGCGCCACGCTGGCCCAGGCCGCCGCGCCAAGGCATACATCCACGCCTACGCCCTCCCCCGTGCCCACCGCCACGCCGCATCCCACCCCGACCCTTGCGCCCACGCCCACCCCTGCGGCCCCGATCGATGCGCCGTTCGACCTGGCAGCCCAGGCGGCGGCGCTGCGCCCCGAACAGGCGGCAGACATGGATATGGCGGCGGCCTGGAATCGCTACACCATCAGCGGCACGCTGGATGTGGAGGCCCGCCAGCTGCGGGCCGAGCAGCGCGTGGACTATACCAACCGCGACAGCGCGCCGCTGGATGCGATCTACTTCCACCTCTACCCCAACCTGGGCGACTTCGGCGGCAGCACCGAGGTGGCCAGCCTGAGCGTGGATGGCCAGGCCGTGGAGCCTGTGCTGGAGGCCAAGGGCTTCCTGCTGCGGGTGAACCTGCCGCAGCCGCTTGCGCCGGGGGCATCGGCCAGCGTGCGGCTGGGCTTCACCACCACCGCGCCGCTGGGGGCCAGCCGCAGCAAGTATGGCGCGTTCAACAAAGAGGCGGGCGTGCTGGCCATGGCCTCGGCCTACCCCACGCTGGCGCTGGTGCGCGGCGGCGCGTGGGACACCGAGCGGCCCGACCCCAAGGGCGATTTTGTGAATAGCGAGACCGCGCTGTACGACGTGAGCCTGCGCGCGCCCGCCGACTGGAAGCTGGTGACGACCGGCGCGGCGGTGGGCTACGAGGTGCGCGAGGGTGTGCAGGCCAGCCGCTTCGTGAGCGGGCCGCAGCGCGATTTCACCCTGGCCGCGCTGCAGCTGCAAGAGGCCAGCACGCATGTGGATGGCACCACCATCACCTCCTACTTCCGCCCCGGCAGCGCCGAGCAGGGCCAGCAGGCGCTGGACGCCGCCGCGCGGGCGCTGGCGATCTACAACCGGCGCTTTGGCCCCTACCCCCAGCGCGAGCTGGAGATCATCGAGATCAGCGCCACGATCTTCTTTGGCGTGGAGTACCCAGGCCTCACCATGATCAACCACACGCTCTATAGCAGCAACACCGGCGAGCTAGAGATCACGGTGGCGCACGAGGTGGCGCACATGTGGTTCTACAATGCGGTGGGCAACAATGTGCTGCGCGAGTCGTGGCTGGATGAGGCGATGGCCAGCTACGCCCAGGTGATCTACCGCGAGGAGACGGCGGGGCCAGCCGCCGCCGAGCGCGAGCTGGCCAGCTTCCGCGAGCGCTACCGCAGCAACCGCGCGGCTGGCCGCGATGCGCCGGTGGGCCAGGGCAACAGCGCGTTTGGCAAGAACTATTTTGCGGTGGTGTACGGCAAGGGCACGTTGTTCATCCAGGCGCTGCGCAACGAGCTGGGCGAGGAGGCCTTCGACCGCTTCCTGCACAGCTACTACCAGCAGCGGCGCTACCAGTATGTGGGCGGCGGCGACCTGCTGGCCTCGGCGGAGGATGCCTGCGGATGCCAGCTGGATACGCTTTACACCAACTGGATCGAGCGGGCGGTGGCGGTTAAGGTTCCCTAGCGCGCTATGGTGCGAGATAAAGAGAAAGAGCGCGGCCAGCATATGATGCCGACCGCGCTCTTTTTGTCTGCGGTTTTCAGCTACGAGTCGAGCCAGGCCCGCCAGTCGTCGGCCAGCTGATCGAGCGGCTTGCCCAGCACGCCCTCATAGTCGGCGGAGCCGGGCGCGCGGCCCGAGCTGGAGCTGTAGAGCTGGTCGAACTTCTCCCAGCCGTACTGCAGCAGCAGATACTGCACGAACGAGGTCCACATCTCGTAGGCGTTGTTGGCCCCGTAGTCCTCGGCGGTGAGCAGCCGCAGGGGGATGCCCGCATCGCGCAGCTGGCGGCCTCGCTGCTTCCAGGTGGATGCGCCGCACAGCTCCAGCCAGCGCCTGCCGGTGATCCAGGTGGCCAGGCCCTCGTGCAGGATGGTGTCGGCGCGCTTCTGAACGGCGGTGCCGTAGCGCTCCTCCTCCAGATGGTGGGCGATCTCGTGGGCGGCCACCACCAGCGCGCGGTCGAGGCTTTCACCCTGGGCGAAGTAGACCTCGGCGCGGGCGGCGTCGGTGTAGGCCAGGCCGCGCACGCCCTTGATCTCGGCGGCGCTGGGGCGGAAGAAGCCCAGCGAGATGCGGTGCCCCAGCCGCGTGCCAAACCATGCCTCGTCGTCGCGCAGGATCTGCTCGATGTGGCCGGACATGCTGGCGATCTCCTGCTCGGAGAAGGTGCTGACACCGACATACAGGTCGAGCCGCTCGGTCTGGGCCACCAGGGTGCCGCGCAGCTGCGGGCCAGCGCCATCGATCCAGAACGGGCGGTCGGGCAGCTGGGCCAGCTGCTGGGGCATATTGTCGAGCGCGTGGATCATGCCCTGCTGGGCGCTGAGTGCGGCCTGGCGGCCCGGCAGCAGCGCGGCGGGCAGCGCGGGCGTCGCGGCGAGCATGCTATGGGCGAGGCCTGGGGCGGCTGGGGGCAGATCGCTGGCGACCACTGGCTTGGGGGCGGGCAGTGGCGCAGGCCCGATCGGAAAGAAAGCCGAGAAAACGGCCATTGGCGCAAAGAAAGCGGCGAGCCGCTGGGCTAGTTGCAGCATAATACCTGCTGGCGAGCACGGTCGGGGTGCTCGTGGTAGATGCCACGGGGCATCTATTCAATACGAGAAACCATGTGTGGCGGTGTTTATAGCATAGCCCCTGCGGTGCGTCAAGTTGGGCATTCTGAAGCCCTGCGTATCGGCAATCCTATGGCCGAACGTATGTACAAGGCTGCGAAGAGCTGAAAAAAGCGGGTAGCGAGATGTGTCTCGCTACCCGCCATACGACCTGTGCGACCGCTACTCGCCGGGGTAGCGCAGTCCCCACTCGGCGCGGATGGTGTCCATGGTGCGCATGATCGCCAGCGTCTCATCCAGTGAGATCACGTCGCTCTCCAGCTTGCCCGCGCGCAGGCAGGCGGCCACCTCGGCTGCCTCGTAGTTGTAGCCGTTGCCCACCTGCTCGGGCGCGATCTGCTGCTCGGGCTGGCCGTTCTGGTAGAGTGTGATCGTGGATGGGCCCCACCATGGCGGGCGGACGTGGATGCGCCCGGTGGTGCCGTAGATCCAGGCCTCGCTCACCAGCTCGGTGCGGGTGGCGAAGGCCACGCTGGCCATCGCGCCGCTGGCGTAGCGGAAGATCGCGGCGGCCTGCTCATCCACCCCGGTGCTGCCCAGCCGCACCTGGCTCACCACCGACTGGGGCGCGCCAAACAGCATCGAGGCCAGCGAGATCGGGTAGATGCCTACATCCAGCAGGCCGCCGCCGCCCAGCTCGGGTGCGAACATGCGGCTCTTGGGGTCGAACTCGGTGCGGAAGCCGAAGTTGCCCGTCATCATCTGCACCTCGCCGATCGCGCCCTGGGCCAGCAGCTCGCGCAGCTTCACGATATGGGGCAGAAAGCGCGTCCACATCGCCTCCATCAGGAACAGGCCGCGCGCGCGGGCCTCGCCGATCATGGCCTCGGCCTCGGCGGCGTTCATAGCGAAGGGCTTCTCGCACAGCACCGCCTTGCCCGCGCGCAGGCACAGCAGGGTGTTTTCGGCGTGGAACGGGTGCGGCGTGCCCACGTAGATCACATCGACATCGGGGTCGCTGGCCAGATCTTCGTAGGTGGCGTGGCGATGCGGCACATTGAACGTGTCGCCAAAGCGATCCGCCGATTCCTGCGAGCGCGAGCCGACGGCTACCAGCTCGGCGTCGTCGAGCACCGCCAGGCCCCTGGCAAATTGCTCGGCGATATTGCCGGTGGAAAGGATACCCCAGCGTATTTTCTGCATCGTAGCGCCCCCTTTGCTTGGAAAAACCTTGGGGCCATTATAGCAGCGTAGCGTGGCCTTGCCACCCCTGCGCTCGGGCGGCGCGCGCCACGCCGCCTGGAGCCTGGCCTGCTACAGTGCGTAGGATAACGCTTCGCTACGATTCGTTTAACAAACAGATCCTCGCCTGTGGCGATGGCGTAACCAACCAAGGGACATAATGTGGTACTATATATGCTGTCATACATTTGCAATCAACCGCCTGTCGCCATGCTTGACTGCGAACACTTGTTCTGGTATACTCCTGATACCCGATGACAGAACAAGCATTCGTGATGTTTAAAAAGAGCATAGAGGTCGGGTGGATGTAACTACCAAGTCGCCGTGAGGAGGAACCCACCATGGCTGTACGAAGCCAGGAAATGCGCAACGCCGCCACCAGGGCCAGCACCCCAAGTCTGCGCCCGGTCGCTGTCACTCCCTCGGTCGCGCCACACGCACTCGCCTACATTGTCACCGCGCTGCTGGCGCTTGCCGCCATCTCCGCCATCATGGGCAATGTCGTGACGTGGGGCCGCACCCAGGTCGACACGCTGCGCTATGGGAACCCGCGCACGTTCCAGCTCTCCGAGGCGATTGGCCACGAGGACAGCCCCGCCAACCCCACCCACCTGATGGCCATCAACCTGAATCGACAGGTGGTGATCATCGAGCTACCAGGGGGCGACTCCTCGAAGGTTCGCACGCTGACTGGCCCCTACCTGTTCGGCGCCGATGAGGACAAGACCCCGGTCCTCATGCGGCTGGATGATCTCAACAAAGACGGCACGAGGGATCTGGTCGTCAACATCAAGAACGAAGAGATTGTCTACCTCAACAAGGATGGCCAGTTTCAGCTGATCACCGCCGAAGAGCGCTCGGCGCTCGCGCAGTAGCAGCCCAGAACATCCGCAGAACGCACCAGTGGCCTCGGCCCTGGTGCGTTTTGTTTTCAGCGAACTCTAAAGAAAAACCACCACTGCCGCGCCTGCGAACAGTGCTACAATGCAAAAAATCGAGATACATCGAAGGAGCCAGACTGTGGCACCACGCTTTTCGCGCCCGCGCCTGATCGATGCCAGCGACCGACTCTACCGCGAGCATCTGGCCCGCATCATGATGACCAAGGACAACCACCGGCCCATGCGGCCCCCGCGCGCCCGCGAGCTGTTCGGCGGCGAGGCCGAAGAGGCGCTGCGCCAGTGGCTGGGCGAGCGCTACACCCTCTCCGACAGGCGGCTGATCGAGTATCTTGAGCACAAGGGCCGCTCGGCGGTGAAGAAGTACCGCGAGCTGGATGCCGTGATCATCGAAGGCAGCTCGGTGCAGATCTTCGAGATGAAGGCCAGCGAGAAGGCCAGCAGCGTGCGCCGCGCCGCCCGCCAGCTGCGCGACAGCCGCGAGCTGCTGCAGATGATCTTCCGCAATGTCACATGCACCATCCTGCTGGTCGACACCGGCATCCCCAAGACCGCCGAGGATGTGGCCGCGATCATGGCGCGGGAGGATGCGCCCTTCGAGCCGCCGCCCACGCTCGACGAGGTGCTGGCCCTGCTGCCCGAGGTGCGCCAGGCCGCCACGCTGGATGCGCGCGACCCCGCCGCCGTAAACCTGATGCGCTTTGATGTGGAGCATATCATCGCCATCGCGGGCGAGGAGAACCTGCACCTAGTGTGGGATGAGGACGACGACCTGATCGAGGATGAGGATGAGGGCGCGGAGGAACCCGCCGCCGAGGAGGCCCCAGCTGACGACGCAGCCGACGCCGATGCTGCCGATGACGACGGCGGCGCATTTGCCGAGGCCATGCGAAAGGCGATGGAGAGCAAAACCAAGCGACGATGAGCGAACCCACAACCCCCGCACCACCTCGTGCCGCGCGGCTGATCTCGCTTCTGTGCCACCCGCTCACCTCGGGCGTGGTGCTGTTCGGCGTGGCGGCGGCGCTGTACGCCTACACCGCCGCGCCCAGCGTGATGGGCGGCGACTCGGCGGAGTTCCAGATGGCGGCCCCACTGCTGGGCGTGCCGCACCCCACCACCTACCCGCTCGCCATCCTGCTGGGCAAGCTGTTCACCCTGGCCGTGCCGCTGGGCGATCTGGCCCACCGCGTGACGCTGGTCTCGTCGTTCGGGGCGGCGCTGGCGGTGGCGCTGCTGGGCGCGCTGGCGCGGCGGCTGACCGGATCGGCGCTGGGCGGCTGGCTGGCCGCGCTGGCCCTGATGGTTGCGCCGGGGCTGTGGAACGCGGCGACGATGGCCGAGGTGTATGGCCTGCTGGCCGCGCTGATCGCAGGCTGCTGGCTGGCGGTGGCCCATGTGGATGCGGCCCGCCTGCGTGCGCTGTCGGATGGGCCGTATCGCAAAGGCTTGGCCCAGCTGTGGGATCATGTGCAGCCCAGCGCGCTGCTGGCCGCGTTTCTGGCGGGCCTGGGCATCGCGCACCACGGGCTGTTCGTGTTTACCACGCTGCCGTTTGTGGCGCTGGCGCTGCTGCTTTATGCCTGCTGGCCGCGCGCCCTGGGCGCTGGGCGCGGTCGTGGCGTGCGCAGTGTGGTGATTGCTGTTATTGCGTTAGGTGTGTCATTGGTGCTTGGCCTCACGCCGTGGCTGTTTCCGCTCATCCAGTACGCGCGGTTCGGGCCATTCAGCGGCGAGAACTACGGCCTGCCGCGCTTCTACTTCTGGGGCAGCCCCACCCGCTGGGCCGATGCGATCGGCATGCTGGCGGGCGGCCCCATGCGGCAGGGCGTTTTCCGCATCCCCACGCCCGAGGCTGCGCTGGCAGTGCTGGCAAACCTGGGCGAGCGCCTGCGGTTCGAGTTTGGCACCCTGGGGCTTGCGCTAGCGGCGCTTGGCTGCGGCTGGCTGCTGTGGCGCAGCTGGCGGGCCTGGCTGGGCGCGGCGTGCATTGGGCTGGGCACCCTGATCTACCTGCTGCTGCTCGGCCCGGCGGTGCAGGATGCGCCGATCTTCACCCTGCCGATGCTGCTGCCGCTGGCGCTGTGGGCGGGCGCGGGCGGGGTGGCGCTGGCCAACCTCATCCGCCGCGCGGCGGGGCGCTGGGACACGCGCGTGGCGGCGGCGTGCGCCCAGGCCGCGCTGGTCGCGCTGCTGCTGCTGACCCTGGCCTGGGGCAAGACGCGGCTTCCCTACGCCAACAAGCGCTATCTCACCGTATGGCGCGATTTTGGCCAGGCGGCGCTGGCCCAGCTGCCGCGCAACGCGATCGTGATCGCGCACTGGGAGCAGGGTATGCTGCTGCAGTATCTGGTGCTGGCCGAGCACCAGCGCCCAGATGTGTGGGTGGATGTGGTGGAGCCGACCGACGACCCCTGGCAGGAGCGGGCCAGATCGCGCTACGCGGGCAGGCCGGTGTTTCTGGTGGGCGGCGCGGCCGATGTGCAGGGCATGGATGTGACGCTGGTGCTGGCGAACGACTACGCCAATGTCTACGAGCTGCAGCCCTAGCCCTGAGTCACAGCGCCACCAGCCCTAGCCGCGCGCCCAGGTTCACGGCCTCGGCGCGGTTGGCCGCACCCAGCTTGGCGTAGATCGATGAGACATGGAATTTCACGGTATGATCGCTCACGCCAAGGTCGCGGGCGATCATTTTATTGGAGAGGCCCTGGCCGAGCAGCTGCAGGATCTCGCGCTCGCGCGGGGTGAGCGGCTCGGCGGATGGGGCGGCCAGCCCCGCGCCGGGCGGGCCGCTGGCGATGGCGCGGCGGGCCATCGCCACGGGCAGCGCCGCGAAGCCCTGGGCCGCCGCCGCGATGGCCGCAGCCAGCTCGGCTGGGCCGGAGTCCTGGGGGACCACGGCCCAGCCCGCCAGCGGCATGTCGCGCAGGGCCGCCGCCACCTGTGGCCGCTCGGCCAGCACCACTAGGGCCAGCGGGCGGGCGTGCTCGCGCAGGGCCTGCTCGGCGTCGGCCAGCTGGCTCTCGTCGGCCAGCAGCACCGCGTCGGCGCTGGCCAGATCCACCCGCGCGAACGATGGGGCCTCGCCCGCCACCTCGGCCCCGCCCTCGGCCAGCAGGGCGCGCAGCCCGGCCCGCACCGCGCGGCTGGGGCTGATGATCAGCACCTGGGTCATTGGCCCTCGCTCTGGATGACCAGATCGGCGATCTGCCCGCCGCGTAGGATGCGGATGGCGAGCTGGCCGTGCTCGTCGGGCAGCAGCGCCTCGCGCAGGTGCGCCGCGTCGGCCACGGGCTGGCCGCCCACCGCCAGCAGCACATCGCCCACGAACAGCCCGCCGCGCTCGGCCAGCGAGCCCTCGGCCACGCCAGCGATCAGCAGGGCGGGCGCGGCGCTGCCGCCTGGCGCTCGCACCGCCACGGGCTGGAGCTGCACCCCCAGGGTGATGGGCTGCTGCTGGGCTGCGCCCTCGGCCCAGCGCCGCGCCACGTGGCTGGGGATGGCCACCGACAGATCGCCGCCGAAGATCATGGCGTTGATGCCGATCAGCTCGCCGCGCGCGTTCAGCAGCGGCCCGCCGGAGTTGCCGGGGGCCAGGCGCACGTCGGAGCGGATGTAGCTGGCCGTGCGTCCATCGCCCACCGGCAGCTCGCCGATGCCGCTGACCACGCCTGCCGTCACCACGCCCGGCTGGCCCCATGGGTGGCCGATCGCGATCACCAGCTCGCCCACGCGCAGCCGCGCCGAGTCGGCCAGCGGGATGCTGGGCAGGCCGTGCGCCTCGATCTGCAGCAGCGCCAGGTCGAGGGTCTGGCTGCGGGCCACCACCTGCGCGGCATGCGCGCTGCCGTCGGCAAGCTGCACCTTCACCTCGCTGTGCTGCCCCACCACGTGCTGGTTGGTGATGATCTGGCCGCGCTCTCCCCATACGAAGCCAGCGCCGCCGCCGTGGCTGTGGGCCTGCACCTGCACTATGCTGGCCCGCACCCGGCTGGCGATCTCGGCGATCTCCTGCGAGAGATCGCCGGGGAGATAGATTGGGACGAAAGTCGCCATATAGGCCCCTTTTTCTACACCAGAAGAAATCTAGCTGCGCTGTCCGATGGTGATCTGGATGGTAGTTAGGCTGCCGCCGCGCAGCAGATCGATGGGGAAGCTCTGGCCCACGCGATCGCCGGAGAGCAGGTTCTGGAGGTCGTCGGTGTCGGCGATCTGCTGGCCGTCGAAGCCCACCAAGATGTCGCCCACCAGCACGCCTGCGGTATGCGCCGGGCTGCCTTCCTCCACGGTGACGATCAGCAGGCCGCGGGCCTGATCGCGCCCCGCACGCTGGGCGGGCGGGATGGGCACCGGCTGGCTGCTGATGCCCAGGAAGCCGCGCCGCACGTGGCCCTGGCTGGCGATCGCCTCGGCCACGCGCCACGCTAGGTCGCTGGGGATGCCTACGGCCACGCCGCTGGCCAGCCCGGTGGTGGTGATGGCCAGCACCGCGCCGTGGGCGTCGATCATCGCGCCGCCCGAGAAGCCGGGGTAGGGCGTGGCGTCGGTCTGGATGTAGCGCTCCAGCATCGCGCCGCGCCTGCTGCGCACGGGGCCGCCCGCCGCGCTCACGATGCCCAGGCTGGCCATCGCGCCGCCCGGGGATGGCCGCCCCACCAGCAGCAGCATCTGGCCCACCCGCGCGGGCTGCTCGGGCGTGGTGGCCGGGGCTAGGCCCAGGCCGGGCACGTGCAGCACGGCCAGATCGGTGGCGGGGTCGCGCCCGATCAGGTGCGCAGGCAGAGTGCGCCCGTCGTGGGTTTCAATTGTTAGGTCTTCTTCGCGCTCAAGGGTATGGTCGGCGGTCAGCACGCGCTCGTCGGCGAACACCACGCCGCTGGAGGACTGGCGCTGCCGCCCGTTCACCTGCACCAGCGAGACGCCCGCGCGCTCGACGGCGTCGGCAAACTGGTTTGAGAAGGCGTAGAGCAAGCTCACATCGGGCTGGGTCATGATCGCGCTCCTTGTTCGGTTTTCTGCTTGGGTTGCGGTTGTGGGGGAAGTATACGGCGGCGGCGGCGAGCGCGCCCTGGCCGACTGGCCAGGGCGCACCTAGACAAATGGCCAGGGCGCTAGCGCAGCTGCAGCTGGCCCTGCTCGCCGTAGCCGGTCAGCTCGGTGTAGCCCTGGCCGCGCACGGGCTGGCCTGCGGCGCTGCCCTCGACGCTGGTCGCGCCCTCCCAGTAGGTGACGGTCAGCGGCAGCTCTTGGTCGGGGATGGCGGGGGTGACGGCGAGGTCGATCTGGGCCGAGCGCACCAGGATGCGCCACGCGCTGGGGTAGCGCGCGCCGCTGCGCTGGCTCTGCCATGTGGATGTGGCCGTGATCGTGATGTCATCCATAGTTAGGTAAGATGGTGTGCCATCTTGGGCCACCAGGGTGCCTGCGGCAAACATGGGCGTGCCGTCGGCGCGGTGGATCTGGGCGACCATCAGGTCGCGCCCGTCGTCGAGCTGGATGGCGAACCAGTCCCAGCCGCTCGCACCTGGTTCCAGCGCCGATGTGCCAAACTCGCGGTCGAACCACGAGCTGCCGCGCACGGCGATCTGCTGGCCATCCAGCGTGATGCTGCCCTGAGTGGGCATGCGGGTGTACGAGTAGTAGTACGAGGCGTTGCCCGGCGTGGCGCTCTTCTGGCTGACGCCGCCCGGCCCCTCTAGCACCACGGGCTTGCCGCCTTCCAAGGTGAGGTCGAGCGCCACCGCGCCCTGGGCGGCGCGCAGCCGCATGGGTAGCCCGGCCTGGCCCTGGCCCTCCGCCGACCAGTCGTCGAGCCACACGCGGAACTGCGGCTCGCCGCTGGCCCCGGCCAGACCCGCGCCGTCGCGGCTGAAGCGCTCGTAGGCGTGGAAGGTGTTGCCCGCCACATCGGTGAGCGCCAGGTGGGCCATGTAGACATTGCCTGCGGCCCAGGCCGAGGCGCGCTGGGGCAGCTGCGGCCCCAGCCCGAAGCGGAAGAAGGTGAGCTGGTAGCCGAAGCGCCGCCCATCCTCGGCGGCGAGGTTGCCGGTGTAGTACCACCACTCGGTGGCGTACTGCTGATGCGCGCCGTGGTCGCGCGGGAAGCTGAACGTGCGCGGCTCGGTGGCCTTGGCGAATCCCGCGCCGCCGCTGCCGCCCACGGCCTGCACTGCCGAGATATGGCTTTGGATGGCCGCCGGGCCAGCTTTTCCACATGATGCCAGCGCAATAGTTAGGAAAAATAAGGCCAGCGCTGTTCGATAGGCTCGCATGCTCATCCTCACTCCTCCCGCAGGGCCAGCGCGGGCGAGGTGCGGCCCATCTTCCAGGCGGGGTAGACCCCCGCCAGCAGCGCGGCCACCACGGCCACCAGCAGCGCCTGGGCGAATAGACCGCCATCCAGCGAGAACAGCAGGCTCCAGCCGAACGAGCGCTTGTTGATCACGAACACCAGCACGCTGGCCAGCGCCACGCCCATGGGGATGGCCAGCAGCCCGGCGGTCAGGCCCATCAGCCCGGTCTGCGAGAGCACCATGGCCCACAGCTGGCGCGGGGTCAGGCCGTTGGCGCGCAGCACGCCCAGCTCGCGCCCGCGCTCTAGCTCCAGCGCCATCAGCGCCGAGAGGATGCCGATGAAGGCCACGATCATGGCCAGCAGCTGCAGCACGCGGGTGATCGCGAAGGTGCGGTCGAACACCACCAGCGACTGCTCGCGCAGCGCCTGGTTGGATCGCACCTGCACCACCTGGCCCGCGCCGACCTCGGCCCGCAGCCGCTCGACCAGCGCATCCACGCCCTGCCCCGGCGCAGCGTAGACCGCCAGCGACGAGATCGCCGGGTCATCCCACAGCGACTGGTAGGTCTCAATCGACATAAACACGCGGCCCTGGTCGGACGCGTAGTCGGTGAACACGCCCGCGATTGGCAGCGCGCGTGGCCCTCGGTCGGTGGTGATCTGGAGCACGTCGCCAGCGTGCAGACCGCGCCGGTAGGAGAGCGGCTCGCTCACCACCACCGCGCCGCGCGTGAAGGCGGGCCATGCCTGGTCGGGCTGGCCCTCGATCAGCGTGAACGAGCGGTCGTCGCGGCCCTGCACCACATCCACCGCCACGATCTGGGTCGGCCCCTGCGCGCTATCGACCGAGGCCTCGCGGTAGCGGCGCAGCCCGGCCACGCCAGGGGTCGCGCCAAACGATGCGATCAGCTCGGGCGCGAGCGGCTCGCCATTCTGCGCGGGCGTCGAGATGTAGATGTCGGCCTGGAGCGTCTGCCCCAGCCACTGCACCACGGTCTGGCGGAAACTGCCGACCATCAGCCCCACGCCGATCGTCACGGCGATGGCGATCATGAGCGCGGCGATGGCCACCGAGGTGCGCGAGAGCGCGGCCACCACATCGCGCGCGGCCATGCGGCCCAGCAGGCCGCCCACACGGCCCGCCAGCGGTCGGATTGTGTCCATCAGCAGCAGCGTGGCCAGGGGCGTGACCGCCGCCGCGCCGATGGTGATGGCGAACAGCGCCGCGAAGCCCAGCACGATGCTCTGGCTGGGCCAGGCCAGCAGCCCGCAGCCCAGCGCGATCAGCGCCGCGCCCGCGCCCGCCACCAGCGGCACGGCCCGCCGCACCCGCTGCTCGTAGGACGAGCGGCGCAGCACCATGCGCGGCGGCGTGGTGGTGGCCTCGAAGGCGGGCGCGGCGGCGGCGGCCAGCGTGGCCAGCATGCCCAGCGCGAAGCCTTTGACCAGCGGCAGCGCCGAGATGGCCACCGAGCGCACCGAGACGGCGAAGTACAGGTCGTTGATCGTCTGCGTCACCAGCCCCACCAGGCCGCGCCCCAGCGCCACGCCCAGCGCCAGCCCCAGCAGCGAGCCGACCAGCCCCACCAGCAGTGCCTCGCCCAGCACCAGCGCAAAGATCTGCCCGCGCGCCACGCCGATGCAGCGCAGCGTGCCGATCTGGCCGCGCCGCTGCACCACCGAGAAGGTCATGGTGTTGTAGATCAGGAACATGCCCACCACCAGCGCCAGCATGCTCAGCGCCGAGAGGTTCAGCTCGAAGGCCGCCGTCATCTGCTGGATGGCCTCGGTGCGGGCGGCGGGGCGGGCCAGCCGGGTGTCGGCGGGCAGCATGGCCTGGATGGCCTGGGCCTGCGCCGCGCCCGCGTCGCCCTCGGGCAGGATGAGGTCGATCTGGCTCAGCCGCCCGAGCTTGCCCAGCCACTCCTGTGCGGTGGCGATATCGGCCACTAGGATGCCATCTAGCGCCCGCGCCGAGGTCTCATCCTCCGGCGTGATTAGCCCGATGATCAGCGCCTCGCGCGCTTCCTGCCCAAGCTGCAGGCGGATGTGGTCGCCGGGGCGGATGCCGTAGGCGCTGGCTGTGCCAGCCGAGATCAGTGCTGCGCCGGGGGTGCGCAGCAGCGCGGTGGCGTCACCCACTGCCGCGCCCTGGCCGCTGGGCGCCAGGTAGGGCCGGAACGCCGCCTCGGCGAAGGGGTCGATGCCCAGGATGTGCAGCGTAAGGCCCGCGCGGTCAGGGTCGGCGGCGTAGCCATCCACCAGCGGGGCCACGTCGCGCAGGCCCAGCTCCTGGCGCAGCCGTCGGTACAGCGCCTCATCCACGCCGCGCGGCCCGCCCAGCAGCTGGTGGGTGGCCTTGCCGGTCAGGGTCTCGGTGGAGAGCGCGAAGGCCTGGCGGGCGCTGTCGTTGGCTAGGTCGATCGCGACCACCACGGCCACGCCCAGCGCCACGCCCAGGATGGCCAGCAGGATCTGCCAGGGTTGGCGCAGCATGGTGCGGTACGAGGTCTTGAGCAGGGTCGGTGGGATCATAGCGCCGCGCCCGCCTCTTCCAGCAGCCGCCCTTCGCGGATGCGGAACACGCGGTCGGCTAGTCCCACCACGTCGCGGCTGTGCGTCACCATCACCAGGTTTTTGCCCGCCCGCCGCGTCAGCGTGTCCAGCAGCGCCAGCACTTGCTGGCCGGTCTCCTCATCCAGGTTGCCGGTCGGCTCGTCGGCCAGCACCAGCTGCGGGTCGTGCACCAGCGCGCGGGCCACCGAGATGCGCTGCTGCTCGCCGCCGGAGAGCGTGTCGGGGTAGGCGCGCTGGCGGCTTTCCAGCCCCACCTGCTCTAGCAGGTCGGTGGCGCGCCGCCGGTCGGCCTGTGTGGTGCGCCCGTTCAGCTCCAGCGGCAGCAGCAGGTTTTCCAGCACCGTCAGCGTGGGCACCAGGTTGTAGAACTGGAACACGAAGCCGATCTTCTCGCGCCGGAACAGGGTGCGCTCGTGCTCGCCCAGCCTGTGGATGGGCGTGCCGCCGATGACGACCTCGCCGCTGGTGGGCGTGTCGATCGCGCTGATCAGATTCAGCAGCGTGCTCTTGCCCGAGCCGCTTTTGCCCAGCAGCACGATAAACTCGCCCGTGGCGAAGCTGGCGCTTACCTCGTGCAGCACGCTGCGGGTGCGCCCGCCCTCGCGGAAGCTCTTGCTCACGCGGTCGAGCCGGATCAGGGTGGGGGCCGGGGGGCGCGGGGCTGGGGAGTTGGCGAGCAGCTGTTCGAGCAGAAAATCAGTGGACATAGTATGCCTAACATTGTGCGGTCTGCCACAGGTTAATACGGCTTAAAAATAGGTATGGATGCAGCATAGCGCTATGCTATAATTGCCCCATCAGGAGACCGCAATCCATGGCAAAAGTCACCATTAACGACATCGCAAAAGAGGCGGGCGTCTCAAAAACCGCCGTATCATTTGCATTTAACGACCCGAGCCAGCTGGCCCAGGCCACGGTGCAGCACATCCACGCCGTCGCCGAGAAGCTGGGCTACTCGCCCGACCCGATCGCCCGCAGCATGACCACGCGGCGCACCAACGCGCTGGGCCTGCTGGTGCCGCAGGACATCGCCACCGTGATGTCCAACCCCTTCTTCGCCCAGCTGATGCGCGGCATCGGCCATATCTGCAACAGCACCGGCAAGACCCTGATGATCGTGCCGCCGCTCTGGGGCTCGCGCCTGAAGGCCATCCCGCACGCCACCGTCGACGGCTTTATCGTGGTGGGCATCGAGGTCGACCGCAGCGAGATCGTGCTGCTGCGCCGCCGCCGCATCCCCTTCGTGATCGTGGACAGCGCCGCGCCCGACGACATCCCCAGCGTGAACGTGGACGACCGCAGCGGGGCGCGCGCGGCCATGCGCTATGTGCTTGAGCAGGGCCACCGCAGCATCGGCGTGATCAGCATCGAGTCGGGCAAGCCCGGGCCGGAGAACTACACCGGCACGCTGGGCGCGCGCCTGCAGGGCTACTTCGAGGCCCTGAGCGAGTTCGGGATCGCCCACGACGACGAGCGGGTGCATTTTGTCGAGGCCCCCAGCAGCTGGCAGGGCGGCAGCAACGCCTTCGAGCAGCTGTGGGCGCTGCCCCAGCGCCCCACCGCTATTGTCACTATGAGCGACATCCTGGCCTTTGGCGTGCTGGATACGGCCCGCAGCATGGGCCTAACCCTGCCCGAGGAGCTGTCGGTGGTGGGCTTCGACGACCTGCCCGACGCCCGCCTGATGCGCCCGCCGCTCACCACAGTGCGCCAGCCGGTGGAGGAGAAAGGGCGGCTGGCCGCCGAGATCCTGGTCAACGCCATCGAGAATCAGGGCGAGCCGCAGCACCACATCCTGCCCACCGAGCTGGTCATCCGCGACTCGGTGCTGCCGATCTCGCGCGATGTGCTGGCCCTCAGCAACGTGCCGCTGATCTGAGCAGGCGAGGCCGTGAAGCAACGACGAGGCGTGCGGGCACTCTGCCCGCACGCCTCGTCGTTGCGCTGTGCTCGGGTGGGGCTAGGCCACCATCGCGGCGGCGGCCCCCAGCGCCTGCTCGTAGCCCAGGTCGCGCCCAAACTGGCGCAGCTCCTCGGCCAGCAGCTTCAGCAGATCGACCTGCTCAAGGTGCACCACGCGACGCAGCGGGGCCAGCTCGCCCTCGCGCGTGGCCACGATCACGCCGTCGGCGCGCTCGCCCTCGCGGCTGATCTGGTAGCTGGCGTGGTCGCAGTGCATCACCACGCCCTCGATCTGCTCGTCGTGGCGCAGGTCGCCGGGGATGGCGGCCAGCGACACCCGCACCATGCCGCCGTCGGGCCGCTGGAGCTTCATGCTGGTGTCGCGGTTGCACTCGGCGCACTCGGCGGTGCGCCAGCCCAGCTTGGATGCCAGCCAGCCGATGAACAGCAGCGGCTGGAGCCGGTCGACCGTGCCATCGGGGCGCGAGCGATAGTGCACGGCCACATCGGTGATCTCGCTCAGGTGCGAGACCGCGCTGGGGGTGTCGAAGAACTGCGCGGTCAGCTCGCGCCAGGGCGTCAGGCGGCCCCAGGCCAGGTCGCTGATCGCGCGGCCCTTGCCGAACTTGGCCAGCAGCCCGCCGATCTGGCCCTCCGGCTCATCGATCAGGGCCGAGTCGATGATCACGCGGTCGGCCATGGCGTTCAGGCGCTCGAACAGCGGCGTGCCCAGCGGCGCGCTGCGCGGCCACCACACCACCACCGGTACATCGGGCACCAGCAGCGGCAGCACCGCGCCGGGCACGCGGCCCACGCCAGCGCCCCGCGCCTCGATCGCGATCTGCTCGCAGCAGATCTGGGTGCTGCCCGCCGCAGGCACCTGGCAGCTCACCTGCGCCCAGGCCTCCAGCGACTCGCCGCCGCTCTCGGGCTGGGCGTCGATCACGATCGTGCGGTTGGGGAAGCGGTCGGTCATCTGGATGATGGCCGAGGTCACCTCGTTGGCCTCGCGCTGGCCCGAGACCACGGCGATCAGCGTCATCACGCACGAGCGTGTGATCTGCGCGCGCTGCGAGTCGCCGCCGAGCGGCTGCTTCCAGAGCGCGGCCAGATCCTTCTCGATTGCGCCGATATCGACTGGCTGGCGCTCGCCAAGCGGAATGCTCGTCATCTACTTGCCTCTCTTCTCGCTGCTCTATGCAGGTCGGCGACGCTAGAGCTTGCGCCACTTGCGGCCTGCGCTCTCCAGGAACGCATCCGATGCCTGCGGCCCCCACGTGCCTGCCTCGTATGGCTCGGGCGCGGGGCCGTTCTGCCAGCCCTCCAGGATGGGCGTGATCAGTGACCACGAGGCATCCACCTCGTCGCTGCGGGTGAACAGGGTGGAGTCGCCCAGCATCGCGTCGAGCAGCAGCCGCTCGTAGGCCTCGGGCGAGGCCACGCCAAACGAGGCGTTATAGCGGAAGTCCATGGTCACCGGGCGGATCTGGGTGGTCTGGCCGGGGATCTTCGACTCGAACTTGAGCGAGATGCCCTCATCCGGCTGCACCTTGATCGTCAGCACATTTGGCTCGATGTTGTTCAGCGGGCCTTGGTCGAACAGCATGAGCGGCGCGCTCTTGAACTGGATGGCGATCTCGCTGGCGCGCTTGGGCAGGCGCTTGCCGGTGCGCAGGTAGAACGGCACCCCGGCCCAGCGCCAGTTTTCCACAAACAGCTGCAGCGCGATATACGTCTCGGTGTTCGAGCTGGGGTCGACGCCGGTCTCCTCGCGGTAGCCGGGCACGGGCTTGCCGCCCTCGGTTCCGGCGGTGTACTGGCCGCGGATGGAGTACTTGGCCACATCCTCGCGGGCGATCGGGCGGATGGCGCGCACCACCTTCACCTTCTCGTCGCGCACCGAGTTGGCCTCGTACGACCCGGGCGGCTCCATCGCGGTGAGCGTGAGCAGCTGCATCAGGTGGTTCTGCACCATGTCGCGGATGGTGCCGGCGTGCTCGTAGTAGTTGCCGCGCCCCTCCACGCCCACGCTCTCGCCCACCGTGATCTGCACGTGGTCGACATAGCGGCGGTTCCAGACCGGCTCGAAGATGCCGTTGGCGAAGCGGAACACCAGGATGTTCTGCACGGTCTCTTTGCCCAGGTAGTGGTCGATGCGGTAGACCTGCGACTCGTCGAAGACCTTGTGCACGGCGGTGTCGAGCGCGCGGGCGCTGTTCAGGTCGCGCCCGAAGGGCTTCTCGATAATGATCCGCGTCCACCCGCCGTTGGGCGAGTGGTTCAGGCCCGCCGCGCCCAGCTGCTCGATGATCGTGGCGTAGGACTCGGGTGGGGTGGCCAGGTAGAACAGGCGGTTGCCGCCGGTGCCGCGCTGCTCGTCGAGCGCGGCCAGCTTCTCGGCCAGGGCCTGGTAGCCCGCCGGGTCGTCGAACGAGGAGCGGTTGTAGGAGATGCCCTCGGCGAAGCTCTGCCACAGCGGCTCCTCAAGGCCGCTGCGCGAGAACTCTTTCACGTCGTCGTAGAGGGTCTGCCGGAAGTACTCGTCCGTCCACTCGCGGCGGGCGAAGCCGATCACGCTGAAGCCGGGCGGCAGCAGCCGCTCGCGGTAGAGATTGTACAGGCCCGGCACCAGCTTGCGGTGGGTGAGGTCGCCCGTCGCGCCGAAGATGACAACAGTGCATGGCTCCGGGGTGCGCTGCATGCGCAGGCCCGAACGCAGGGGGTTAGTGGTAGATTCTGTCATGGCCTTCCGTTAGACCGAAGACGGAAGGCCGTGGCAGAGCAACCTTCTGCCGGAGGTCTTCGCGCTTCTGTCTGCTAGAGCGAATTGAAACGCCATACATGGTTGGATTATTGCCAGATGCGACAGCGGCGTCGCCCGGGGAACACACCACCATATGAGGGCACAGCCATGCCGTGCGCTCATGATACGTTGCTGGCGGCGCAACAAGATGTATCGACTTTTGCCCGGCCCCCTCGCCGCCCTGCGGGAGGCCAGCTGTTGTCGCTTACACCATGAAGATTGCCAGAGGACAACCTGAATGCTGCATATTATACGCTAAATACTTATCAAAGAGAATGTGGATCGGCAGCACGTTTATGACTGGGGGCGGCATGATCTGGCGATCGCCCCGCCGCTGGATGTCGCAAGATCGAAGATCGGCCTCCGGTGCGCGCGAACAGGCAGCCGCCGCATTCCGATGCTGTGAGCGCAGGCGATCGTATCTAGGAACGTCGTACTAGATATGCTATAATGATCGCGCTTTGTGAAAGGAGCCTCATACGCACCCTCCCATGTTGTAGATGGTGTGTGTGCTATGCGCATATTATTTGTTGTCGAGTCAACTACTGCTGGTGTTCGCACCCAAGTCTTTACCCTCGCCAGCGCTATAGATCAGCGTCGATATGCGGTGACTGTGGCCTGCCCCCCCGAGCGAGCGCAATCGTATGGCGACCGCTGCTTCGTGGGCGATCTTGAGCGCGCCCGCATCCCGGTGGTGCAGGTGCCGATGTCGCGCTCGATCCGCCCCGCCGATGATGCGCGGGCGCTGGCCGCGCTGGTGCAGATCATCCGGCGCGAGCAGATCGACCTGGTGCACGCGCACAGCTCGAAGGCTGGCTTTCTGGGCCGCGTTGCGGCGCGGGTCGCTGGCGTGCCCTCGGTCTACACCCCCCACGGCCTGTACTTCCTTGGGCTGCGCAGCCCGCTCAAACGCCGCTTCTTTCTGCTGCTTGAGCAGCTGGCCGGTCGGCTTGGCGACCGCGTGATCGCCGTGTCGCCCGGCGAGTACGCCCACGCCCAGCGCGCCCATATCGCCCCCGCCGAGCGGATCGTCTGCATCGAAAATGGCATCCGGCAGCCGCAGCTGCCCGCCGACTACCGCCGCGCGGCCATGCGCGCCAGCCTTGGCGCTGGCCACGGCCCGCTGATCGGCACGGTGGCGCGCATGTCGGCCCAGAAAGACCCGCGCCTGTTTCTTGAGGCCGCGCGCGATCTGCTTGGCGCGGTGCCAGCGGCGCGCTTTGTGTGGTGCGGCAGCGGCGACCTGCAGCCCCAGGCCGAGGCCTGGGCCAACGAGCTGGGCGTAGCCCACGCGGTGCGCTTCTTGGGCCACCGCGAGGATGCGCTGGCGGTGATGGCCGCGCTCGACTGCTTCTGGCTCACCTCGGCCTACGAGGGCCTGCCCACGGTGCTGATGGAGGCCATGGCGCTGGGCGTGCCGATCGTGGCCAGCGATGCCGTTGGGACGCGCGATCTGCTGCGCGGCCAGGCCGGGCTGCTGGCCCCCGCGCAGCGCCCCGACGCGATCGCCAGCGCCACCCAGATGCTGCTGGCCCGCGCCGACCGCCGCGCCGCGATGCTGCGCACTGGCGGGGCCTGGGTGCGCGAGCGCTGGAGCGCCGAGCGCATGGCGGGCGCGACCATGGCGCTCTACGACCAGGTGCTGAAGATCCGGCCCCAGGCACTGCCAGACACGATAGCCTACGGCGCTCTGTGATGCGCTGGGCTATCTTTTAATACTCGAACCGCTGTGCGAAAAGGCACGCAACCATGATGAAGCCACGAACACAGACACACTTCGATCTGCTGGTGCTGCTGGGCAGCATTGCGATCACCGAAGCCGTCCTCTATCTTGCGATGGAGGTGCGCAAGCTGCTCTCGCTGGGACGCCCGCTGGAGCCTGGCGCAGAGGTGATTCCGCCCATGCTGTTTTTGATCGTTGGGCTGATCTGGTTTTTCTTTCTGATCATTTTCTCGGCACCGCGCCTGGTGCGCACCGGCACGCTGCTGGATGGCCTCTGGCAGATCGTCACGGCGGTGGGCCTGGCCTCGCTCACCTTCGCGGGCACCATGTACCTGTCGTTCCGCGATGTCTCGCGGCTCTACTTTATCTACTTTGTGGTGTTCGATCTGCTGGCCCTGATCGTGTTCTATGTGGTGCTGCAGCTGGCCATGCGGCGGCAGAGCCAGCAGCCGCGCAGCCAGAGCCGCGTGCTGGTGGCGGGCACCGGGGCCAACGCGCAGAACATCGCGCGGGCGATCGACCGCCAGATGGCGGGCTTTGCACCCATGGTCGGCTACCTGAGCACCGACGCGCGCATGGTGGGCGTGCGGCTCGACGAGCACCCGGTGGTGGGGACAGTGGAAGATGCGCTGGCCGTGGTCGAGCGCGAGTCGATCGAGGAGATCTTCATCGCGCTGTCGCTGGAGGAGCACGCGCAG
Organism: Chloroflexia bacterium SDU3-3; assembly: GCA_009268125.1. NCBI lineage: Bacteria > Bacillati > Chloroflexota > Chloroflexia > Chloroflexia bacterium SDU3-3. The sequence continues at coordinate 156,672 of WBOU01000005.1, read as the reverse complement.
ACCGTGAAGCTGGTGCGCAAGCTGCAGAGCACGCCGGTGCACATCCGGCTGGTGCCCGACTTCCTCGATTACGCGATGATCAACGCCCGCGTGGACTACCTAGAGGGACTGCCGGTGGTTGGCCTGCGCGTGCCTGCGATGACATCCGAGCAGCGCGTGGCCAAGCGGCTGTTCGACCTGACGGTGAGCGGCCTGCTGCTGCTGATCGTCTCGCCGCTCATGCTGCTGATCGCCCTGATCATCCGCGTCACCTCGTCTGGCCCGGCGCTGTATGTCTCGAACCGCATCGGCGAGAACGGCGCGGCATTTAAGATGTACAAGTTCCGCACCATGTACCAGAATGCCGATAAGATGTTCAACCAGGTGTCGCTGCGCCGCCCCGATGGCAAGCTGGAGTTTAAGCACCCCGACGACCCTCGGATCACGCCGATCGGGCGGCTGCTGCGCCGCACCAGCATGGACGAGCTGCCGCAGCTGCTGAATGTGTTCTTTGGCGACATGAGCCTGGTCGGCCCGCGCCCCGAGCTGCCGATGATCGTGCGCGAGGAGTACGAGCCATGGCAGTGGAGCCGCTTCACAGTGCCGCAGGGCATGACCGGCTGGTGGCAGATCAACCGGCGCGGCTTTGAGCACCAGCACCTCTGCACCGCCGACGACCTCTACTACATCCAAAACTACTCGCTGATGCTCGATATCAAGATCCTGCTGCGCACGATCTTTGTGGTGGCCAGCGGTCAAGGGGCCTACTAGTGGCCCGCCGCCCCGCCGCGCGCAATCAGGCCGCCGCCCCGCTGGTTGCGCCGCCCATGCCGCTGCCGCGTGTGCGGCTGGTCGCGCCGCGCACCCTGGCCTGGCTGCAGGCCCTGAGCTACCGCACGATCTTCTGGGCCGTGCTGGGCCTGGCCTTCATCCACGGCCTGCTGTTTGTGGCTACGGTGCCGCCCTGGCAGCACTACGACGAGCCAACCCACTTCGAGTATGCCTGGCTGATCGCCAACACCGGCAGCTTTCCCAGCCCCGGCGACGAGCACCCCGCCATGCGGCGCGAGGTGCTGAGCACGCTGTTTGGCACCGGCTTTTTCGAGCGTGTGCCCGCGCCAGCGCTGCTGACCAGCCATAAGGATGTCTGGCTGGGGGTAACCGAGCTAGGCCACCCGCCGCTCTACTATGCGCTGCTCAGCCTGCCGCTGCGGCTTGTCGCGCACCTGGATGTGCTGACCCAGCTGTATGTGGCCCGGCTTGGCTCGCTGCTGCTGTTTCTGGCCACGATTGCGGTGGCGTTCGGCCTGATGCGCGACCTGCTGCCCGAGCGCCACCCGCTGCGCTGGGCGGTGCCGCTGACCATGGCGCTGACCCCCACCTTTGCCGATGTGATGACCTCGGTCAATAGCGATGTGGGCGCAGCCTTTGTCGGCTCGCTGTTCCTGTGGGCGGCGGTGCGGCTGGTGCGCTATGGGCTGGGGCCATGGCGGCTGCTGGGCGCGGTGGCGGCGGTGGCGGTTGGCATTTTTACGAAAAATACGACCTCGATCATGATCCCGCTGCTGGGCGTGGCCCTAGGCCTGGCGGTGGTGGTGCACCATGCCCGCGTGCGGCTGCGCTGGGCCGGGCTGGCCTGCGCCGCGCTGGCGCTGGCGCTGGGCGTGGCGGCGCTGCAGGGGGGCGATGCGTTTGGCTGGTACCGCTGGGCCAGCGGCGACGGCCAGCGGGCTGGCACGCAGGCGCTGCTCTCCGGCGCACCCGTGGGCGGCGCGGTGATCGAGAACCAGGTGGGGGCAGAATCGCCGATGCGCCAGCTGATCAGCCCGCTGCTGCCCGCGCAGGTGCAGCGCATCAGCGGGCGCACAGTGACCGTGGGCGTGTGGATGTGGGCAAGCTCGACCGATGCGCGGGCGAAAGTCGGCCTGCGCTACGCCCAGGCCGGCGCTGCCGATGCCGATATCGTCTGGGATGTGGATGTGGGCACCGAGCCGCGCTTCTTCGCGTGGACGACCCCGATCCCGCAGTATGTGCAGACCATGTCGTACATGCTGTACGCCGAGGCCCCGCCCGATGGCAGCGGGGCGACGGTCTACGCCGACGGCGTGATGCTCGCCCCCGGCTGGTACGACACCCAGGCCGCGCCGCAGTTCGCCGATGCGGATGCCACGCAGGGCACATGGGGCGGCCGCCAGTTTGTGAATCTGGTGCGCAACGGCTCGGGCGAGCAGGGCTGGCTGCGGCTGCGCCCCTGGATCGACGATGCGATCTACCACTACATCCACCGCTCGCCAGCGCAGATCCTCTCGGCGCTGCTCGATGTCGAGCGGGTGGGCTGGGCGATTGTCTCGGGGTGGCTGCCGCTGGCCTTCGACAGCTTTGCGGGCTGGTTTGGCTGGGGCGGCACCCGCCTGACCGATCCGGCATGGGTGCTAGCGTCGCGGCTGGTGGCAGGCCTCGCCGCTGCCAGCGCGCTCTGGTGGCTCTTCACGCGGCGGCGGTCGGTCGACCGCCGCGTCTACGCCGCGCTGCTGCTGCTGGCGCTGGCGGGGGCGCTGGCCTGGGCCAATGTGGTGCTGCGCCCGCTGCCCAGCATCGGCAGCGGCGATGCGACCCCGATCGCGCGCTACACCTTCCCCGCGATCATCCCTACCGTGCTGCTGCTCGCGGGGGGGAGCTGGGCGCTGCCGCCGCGCCGCTATCGCCCGCTAGCGCTGCTGATCTTCCTGCTGGCGCTGGTGTCGCTCGATGTGGCGTCCCTCATGTTGATCCGGAGCTACTTTTTGTGAGCACTCGCCCTGGCATCCCCGCCCGCGTCTTGCAGGCTCTCACATCGCTTGGACAGACCTCCCCCGATCCTCGGCGCTGGCCGCGCCCCGTGCGGCTGGCGCTGCTGGCGCTGGCCGCGCTGGCGCTGCTGGCTGTGCTCTGGCCCTATGCCGTCTGGGCCTACCACCTCGACCAGGCCGGGCGCGATCTGCAGCGAGGGCTGCGCTGGCCCACCCCGCGCCTTTCCGACAGCCTGCCCACCGTTGGCGATGCCGCGCAGCTGGATGCCGCGCTGGCGCATCTGGCGGCAGCCGAGCTGGCCCGCCCCGGCCACGCCTACGCCTATCGGCTGGCTGGCGACGCCCACATGGCGCGCGGCGAGTGGCGGCAGGCGGCGGCCTCGTTCGAGCGCGCCCACTGGCTGGCCCCCGCCGAGCCGCTGCCCGCCTGGCAGGCCAGCCTCGCCTACGAGCAGCTGCTGCCCGAGCTGGATGGCGCGCCTGAGCGCTCGGTGTTCGAGCTGTTCGCCGCTGGCCAGCTGAGCGCACCTGGGCAGATGGTGCGCTCGCAGTTCTGCGATGCCTCTGGCGCGGCCTCGTGCTACTTTGGGCGCACCTCCTACGCCCAGGCCAACCTCGACGACCCCGATAGCGGCGATGTGCGCCGCGACGTGCTATTCCTGCACCCCACGGCCCGCCTCAGCGCCGCGCTTGACATCCCGCAGGATCTGCCCATCCTGCGCTTTGCGGTGGGCCTCGACCCGGTGGCGCGCGACTGGGCATCCGACGGGGCCACCTTCCGCATCCTAGTAGGCGCAGAGGGCCACGAGGAGCAGGCGCTCGCACTGCCGGTGGATGCGGCGGCGGCGCGGCTGGGCTGGGTGCGCGGCTACGCCGACCTGCGGCGCTGGGCGGGCCAGCGCGTCACGGTCACGCTTGAGACGGGGCCGGGGCGGGCGGGCGACCCCACCGACGACTGGTATGGCTGGGGCGACCTCGCGCTCACCACGCCCGAGGCCATGGCCCTCGCGCCCCTGCACCCCCAGCGCCGCATGGCGCAGCTGTGGCTGGCGGCGGGCCAGGGCTTCAACGCCATGAAGCGCAACCGCGACGAGGCCCGCGCCGTGGGGGCCGAGGCCGAGGCCGAAGCCTGGGAGCGCCGCATGCTCCTGCTGCAAGAGCTAGCGCGCTAGGCGCTGCCAATAGCTGTATCCAGATCTTCGACACGGCATAGTACGACTGTCATCTTCTGCTCATCCACTGCTCTTTTCGCCACACGCCCCACCGCCTACAATCCTGGTATAGCGCAATGAAATCGGCCCCGTAGTTCGACCGTAGTCCTGCCGAACCAATTCCGCAGTGAGGCTTTGCTATGCTTGCGGCAGAACGTAGCACACGGGCGCATGTGATACATCGAGTGGTGAAGGAGTTATTCTATGATGCAGCAGAGCGTAGCATCGGCAGCTGGGCCAGCTTCCAGCTATACGTCGGCCCATATGGCGGAGAATCGCCCTATCGCGCAGATGGATATTGCGGCGCTGATGCGGCTGTGCGGCGCAGAGAGCGAGCGCTTCTACCGCGGCCAGCCGCACGACCCATCCTACTCCTACGAGCTGTTCCGCCGGGCGCTGGTCGAGCGCTCCGAGGCCGCCTGGGAGTACATCTACACCCACTATAGCCCCTTGGTGGAAAGCTGGGTGCGCCGCTCGGGTGCGTTCGCCAGCAGCGGCGAGACAAGCGAGTACTTTGTGGTGTCGGCATTCACGCGCTTCTGGCGCGCGGTCACCCCCGAGAAATTTCCCGCGTTTCCTACGCTCGCATCGCTGCTGCACTACCTGCAGCTGTGCGCGGGGTGCGTGGTGATCGACAGTGTTCGCTCGCAGTCGTGGGCCGAGATGGTGCCGGAAGAGGCCATCCCCTATGGAAGCGCCTCGCTTGTATCGCCAGATGAGGAAGCTATGGAGCGCATCAACCGTGAGGAGTTCTGGAACTACATCAACGCCCAGCTGAATGATGAGGCCGAGCGGGTGGTGATGTATAGCTCGTTCGTGATGGGCATGAAGCCGGGCGATATCTACCAGGGCCGCCCCGATCTGTTCGGCTGCATCAACGATGTCTACAACGTCAAGCGCAATATCCTCGGTCGGCTCAGCCGCAACCAGGAGCTGCGCAAGCTGCTGGCCGCCTCCTAGGCTGGGCACGCGCCGGATCGTGCATCCGAAGTGGCCGTTTGGTTAACGGAAAAGTTAAGAATTTGTACGCCAAAACAGACACGGCGCTACGTTCAGTACTGCAAAGAGGTAGCATTCATGTGGAGTACGTTATGGCGGAACACCCAAGGGCGGAGGCCTGCATATGCCCCCCAGAGCTGGATGAGCTCGATCTGATCGCGCTGGCCGACCACGAGGCCTCGCCCGATGTGCTGGCGCATGTGGCGCTGTGCCCACACTGCCGCGAGCGGGCTGCGGCGATCGCCGATCTGCAGGGCCAGCTGCGCGCCCGCCTCTATCGGCTGTTCTGCCCGCCCACCGATGATCTGGCCGATTTCCTGCAGGGCCTGCTCGCACCTACGGCGCGGGCGCGCGTGCTGGCCCACCTGGCCGAGTGCTCCCACTGCCAGGAGGAGCTGGCGATGCTGGAGGGCGTTGCATCCACCTCCCCCATGGCTCCTCCCGACAGGCCGCCCGGGCTGATCTGCATTGCGCCCGTTGGCGCGGCGGCAGCTGCCGAGCGTAGGGCGCTTGATGAGCCGCCGCAGCCGCCCCTCGCGGCATCCTGGCCGGGCGGCCAGCCTCCCCGCCCGCCGCAACTGGATGGCACGCCGAGCGGCTTCTCATTACTGCGCATCCACGATCATGCGGTGATCGTGGATGCGCATCGCGTTCTCTAGGCCTCGGGCTCATCGGCCAGGAAGGCCGTGAGGTCGGCCACGCGCGTCGAGTAGCCCCACTCGTTGTCGTACCAGGCCACCACCTTGAAGAAATCCTCGCCCAGGCTCGATGTAAGCGGCAGATCGACCACGCTTGAGTAGGTGGTGCCGATGAAGTCGCTGGAGACCAGCTCCTCCTCGCTGATCCCCAAGATCCCCTCCAGATCTTCGCTCTCAGATGCCTCGCGGAACGCCTCGTTGATCTGTTCGATGCTGGCACCGCGCTCAAGCTGCACCGCAAAATCCACCAGCGAGACCGTGGGCGTGGGCACGCGCACCGCGTAGCCGCTGAACTTGCCCCTCAGCTCGGGGATGACCAGCGCCACCGCCTGCGCCGCCCCGGTGGTGGTCGGCACGATGTTCATGGCCGCCGCCCGCGCGCGCCGCAGATCCTTGTGCACGTTGTCCTGAAGGTTCTGGTCCATCGTGTACGAGTGGATGGTGGTCATCATACCCCGCCGGATGCCGAAGCGGTCGTTGAGCACCTTGGCCACCGGCGCGAGGCAGTTGGTGGTGCACGAGGCGTTCGAGATGATGTGGTGCACATCTGGGTCGTAGCGGCCCTCGTTGACGCCAAGGCAGATCGTGATATCCTCGCCCTTGGCTGGCGCGGTGATGATCACCTTCTTGGCACCGGCCTGCAGGTGTGCCCGTGCCTTGTCGGCGTCGGTGAAGCGCCCGGTCGACTCGATCACAATATCGATGCCGAGATCGCGCCAAGGCAGCATGGCTGGGTCGCGCTCGGCCAGGGTGAGGATGCTCTTCTCGCGCTCCTCGCCATCCTCGTCGTAGTAGCGCACATCCAGCGCGCCCTCCTGATATTTCACATTGCCCTCGAAGGGGCCATAGGTCGAGTCATGCATGAGCAGATGCGCGAGGGTTGCGTTATCTGTTAGGTCGTTGATCGCGACGATCTCTAGATCGTCGCCATAGCGCTCAAGCAGGGCCTTGAAGCTCTGGCGTCCGATCCGACCAAAGCCGTTGATGGCAACTCGGGCCATGGTTTGCTCTCCTCGTGGTACCACAGTGGTAGTGCGGGTCGCCGCACACGGCCTTTTGCAAAGAAGGCCGCTTATTATAGCATTAACCTCTATCCAGGGGCGGTTGGTGCAGGTGTGGCGAGCGCAGAAGCGGGTGTTTTCCTAACGAAAACGAGGCACACGCGAATGATCCATGGAGCGAGGTAGGTGGTCTAGCGGGTATGCTACAATAGGTAGTATAGTGCTACATCGGGCTACCTCAACCTTCTCAAGGGGCAGATCTATGGCTCTTCTGGTGACGCTTGGAGCGCTTGCGCTAATCATCGGCTTTGGCATCAGCGGGTTTATGCGCGATCTGCAGCGGGGGATCTTGGTGCTCACCGGGGTGCTGTTTGGGGCCGCCCTGGTCAGCTTCTGGTCGGCCCCGCTGGCCGCCGATCTGTCCCAGCGCCTCGGCAACCCCGATATCGCGCTGCTGCAGCGCTTCGCCAGCACCGTGGTGTTTATCGCCACCACCGCCGTCGTGGGCTTCGGCAGCGGCCTGCTCTTCCCTCCGTCGGCGGTTTCCAGCACGCTGTTTCGCACCACGGGCGCGCTGCTTGGGGTCTTCAGCGGCTGTCTGGCAGCGGGCTTCCTGATCATCTACGCCTGCTACGAGAACCCTGGGTTTCTGGCCCAGGTCCAGGCATCGGCGGTGGGCCAGTTTCTGTACGAGCGGGTCTCCACGCTGCTGGCTGGCGGCGCGGCTGCGATGGCGATTGTGGTCGCGGTCGTTGGGGGCAACCACCTGCTGGCGCGCCGTGCCGCCGCAAGCGCGGCTTCGGGCGCGAAGCCCACCGGCGGCGCAGCCCAGAAGGCGGTGCTCGACAAGATCAACGAGCGCCTCGGCTCGTAGAACACCAAAAAACAGCTGCCGCAGATCCTAGGATGCTGCGGCAGCTGGGTCGACCTTCCATACGTGCTAGAAGGTGATTGACTTGTCGTTCAGCTGCGTCCCTGGCCAGATACGGATGTGCTTGGTCAGATGGTTCTCCGCACCGATGGTGCAGCTGTCGCCGATGATCGCGCCGTCGCTGATCCGCGCCTTCGCGCCCACCTTCGACCCGCGCCCGATCACGCTCCACTCGATCTCGGCGCCCTCGCCCACCTCGGCCCCATCCCACAGCACCACATCCTCCAGCCGGGCCTGCTCGCCGATCACGCAGTTTGCGCCGATCACCGCTGGGCCGGTGATCACCGCGCCATCTTTGACGATCACATTGGGGCCAAGCACCACCGGCCCGTGGATCTGGGCGGTGGGCGCGATCTGCACCTCGCCCTCGGCCCAGACCTCGTCGGCGATCTCATTTCCGCGGAAGCCGTAGCGCACCTTGCCCATGAGGATGTCGTGGTGCACGTCGATGTAGGCCTGCGGCTTGCCGATGTCGGTCCAGTAGGCCTTGGATGGGTAGCCGAACATCAGGTCGCCCTTCTCCAGCACGGTGGGGAACAGGCCGCGCTCGAACATGTAGAACTCGTTCGCAGGGGCGTAGCGCAGCAGCTCCGGCTCCATAATATAGGTGCCAGCGTTGATCATGTTGGTGGTCACATCTTCGGGGCGGGGTTTCTCTAGGAAGCGGCGAATGCGCCCGTCGGGGTTGGTCTCGACCAGGCCGAATGCGGTGGGATCCTCCACCGGCGTCAGCGCGATGGTCAGTTTGCTCTGGCGCTCCTGGTGGAAGGCGTACATCGCCCGCAGATCGAGGTCGGTCATCACATCGCCGTTGAACACAAAGGTCGGGCCATCCAGCATGTGCTCGACATTCTTCACCGCGCCCGCCGTGCCGCGCGGCTCTGGCTCCTCGACAATATGCACCTTGATGCCCAGGCGCGATCCATCGCCCAGGGCCTCGCGGAAGCGCTCGGCCAGGTACTGCACGGCCAAGATGGCCTCGGTGATCCCCTGGTCGCGCAGGTTCTCCAGCATGTGCTCGATGAACGGCTGGTTTACCAGCGGGATCATGGGCTTGGGCGTATTGCATGTGAGCGGGCGCAGGCGCGTGCCCAGCCCGCCGACAAGAATGACAGCTTTCATAGCGTTGCTCTCCAGTAGCTAAGGATGTCGTGTAGGGTCTGCTCTAGGGGAATCTGTGGCTGCCAGCCAGTGTGGCTGTGGAACAGCGTATAGTCGGCGATCACGCGGGGCACATCGGCTGGTCGCATCCGCGCGGGATCTTGCTCGACGGCAATGGTGTGGGTGCTCATGCCCAGCAGTGTGTCGAGTATCCAGCGGATACTGACGCTGCGGGCCGAGCCGATATTGTAGGCCTCGCCGGGGTGCCCCGCCACCGCCGCGACCGCGTAGGCGCGCACGATATCGCGCACATCGGTGAAGTCGCGCTCGGCGGCCAGGTTGCCCACCCGCATCACCGGCTCCTGCTGGCCGCGCTCGATCCGCGCGATCTGCGCGGCGAAGGCCGAGGCGACGAATGCCTCGGTCTGGCGCGGCCCGATGTGGTTGAATGGCCGCATGCGGATGGTGCGCAGCTGGTGGCTGATATGGTACTGCAGCGCCAGCAGATCCTGGGTGGCCTTGCTGACCGCATAGGGGTTGACGGGGCGAAATGCGGTCTGCTCATCGATAGGCAGATCTTCGGGGCGGATCTGCCCGTAGATCTCGTTGCTGCCCGTGATCAGGATCGTCGGGCTGAGCTTGAGCTTGATCAGCGCCTGGAAGAGCACCAGCTGCCCATTGATATTGGTGGTGAGCGTATTTTGCGGGTCGGCAAACGACCTTGGGATGTTCGACTGGGCGGCAAGGTGAAAGACGACATCGGGCTGGGCTGCGAGCAGCGCCTGCTCAAGATCGTCGGCGTCTGCCATGTCGGCAACGATGAGCTGGGCTGCGCCACGCAGATGGTCAAGGGAGAGCGCTGGCTGGCGGGCGATACCCCAGATCGACCAGCCGCCCTCGGCGATCAGTTGTTCGGCGAGGTAGCCGCCGACAAATCCATTGATACCCGTAATCAGTGCTCGCATAGGCATTAGTGTATCGGAAACGAAAAAAGGCTGCAACCGCGCTCTATTGCAGAAACAGCACAAGTATACACACAACCGGGTATCCTGCCTACCGTAGTCTTTTGCTCGATAGGCAACCCTATCGTGTGGCGCATGGCGCCTGGTGGGCTTTCTAGGCCCGATCCGCCTCCATCGCATGGGGCGAAAATACGCCAGCAGGCCGTGGGAACGCCATCCCCACGGCCTGCTGGCGTGTGTTTTGTCGCGATGTTATCGTTCGGCTGAGGGCTGCTGGGCCGAGGGCACCGGGATGTGGGGCCTGTCGCTGGGGTAGTGGCGGCGCGGCGCGGCTGGCTCGGGCAGGAGCTGTGTGCCGAAGCCAAAGTGCCGCCGCTCGCCCTCGGGGGTGAGGCTGAAGGGTCGCTCGGCCTCGACCCTGGCCAAGATCTCGGCCACGTCGATGTCGGTCAGCTCGTTGCGCAGGATGAGCGCCTCGGCGATCGCGCTGACGGCCTCTTTATTCTGCTCGATCAGCGCCTTTACACGGGCGTACTGCTCGTTCAGAATGCGGTCCATGCGCGCTTTCAGCTCGGGGTTGGACATGGTGGCCTGCAGCATGCCGCTAAAGCCCATGGGCAGGTAGGAGATAAAGCTGCTGTCCATCCCATAGGCCCCCACGATCAGCGCGGCGCTCACGGTGGCGCTCTGCAGGTCGCCGGTGACGCCGGTCATCTGCACGCCCAGGAAGATCTCCTCGGCGGCGCGGCTGGCCAGGCTGATCTGGATGTTGGTCAGCTCCTCCTCTTTGGTGGATGTGTAGGTCTCCTCCACCGGCTTGGGCGCGGCCAGCCCCAGCGCCCCGCCGTGGCGGATGATCGTCACCTTGGTGAGCCGGAACTTCTCTTTCTTATACAGCTTGACCATGGCGTAGGCGTGCCCGGCCTCGTGGTAGGCGATGCGCCGCCGATCCTCGTAGCTCATATTGCGGATGGGCTGGCGCAGGCCCCACTCGTGCACCTCGCGGGCGTGGCTGAAATCCCAGTAGCTGATCGACTGGCGGCTGTCGAAGTGGGCGTGGATGACTGCCTCGTTGATGACGTACTTGAGTGCAACCGGGGTGTAGCCGATGGTGTCGGAGACCATGCGCTCCATCGGCATCGGGTCGTGCTTGACCTTGCTGAGGTAGTACTCAAGGATCTCGCGCCGCCCATCGGCATCCGGCTTGTCGACCACGATCTTGCGGTCGAAGCGGCCAGGGCGCAGCAGCGCGGCGTCGAGCGTCTCGGCCAGGTTGGTCGCGCCGATGGTGAGTACCGGCGGCATTTCGACCTTCTTGCGCAGCAGGCCGATGGTGCGTAGCGCCTTCTTCCACCAGCGCACCTCCTGCGGCGGCGGGTCCATCTGCAGCAGCAGCTCGTTGATGATGCCCAGCCCCATGCCGCCGCCGAACATCCCGCCCATCGCGCCCATCGGCCCGCCGGTGCCGCCGCCGCGCGCCGTGCCGATCGCGTCGATCTCGTCGATGAAGAGGATACATGCGCCGTAGGTCTTGGCCAGCTTGCGGGCCTTGCTGTAGAGCATGCGCACCCGTAGCGGGCCGACGCCCACGAACATGTTCTGGAACGAGGGCGCGCTGGCGTAGCCGAAGGGCACACCGGCCTCGGTGGAGATGGCCTGGGCCAGGTAGCTCTTGCCGGTGCCGGGCGGGCCGATCAGCAGTAGGCCGCGCGTGACCTCGCCGCCCATGTCTTTGAATTCCTTCACGCCCTTCAGCAGCGTCACGATGCGCTGGGCGGCCTCGACCACCTCGGGGTTACCTCGGTAGTCCTTGAACGAGATGCCGGTCTCGCCGGGTTTGACCCAGTAGACCCGCCCGCGCCCCATGAACCAGAAGATCGCCACAAACTGCACGATCGAGAGCGCGATGGTGAGCGCCATGCGCATGGCGAACATCAGCACGTCGAGCACCGGGTTGCCCTGTGTGACCCAGCCGGTGACGACGGGGGCGAGGTAGAACCAGTAGAGCGCGACCGAGACGCCGATGATCGCCAGCCGCTGGAAGATCCGCCAGAGCTTGGCGGGCCAGCGCTCAAGAGCCTGGTCGATTTTCTTATCGATCGCTTGGTCGAGCTCATCCTGATAGTGCTGAGATGGTCGAAGCGCCATAGGATTCCCCTCTTCTGCGTGTGCGAGTATCGGTGTCGGGATGCTGGGGGCTACTTGGGCAGCAGCTGGATGGGGTCGATCGCGTAGATCGCTTTGAGCTTGCCATCGGGGGTGGTGAGGAATGTTGAGGGGATGTCAACATTTTCCCCGGCGATCATGAGCTTGGTTGAGTAGAAGTACATCGTGTCGCCGTCGTCGAGCGTGAGGCCGCCAATGTAGATGTAGTCGAGGAACTTGATGCCAAGCTGCTCTTCCTGATCGGCTTTGGCCTGCATGATGTCGGGTGTCTCGCCTTTGGTGATCCGGCGGGCCTGCAGGTCGTCGCTGAAGGAGCTCCACATCAGCTGGGCGTTGAAGTCGGTGCGGCCTTTGATATAATTCTTGACATTCTCGGATGGCGGCATCGATGAGAGCGCCGCTGCCGAGGCTGTCTTTGGCCCCCAGAGCTGGAAAGCCATCCAGCCGCTGGCCCCGAGCAGCAGGGCGATGATCGCGATCAGGGCGGCGCGCTGGTGCAGCGCTTGTGCCGCCCGCACGCCAAGGTAGATGCTGCGCCGGAGGAAGAGCCGCGTGGCTCGGCGGAGGATGAGGAGTGGGCCGGGGCGCATGGGGGCGTGCGTGGCCATGCCGATCGGGGCGCGCGTTTCCGTGTGTTGTTCCATGGCTGTCACCTACGGTTGATGGGTTGATGGGTTGGAAGACATGAAGTTGCGATGATTGCGCGATTTGGTTAGGTCGGAGGGATTCGTTTGTTTGGTATGTGACGGATAGGGGCGCTGCTTGGCAGCAAAACTAGGCTATTCTTCAGTATACGGAGCCAGCTATTGAAACGCAAGGTTGGTAGATCGGATGATCAGACATGTTTGGTATGCGGTTTTGAATCGCTTTCATAAAGGGGGCTGGCCTGCCTGGGCGGTGCTGGGCATGTATGCTGTACTGGCGCTGAGCGCGCAGCTGGGCACAAATGTGGCCGGCCAGGGCCTCGATCCGGTGTGGGCGGCGGCCCAGCAGCGCGGGCGGCTGCGGGTGGCGGTCGATTTTGGCTACGCGCCGTTCACGGGCACGCGCCAGGTGATGATGGGCGGGCAGGCCAGCGAGCAGCCGTATGGCTATGATGTGGATCTGGCCCGCGAGGTGGCGCGGCAGCTAGGCATGGATGTGGAGTTTGTGCCCACCACATTGGAGGCGGCCTATGAGACGATCGACACTGGCAAGGCCGATGCGGTGATCTCGGCGCTGCCCTACGCGCCCGAGCAGGGCTGGCGGGCCGCGTTCTCCACCTTCTACTTCAACGCCGGGCAGGTGCTGGTGGTGCGCGATAGCTCGCCGCTGCAGGATGCCGAGCGGCTAGGTGGGCTGACCATCGCCGTGGCGCTGGGGTCGGATGCCGACACGCTGGTGCGCAGCCGCGCCGCGCAGGATGCCAGCATCCACGTGCGCGCCGCGTACGACACGCCCGAGCAGGCCTTTGCTGCGCTGCGGGCGGGCGACGCCGATGCGGTGGTGGCCGATAACGCCTCGGCGCTGACGGCCATCAATAGCCAGGCCGGGCTGCGGCTGGTGCCGCCCGCCCTGACGCTGGAGCCGTATGCGGTGGCGGTCGCGCCCAGGGCCTACCTGCTGCGCGATGCGATCAACGGGGCGCTGGAGCGGCTGCGCACGAATGGGTGGCTGGAGCAGAATGGGGCGAAGTGGTTTCAGGCGGGCGCAGGGGTGGCCCCCTAGCCCGCCTGGGGGTGGCTACTGCGCGGCGTAGCGCACCGCGTTGGTGAAGATGATCAGGCCGTCGCCCTGGGCGCGGGCTGGCTCGCGGGTCCACGCGGGGTGCTGGGTGGGCAGCACGGCGTTCTCGGGGTGGGGCATCAGGCCCAGCACGTTGCCCTGGCGGTTGCAGATCCCTGCGATGTTGTCGTCGGAACCGTTGGGGTTGGCGGGGTAGCCCACGCTGCCGCCCCTGGCGGTGTAGCGCAGCGCCACCTGGCCGTTGGTCTGCAGCGCGGCCAGCGCCGCCGCGTCGCGCGCGACAAAGCGGCCTTCGCCATGGGCGATCGGCACCTCGATCGGCTGCTCGATACCCTTGGTGAAGATGCAGCGGCTCTCGGGCGCGGCAGCCAGGTGCACCCAGCGGCACTCGAACGTGCCCGAGGCGTTGTCGGTGAGCGTGGCGGCGGGCGTGCCGCTGGCCTGCTCGCCGGTGTCGGGCAGCACACCCGATTTGACCAGCACCTGGAAGCCGTTGCAGATGCCGATCACCGGCTTGCCCGCCTCGACGAAAGCGCGGATCTGGTCGCCCAGCCGATGGGCCAGGTCCACCGCCAGCAGCTTGCCTGCGCCCAGGTGGTCGCCGTAGGAGAAGCCGCCGGGGATGATCAGCAGCGCGTAGTCGCTCAGCTTGGCCGAGCCTTCGACGATGCGGTTGACGTGGACAAGCTCGGCCTGCCCGCCGGCCAGCTCGATGGCGGCGGCGGCGTCTGCGTCGCGGTTGATGCCTGGGGCGCGGAGAATAAGTGCTTTTGGTGCCATAGCTCCTAGCGAACTGGGCGTTCCCGCCCTGCTGGTTCGTCCTTTTCTAGCTTCCTCGGAACTCTATTTCGACCTCGCCGATCTTGATCTTGTCGCCCGAGCGCAGGCGCGTGGCCTGGTGCTGGCCCAGCGGCTTGCCGTTGAGCTGGGTGCCGTTGGTCGAGCCGAGGTCGGTGATGGTGTAGTAGTCGCCGTTGCGGCTGATGATCGCGTGGTTGCGCGAGGCGATGCCGCGGTCGTGCTCGGCCAGGTCGATCTCGGGGTAGTGCTGCTGGCGCGGGTCGCGCCGCCCGATGCGCATGGGCATGCGGTCCATCTTCTGCTCCCACCTGCCGCGCGGCGAGCTGAGCATCAGGCGGGCCACAGGCGGTGCGCCGAGCGGTGCGCCGCAGCCCGCGCAGAACTTGGCCACGCGCTTGTTCAGCCTGCCACAGCGCTCGCAGGCCACCATGTCGGCGGCGTTGGCTGCTGGGGCGGCTGGTTGCTGGGCGGCTGGCTGGGCTGGCTGGGCGGGCTGAGCCTTCGGCTGGGCGGCTGGCTGGGCTGGTGCGGGCTGGGCGGGCGGCTGCGCCCCTGGCACTGGCGTCACCGGCGGCGGCGGCGTGGCGCGGGCGCTCGGGTCCACGAAGGGCGTGTCGAGGCACTTGACCAGCGCCTGCTCGAACTCGGCCATGGAGGTGAAGCGGGCCGCCTGCTCAAGGGCCATGGCCTTGATAATCGCGGCCTCGGCCTGGGCATCCACCGACGGGTTGAGCTTGCGGATGCTGCCCGGCGTGGGCGTCTGCAGCGGGATGGGCGGCATGTTGGTGAGCAGGTGCAGCAGCGTCGCGCCCAGGGCGTAGATGTCCGAGCGCTGGTCGGTCTGGCCCTTGCCGTACTGCTCGGGCGGCGCGTAGCCCGCCGAGCCCATGGCCACGGTATCCTTCGACTTGCGGGCCTTGTAGGTGCGGGCCACGCCGAAATCCACCAGCTTGAGCACGCCCTCGGGGGTGAGGATGACGTTGGATGGCTTGAGATCGCGGTAGATGATCGGCGGGTTGCGGGTGTGCAGGTAGCTGAGCACGCGGGTGAGCTGGATGCCGAAGCCGAGGGCCTGCTGCTCAAGCAGCGGCGCGTTGGCCTCGCGCATGCGGTCCTCTAGGCTCTGCCCCGGCACATACTCCATCACCATGGTGGGGCGGCCATTTTGCTCGAACGAGTCGGCGACGATCGGCAGGCTGGGGTGCGCGAGCGTGCGCAGCAGCTCGGCCTCCTGCTCGAAGAGCCGCCGGTTCTCCTGCGCCTCCTGCTCGGCTACGTCGGAGGGGACGCGCATCTCTTTCAGCGCCCAGAGCGCTCCGTCGGCGGTGCGCTGGACCCGGTAGACCGCGCCCATGCCGCCGCGCCCAATGACGCTGAGGACTCGGTACTCGGCGTTCTTTCCACGGACAACCGTGTTTGGGGCTAGTAGTTCAGGAAGCATAGTATGTCGCTAGACTTCGGTAGATGCCACGGCCCTGATTGTACCACAACCGCACCTGTTCTGAGGCTGAGGCCCGCGTGATGCCAGGGCCGATGCGCTCTCGTTCAGTAGCACGTTTTTACCACCAAGATCCCAAGGCTCCAAGGGGACATAAGAGAGCGAATACCACGAAGACACGAAGGTGCGAGGGGAGGAAGTGTCTGTTTTTCCTTGGTGTCCTTGCGTCCTGATGGGAAATGGGCGCGCTAGCCGTAGCGCGCCCGCAGCAGCTTGGCGGCAGCGTGCTTGGCGTGGGGGAAGCCGACGGCGGCGTAGTCGCGTGCCACCGCCTCGATGTCGAAGGCCACGCGGCGGTGGGCCACCTGCCAGGCTGCGCCGTCCCAGTCGAGCGTGGCGTAGACGGCCCGCTGGTCGCCGTCGCGCGGCATGCCGCAGCTGGCCACATCCACCAGTGCCACGCCATCCAGCGTGCGGGTGAAGGGCACGTGGTAGTGGCCGAACGCCACCACCTGCGCATTCACGCCCGCGAACCACGGGCGGAGCAGCGCGTCGGGGCTGCCGGGCTTGATCTGGCCCTCTAGGTCGCGCGGGTTGGCGTGCACCACCAGCAGCCGGTGGCCGGGGGCCGCATCCAGCTGCTGCGAGAACGGCAGGGCGTGCAGGAACGCCATCGCGTCGCCATCCAGCCGCTCGCGGGCGAAGTCGACATCCTCGACATCTGCCGAGCGATCCAGCAGGTACTGGTCGGTGTTGCCGCGCACAAAGCGCGCCCCTGGGATGCCGCGCAGCAGGGCCAGCGCCTCCGCCGGGCGCGGGCCGTTCAGCACCAGGTCGCCCGCCACAAAGATGGCGTCGGGCGCAGCGTGGGTGCGGATGTCGGCCAGCACCGCCTCAAGGGCGGCGGCGTTGCCGTGCACATCCGAGAAGATCACGATTCGCATGGGCTGGCTCCGGTGGTGGGCGGGCGGCGCAGCGCGCCGCCCGCGTGCGGCGGCCTAGATCACGTAGTCGATCACGGCGCGGGACTCAAGGAAGGGCGACATCCACTCGTTCACCGCCACGTGGGCGGGGTGCGGCACGTAGGCCGCCAGGGCAGCCTCATCCTCCAGCGTGCTGTCGAGCAGGAAGGTCCAGACCACGGGGCGCTCGGAGGGCAGGCTGCGGTGGCAGCGCAGCTCGATCAGGCCGGGGATCTGGCCCACCAGTGCCTCTAGCCGGGCCATGATCTCGCTGACCGTCGCGTCGTCGGTGTCGGCCTTCTTCTTCAGCATCACAAGGTGCTTGACCATTGCGGTTTCCTTTTCTCAGTGCAAGGGGCGGGCCGCGCCACATCGCAGGCCCACCCCCGCAGTATAGCCGAGCTTGCGCGCTGGCTCGTTGCTATGCGTCACCGCTGCTTTGCGTTTCGCTCCCCGTTCCGCCCGCCACCGGCTGGCCCCAGCGCTCGGCGAAGGCCAGCTCCTCCACCGGCTTGCGCTGCGGCGAGGTCCAGTCGATGGTCGGGCGCTTGAGCGCGGGATCCTCGTAGCCCAGCCGCAGCAGCAGGATGAGCTCGAACTCGGGCGGCACGCCCAGCAGATCGCTGACCCTGGCCCACTGGGCGGGGATCTCCTGCGGGGTGGAGACAAACTGCATGCCCATGCCCTGGGCGATCGCGGTGAGCCAGATCGTCTGCACCACCGCGCCCAGCGAGATGCTGGTGTACAGCCCCGTCAGCTCCAGCGGCTGGTAGAGCGCGCGGTCGAGCGCGATGCCCAGCAGCAGCGGCGACCCGGCCACCAGCTTGCGGGCGTCGTTGCCCAGCACGCGGGGCACCAAGAAGGTGTTCATCATCTGGGTGCCGCGCTCGGTGAACACATACTTGGCGAAGGGGCGCAGCACCGTGGGCATATTGTCGAAGTGGATGCCGTCGTGGCTCTGCTCGATCTCCTCCTGTGAGAAGCGGAAGAGGTGGCGGTACTGCTGGATGAAGCGGCCCTCGGCCATCAGCTGGCGCATCGAGTCGCCCGCGATCTCGCCTAGGGCGGCGCGGCGCTCGGCATCCTGCACGGCCACAAAGCGCCAGGGCTGCGAGTTGAAGTGCGATGGGGCGCGGGCGGCCATCTCCAGGATGGTGCGCAGGTGCTCGGGGGACACGGGTCGGTCGGCGAAGGCTCCGTTGGTGGTGTGGCGCTTGCGGATGGCCTCGTGCAGTTCCATGGGTGCTCCTCGCTCCAGTGCGATAGGATCGCACGCTTGTACGCTTGGGCGGCGGGTGGGGCAGAAATACCGAGCGGCAGGCGCGGGGTGCGCCCGCCGCCTGCCGCTCGCGCTGGGGTGGGCCTAGTAGCCGCTGATGCCCGCAGCGCCCGCGCCCTGCTCCTCGCGCACCAGCGAGGCCCCGCCGCTGGTGCCCAGGCGCGCCGCGCCCGCCGCGATCATAGCCTTGGCGTCGGCCAGGCTGCGGATGCCGCCCGCCGCCTTGACCTTGGCGTTCTCGCCCACCACGCGCTTCATCAGCGCCACGTCGGCCACCGTCGCGCCGCCGCTGGAGAAGCCGGTGGAGGTCTTGACGAAGTCGGCCCCGGCCTCGACCACCAGCCGCGAGGCGGTCTCTTTCTCGGCGTCGGTCAGCAGGCAGGCCTCGATGATGACCTTGCAGATCGCGCCGCCCGCGTGGCTGGCGGCGGCCACCCGCTGGATGTCGTCGCGCACCGCATCCAGCTCGCCCGCCCTCAGCAGGCCGATCGGCAGCACCATGTCCACCTCGGTGGCGCCCTGGCGGATGGCGTTCTCGGCCTCGAAGACTTTGACCTCGGTGGGGGTCGCGCCCAGGGGGAAGCCGATCACGGTGCAGACGCCGCTGGTGCTGCCGGTCAGCAGCTTGGCGGCCAGCGGCACGTAGATCGGGTTCACGCAGACGCTGGCGAAGCCGTACTGGCGGGCCTCGGCGCAGAGCGTCTCGATCTGCTCGGGCGTGGCGTCGGGCTTCAGCAGCGTGTGGTCAATAAAACGAGCGATGGTCATGGCTCGGAATCCTTTAATAGTGCTATCGGTCGGTCTCCCGATTATAGCACAGCGTCAGGCATCCGCCCCCGCCGCTGCGATTCTTCACCACGAAGACGCGAAGGCGCGAGGTTTTTATCACCAAGATTCCAAGGCTCCAAGATTTTTTAGCACGAAGGTTTTTCACTACGAAAACTCTAAGGCACCAAGATTCTTTTTACCACCAAGACTCTAAGGGGAGAAAATGTGCTGGAGGATGGTGAGAGGCCCCCCTACCCACCCGGCCCATGCGGCGAAGGTGTCGCTCACGCAAACTGGCCATATGCACGAACATCAGCCGCCTATTTTCCAGCGCGGGAACGCTCAAAATTGGGGGTTCGAAGGGGGCGTAGCCCCATCGCGGGGGTTCTGGGGGCTGGCCCCCAGACGCTGCCCGCGTAGGGCACACACCAACCAGCCACGAGGAGCCATTATCATCGAAGCGGCAAGCAGCCCGGTCGACCGGGCAACGCTGGAAGCATTGCCTACGGTCGACCGGACGCAGAAACACCATCATGAATGGTACCTTGGCGTCCGGTTGACCGTTTTCACCACGAAGACGCGAAGGTTTTTCACCACCAATGCTCCAAGGCACCAAGATTTTTAATCGCGCAGCGGCAGACGCATTGGGCTATGATGAACAGATGGATGGGATCGCCGAGATAGGCGCGCTATCCAGATGCCACATCCCTGATCGCTGATCCCTGTTCCCTGGCCCCTCAGTCGGGCCAGTCCACCGTCACCAGCACATCGTCGCCATCCACCCGCACAGGGTAGCTGGGCACCCGGATGCCCACCGGCGGCACGATCGCCTTGCCGGTGCGCAGGCTGTAGGTCCAGCCGTGCCAGGGGCAGGCCACCGTGTCGCCCACCAGCGCGCCGCAGGAGAGCGACGCGCCCTCGTGGCGGCACGAGTCGCCGATGGCGTAGATCTGGCCATCCACATTGGCCAGCGCGATCGGCAGGCCGTCTACCTCCACGTAGCGCAGCGCGCCAGGCGGGATCTCGGCCAGGCTGGCCACACGGGTCTCCTCTTTCGCCATTGCGCCCCCGCTAGAGCCTGCCCGCCACGTGGCCCACCACCAGCTCCTCGGTGGCCATGTATGGCGGCTGGCTGGCCAGGGCGGCGATGGCGCGGCCCACGTCCTCGGCGCGCAGCATGTTGGCGCGGTTCCACTCGCCGGGCAGCGCGTCCCACAGGCTGGTGTCGGTGGCGGCGGGCAGCACGGCGGTCACCCGCACGCCGCGCTCGCGCAGCTCCTCGCGGATGGCGCTGGTGAAGGCCAGCAGCCCGGCCTTGGCCGCCGCGTAGCCCGACCAGCCGGGGAAGGCCTGCCGCGCCGCCACGCTGGCGATGTTGACGATCAGGCCGCCCGCGCCCATGTGCGGGGCGGCGTGCTTGCAGGCCAGGAACGCGCCGGTGAGCGTGGTGCGCAGGCCGTGCTCCCAGTCCTCCAGCCGCAGCTGCTCGAAGGGCGCGATCACCGCGCCGCCCGCGCTGTTCACCAGCATGTCGATCTGGCCGGTGTGCGCGGCGGCCTGCTCCATCAGGCGGCGCATGTGCGGCTCGCTGGTGGCGTCGCAGGGTATGGCCAGCGCCTGTGCGCCCAGCGCCTGGGCCTCGGCGGCTAGGCTGGCCAGGCCCGCCTCGTCGCGGGCGGCCAGCACCAGGGTGCGGCCAGGCGCGGCCAGCGCCAGCGCGCTGGCCCGCCCGATGCCGCGCGAGGCCCCCACGATCACGGCCACGTGCTGTGTTTCGGCCATGGTGCTACTCCCTGCCGCGCGAGCGGTCGACGTGGCCCATGAACTCGGCCCGCACGCCCGGCTCGCTGCGGAACACGCCACGCATGGCCGAGGTGATCATGCTGGCGTTGGCCTTCTTCACGCCGCGCATCACCGAGCACATGTGCACGCCCTCGGCCACCACGGCCACGCCCTGCGGGTGCAGGTAGGTGTCTAGGAAGTCGGCGATCTGCACCGTCATGCGCTCCTGCACCTGCAGGCGGCGGGCGAACATCTCGACCACGCGCGGGATCTTCGAGAGGCCGATCACCTTGCCCTTGGGGATGTAGGCCACGTGCACCCGCCCCATGAACGGCAGCATGTGGTGCTCGCACAGGCTGTAGAAGTCGATGTCCTTGACCATCACCATCTCGTCGTAGTCCACCGTGAAGATCGCCTCGTTGATCAGGGCCTCGGGGTCGATCCGGTAGCCCGCCGTCAGCTCGGCGTACATCTTGGCCACGCGGCTGGGCGTCTTCTGCAGGCCCTCGCGGGCCGGGTCTTCGCCGATGGCCTCTAGGATGTCGTAGACGCCCTGCTCGATGCGGGCGTCGGATGTGAAGGTCAGGCCCTCCAGCTTGCCCTGGCCGGGCAGCACCAGCTCTTGGTAGTCCAGGGTCTCGATATCGTCTGCGGCGTGGCTGTGTCCATTATGCCCATTTGTGTGCATGGTCTGCTCCAATCGTGGTGGGTGTACTGCTGTATGTTACGGCCTCTCGCCGCTATATTCAAAGCTGTTGTTGCGCGTCTCCCACAGCCTCAGGTGGGCCAGCCGCCCCTCGAAGCGCGGGGCCAGCTGGCCCCACAGGTAGACGACGATGTTTTCGGCGGTGGATGTGCGCTCGGCGAAGTGCGCCACCTGGCGGTCGAGGTGGGTGTGGTCGAGCGTGTCGAGCACGCCGCGCACGGCCCGGTCCATTTCCACGAGGTCGATCACCATGCCGGTGGATGGGTCTATCGCGCCGCGCACGCTCACCTCCAGCGTGTAGTTGTGGCCGTGGCCATTGGGGTTGTTGCACTTGCCGTACAGCTCGCGGTTCTCCTCGTCGGAGAGCTGCGGGGCGTGCAGGCGGTGCGCCGCCGAGAACACGTAGGATCGCGAGAACTGCGCCTCGTCCTCGCCCGCGTAGTCGGCCCACAGGTCGTCCATCTCGTACAGGCGCAGGTGGGCCAGCGCGGCCTCGGGCGGCAGCTGGGGGGCGATCAGCCGCCACAGCACGCGCACGATGTTCTCGGTGGTGGGGATCTGCTGCTTGAAGTAGGGCGTGTCCTCGTTGAGGTGCTTGTGGTCGAACTCGGCCAGCACCTCGTTCACCACGCGCTTCAGCTCGGTGACGTTGATCACCATGCCGGTGACCGGGTTGGCCTGGCCGCGCACGGTGACATCCAGCCGGTAGTTGTGGCCGTGCCCATAGGGGCTGGTGCATCGGCCAAACACGCGCTGGTTCTCCTCGGCGCTCCAGTCGCTGTTCCAGTAGCGGTGGGCGGCGGAGAAATCGAATCTTCTGGTGATTGCGACCATAGTTGCGCTTCTCTTCGTGAATTGCTCGACGCCGCTAGATGCTACGCGGTGCCGGTTAGCTTGGATGTGCTAGAGGGGTGAGGCAAGAAGGGTGCCGAGGGGCGGCAGCCGGGGCATGCCTCCTCGCATGGTGTCACTTTTTACATCGGTGCTGGGCTTCTTTTCTATGCGCGATGGCGGTGATGCTTGTTCGGTGGATGCCCTGTGCGGGCAGCGCCTAGGTCGGCCTGAGGCTGGTGCGCGATCCGTTGATGGTACGCGCTTGTTTGGTGGTGGATGCCCTGTGCGGGCGGCACCAAGGACTCCGCGCCCTTAGACCCCCACGAGGGGCGTTGCCCCTCACATGGTGTCACTTTTCGACGTGTTCCCCATCACTGATGGCGGTGGTGTTTGGGTGGTGAGTGGATGCCCTGCGCGGGCAGTGTCGAGGGGCCAGCCCCTAGGAACCCCGCCAGGGGCAATGCCCTGACATGGTGTCATTTTCTTAGGTGTCCCAAGGCCGTTTTGGCGAAATGGTGCCTTGCTATCGGGTCGGCCAGGGTATGCTTTCGAGGGATAGTGGTTGTTCTTGTTTGGTGGTGGATGCCCTGTGCGGGCGGCACCAAGGGCTCCGCGCCCTTGGAACCCCGCCAGGGGCGTTGCCCCTTGGAACCCCAATTTGAAGCGTTCCGATGCCGAATGCTGGCCGCTGGTGTTCGTGCATATGGCCATGAAAACATCAGCGGCACCTTCGCCGCATGGGAGAGGTGGGCTGGTGCGCCGCGATCATGGTTTGGGGCAGATCGCTTGCTGGGAGCGCAGCTGGTGGTATGCTTTGCCGTTTCCAGATGCCGTTGCCTGGCGGCTGGTCTTCGTGCATAGGGCCAGCCAACACCAGCGCCACCGTCGCCGCATGGGGAAGGGCGGGCGAGGCTCCCCCTATTCTTGATAAAAGGGAGATCACCTATCGGGTGTGATCTCCCTTCACCTACGCCCTGATGTGCCTTCGTGCCTTCGCGGCTTCGTGCCTTTGAGGTGTTTGTGCCCTTGTGTTCCTTGGTATCTTGGAGTCTTGGTGGTGAGTCGGTTCTCCCTTCGTGCCTTCGCGGCTTCGTGGTATGCGTCCCCTTCCCCTACCCCACGCGGCGGAGCAGCAGGGCGGCGGGGCCGTCGAAGCTGGCCGCGCCGTCGGCGAGCGTGGCCGCGCCCGCGCCGCCGTAGCGGGCCTCCTCGGTGGAGAGCAGCACTTGCCACTGGCCGTCGAGCGGGTGGCGGGCTGCGCCGCGCAGGTTGGCCAGCAGCAGCAGCTCGCGGTCTGCATCGCTGCGGCGCAGGGCCAGGGTGTCCGGCCCCAGCGGCTGGGCGTTGAAGCTGCCCTGGGGCAGGCTGGGGCGCAGGGCCAGCAGGTCGCGGTAGAGCGCCAGGGTCTGGGCGTGGCGGGGCTGCCCGCGCTCGGCCCAGCGCAGCTTCGATCGCAGGAAGGTCTCATCGGCCTGGGGGTCGGGGATCTGCTCGCCTGCGAAGGCGGCGAAGCGGGCGAACTCCTTGCGGCGGCCCTCGGTCACCAGCCTGCCCAGCTCGGCGTGGTGGTCGGTGAAGTAGAGGAAGGGCGTGGAGGCGTCCCACTCTTGGCCCTGCCAAATCATGGGCGTGTGGGGGGCCAGCAGCAGCAGCGCCGAGGCCATGCGGTAGGCCTCGGGCGGCACCATATGGCCCAGGCGCTCGCCGAAGGCGCGGTTGCCCACCTGGTCGTGGTTTTGGATGCAGTAGACGAAGGCCGAGGGCGGGCAGCCATCGGCGGGCTGGCCGCGCGGGTGGCCCATGGCCGCCGAGATCTGGCCGGTGTAGAACCAGCCCTGGCGCATGGTGGCGGCCAGGTCGGCGGCGCTGCCGGTGTAGTCGGCGTAGTAGCCCTCGCGCTCGCCGGTGAGCGCCACGCGCAGCTGGTGGTGGAAGTCGTCGGCCCAGGCCGCATCCAGCCCGTAGCCGCCCTGCGCGGGCGGGCGGATGAGGCGCGGCTGGTTGCGCTCGTCCTCGGCGATCAGGATGAAGTGGCGGCCCGGCGGCTGGATAGCGCGGACGCTGGCGGCGATCTCGGCTAGGATGTGGGTGGGGCTGTCGTCCTGGATGGCGTGGGTGGCGTCGAGGCGCAGGCCATCCAGGTGGAACTCGGCGGCCCAGTAGCAGGCGTTGGCCACGAAGAAGGCGCGCACGTGCTCGCTCGCCACGTCGTCGAAGTTCAGCGCGTCGCCCCAGGGCGTGCTGTGGCGGTGGGTGAAGTAGTGCTCGGCGAACTGGCGCAGGTAGTTGCCATCCGGCCCGAGGTGGTTGTAGACCACGTCGAGGATGACGGCCAGCCCCTGCTGGTGGGCCGCGTCCACCAGCCTGCGCAGCGCCTCTGGCCCGCCGTAGGCGCGGGATGGTGCGAACAGGCTGACGCCGTCGTAGCCCCAGCCGCGCTGGCCGGGGAAGTCGGCCACCGGCATGATCTCG
Organism: Chloroflexia bacterium SDU3-3; assembly: GCA_009268125.1. NCBI lineage: Bacteria > Bacillati > Chloroflexota > Chloroflexia > Chloroflexia bacterium SDU3-3. Next base: position 132,068 of record WBOU01000005.1, on the reverse strand, counting down.
ATGGCGGTGACGCCCAGGTCGCGCAGGGCGGCCAGGCGCGGGATGGCGCTGTCGAAGGTGCCCTCGGGGGTGAAGGTGCCGGTGTGAAGCTCGTAGATCACGGCCTGCTCGATCGGGATGCCGCGCCAGTCGGCGTCGCCCCAGGGATGGCGGGCGGGGTCCACCACCTCGGATGGGCCGTGGACGCCCTCGGGCTGCGAGCGTGAGGCGGGGTCGGGGCGGTCGTCTGCGCCGTTCAGGCGGTACATATACCTGGCCCCGTGGCCCACGCCGGGCACGCTGGCCTCGAAGAAGCCGCCGGGCGCGGGGCGCATGGGGTAGGCGGCGGCGGGGCTGCCATCCTGGTAGATCACCACATCCACCTGGCTGGCGCTGGCGGCCCAGACCCGGAAGTGGGTGCCGTCCGCTGCGGGCGTGGCCCCGAAGGGCAGGGAGAAGATCATGGCTGTGCCTCTCTATGGGTGGCGGCGAACACCAGAACACCAAGGCGAAAACCTTGGTGTTCTGGTGCCTGCCTTCTGGTTTTCTATACCGCTGATAGCCTGAGCAAGATCTATTCCACCTGCCGCAGCAGCACCAGCGACCCGGCGCACAGCGGGTAGTCGTCGCCCGAGTCGTAGGTGGGCAGCGGCTCGTCGTGGCAGCGCGCGGTGTCGAACACCACCTCCCAGGGGGAAGGCTCGAAGCCCTGGGTGGCCGAGATAGTGAACTCGATCGGCTGGTCGGCGGCGTTCAGCAGCAGCAGGAAGATGTCGTCGTAGATGAAGTTGGCCTGCTCATCCCACTCGTCCATCGCGCTGCCGTTGAGCCGCACGCCCAGAACGCGCACCATGGCCTCGTTCCACTCCTCGTCGGACATCTCGTTGCCATCGGGGCGCAGCCACTCGATATCGTGGATGTGCAGGCCCTGGATGAGGCGGCCCTGGAAGAAGCGCCGCCGCTGCAGCACGGGGTGGCTTTGGCGCAGGCGGATGATCTGCTTGGTGAAATCGAGCATGGCCTGGGCCTCGGCGTCGAGCGACCAGTCGAGCCAGCTGATCTCGTTGTCCTGGCAGTAGGCGTTGTTGTTGCCGCGCTGGGTGCGGCAGCGCTCGTCGCCGGCCAGCAGCATGGGCACGCCGTGCGAGAGCAGCAGGGTGGCCATCAGGTTGCGCATGTGGGTGCGGCGTCGCGCCAGCACCTTTGGGTCGTCGGTCTCGCCCTCCACGCCGCAGTTGCACGAGTTGTTGTGGCTCTCGCCGTCGCGGTTGCCCTCGCCGTTGGCCTCGTTGTGCTTCTCGCTATAGCTCACCAGGTCGCGCAGGGTGAAGCCATCGTGGGCGGTGATAAAGTTGATCGAGGCGGCGGGGCTGCGCCCGTTGTGCTGGTAGAGGTCGCTGGAGCCGGTGAGCCGGTAGGCCAGCTCGGCCACGCCCTCGGCCTCGCCGTTCCAGAAGCGCCGCACGATGTCGCGGTACTTGCCGTTCCACTCGGCCCACAGCACCGGGAAGTTGCCCACCTGGTAGCCGCCCGGCCCGATGTCCCACGGCTCGGCGATCAGCTTCACCTGCGAGAGCACGGGGTCCTGGTGGATGATGTCGAAGAAGGTGGTCAGGCGCTCCTCATCCTGCATGCCGCGCGCCAGCGTGGCGGCTAGGTCGAAGCGGAAGCCATCCACGTGCATCTCCAGCACCCAGTAGCGCAGGCTGTCCATGATCAGCTGGAGCGTGCGGGCGTGCAGCATGGAGAGGCTGTTGCCGCAGCCGGTGTAGTCCATGTAGTAGCGCGGCAGGTCGGGCACGAGCCGGTAGTAGCTCTGGTTGTCCACGCCGCGCAGCGAGAGCGTGGGGCCGAGGTGGTTGCCCTCGCAGGTGTGGTTGTAGACCACGTCGAGGATGACCTCGATGCCTGCGGCGTGCAGGGTCTTGACCATGGCCTTGAACTCGCGCACCTGCTCGCCGGGGCCGCGCGCGCAGGCGTAGCGGATGTCGGGGGCCAGGTAGGCCAGGGTGTTGTAGCCCCAGTAGTTGGTCAGGCCGCGATCTACCAGGATGCGGTCGTCGACGTGCTGGTGGATGGGCAGCAGCTCCACAGCGGTGACGCCCAGATCCTTGAGGTAGCCGACCACGGCGGGGTGGCCGAGCGCGGCGTAGGTGCCGCGCATGTGCTCGGGCACCTCGGGGTGTAGCTTGGTGAAGCCCTTGACGTGCAGCTCGTAGATCAGCGAGCGGTGCAGGGGCGTGTTGGGGTGGGCGTCGCCGCCCCAGTCGAAGGCCGGGTCCACCACCACCGCCTTGGGGATGAAGGGCGCGCTGTCGCGGCTGTCGGGGGTGAGGTCGGCGTACTCGTCGCCGATGGTGTAGCCGAACAGCGCGTCATCCCAGCGCTCGGTGCCGCTGAGCGCCTTGGCGTAGGGGTCCACCACCACCTTCTTGGGGTTGAAGCGGCTGCCGAACTCCGGCTCGTAGGAGCCGTGGATGCGGTAGCCGTAGAGCTGGCCGGGCTGGATGCCGGGCAGGTAGCCGTGCCAGACGTTGTCGGTCTGCTCGGGCATGGAGAAGCGCCCGATCTGGCGGGCGGGGTCTGCCGCATCGTAGAGGCACAGCTCGACATCGGTGGCGTGCTCTGAGAAGATGGCGAAGTTGACGCCCTGGCCATCCCACGTCGCCCCGAGCGGGTATGGCCTACCGGGCCAGATGTTGCCCATACGTCCTCCGGATTCGCTCGAAAGGGTACAAGATCAGCTGCGCTCGTCGCGCGCGAGCAGGGCCACCGGGAAGCTGGCCAGCACCTGGGCCAGCGGCAGGCCCACCTGGCCGCTGCGCTCGACGGCGGCCACGGTCTCATCGGTGAGCACATTGCGGAAGAGCTGCCCGGCGCGGGCGCTGGCCAGCACCAGCATGTCATCGCCCCAGGCATCCGCGCCCAGCGGCAGCCGGGCCTCGCCCAGCTTCTTGGCCAGCAGCCTGGGGGCCACGGCGATCGCCATCTGGTCCTCGGCGCGGCGGGCGAAGGCCACCACGTGCTCGTCGGCTGTGCCGGTGGCAGCCAGCGCGGCGTAGCTGCCGCCCTGGAAGAGCTGGGGGTGCGCGGCGCGGAAGGCCAGCACCTTGGCGACCAGAAAGAGCTTGGATCGGCTGTCGCGCGGGTCGCTGATGGTGCGGGCCAGATCGTGGGCGGGCACATCCATGGTCGTCAGCTCATCCAGCAGGTAGGTGCGCAGAGCGTAGTCCACCGGCTGCCGGTTGTCGGGGTCCACTAGGCTGAAGTCGAACATCTCGGTGCCCTGGTAGATGTCGGGCACGCCGGGGGATGTGAGCTTCAGCAGGGTCTGGCTGAGGCTGTTGTAGATGCCGAAGTGGGCCACCAGCTGGTGCAGCTCGCGGATCTGGGCCATGAAGCGCCTGTCGGCCAGGGTGGCCTCGACGAAGGCCTGCACCGCGTCATCGTACTCGCTGTTGGGGTTGAGCCAGCTGGTGTTCACCTTGGCCTCGCGGATGGCCTTGACCATGTAGGCCTTGATGCGGGCGGTGTAGGCGCGCAGGGCGGCCTCATCCAGCGGCTCGATGGGCAGGGTGCCGAGGATGGTCTGGTAGAGCAGGTACTCCTCGTTGCGGTCGGGGGCGGGCCTGCCGTCGATCTCGCGCTTCTTGCGCTGGTTCAGGCGGCTGAGTCGCCCGAGTAGGGTCTTCCATGTGGCGGGCAGCTCGGAGATTACGCTGATGCGGGCGCGCACATCCTCGCTGCGCTTGGTGTCGTGGGTGGAGGATGCCAGCATGGCCAGCGGCCATGTGCGCAGGCGCTCGTGGTTCTGGCGGTGGAAGGCGGCCACGGTGGTGCCGAACAGGCGCGGCTCGCCGCCGACCTCGTTCAGCGAGGTGAGGCGGTTGTAGATGTAGAAGGCGGTGTCCTCTAGGCCCTTGGCCATCACCGGGCCGGTGAGCTGCTGGAACTTCATCACGAACTGGCGCTGCGACTCGCGGGCGGCTTCATCCAGCATGCCGGGGTAGCGCAGCAGCAGCACATCGCGGATGAAGTCGTAGATTGTCGGCTCGGCGGCCAGGTTGTGTCGGCGGGCGCGGGCCAGGGCCTGGTCGATCACCTGCTGGTCGCGCTCGCTCACCGTGTCGGTGGCGGCCACGGTGTAGGTGCGGTACACCGGGAAGCTGGCGATCACCTCGCGCAGGGCCTCGCGCAGCGAGTTGAGCGTGAAGTCGCGATAGTAGCGGCTGTGCTCGGCCACGCGGCTGAGCTGGTAGGCCAGCACCGTCAGCTCGCTGGCCAGCGAGGTGCGCATGATCTGCCTGCGGGTGTTGTAGACCAGATCCTCGAAGTCGATCTTCCTGCCGATGAAGTCGCTGTAGATCTCGCTGATGCGCCGCTCGGCGGATGTGTCCACTAGCACGCCGCCCGCCGCATTCAGGAAATCGTAGCCGGTGGTGCCATAGACCGGCCAGCTCTCGGGCAGCGGCTCGTTGCGGGCCAGGATCTTCTCGACCAGCACATACAGCGGGCGCTCGTGCTCGGCCCAGGCGATGCCCTCGGCGTCCTGTCCCATCTGGGCGATGGCGAAGGCCTCTTGGAGCCGCCGGAAATAGCCCTCGGGGTCGTAGAGGCCGTCGGGGTGGTCGAGCCGCACGCCGGTGATCTTCTGCTCGGCCAGCAGGCGCAGCAGCAGCTGGTGGGTGGACTGGAAGACCTCCTCATCCTCCATGCGGATGGCGGCCAGGTCGTTGATGTCGAAGAAGCGGCGGTAGTTGATCTCCTCGGCGGCCACGCGCCAGTAGGCCATGCGGTAGGCCTGCCTGCCGATCAGGTCGTCGAGCGCGTCGAAGCTGCGCGGGTCGCCCGCCGCACCATTGATCATGGTGATGCTGCGCGCCACGGCCTCACGCACCGCCTGCGAGCTGGTGCACAGCGCATCCAGGCGGCGCTTGATGATCTCCTTCTCGCGGTGGCGCTCGGCCACGCGGGCCTGGTCGGTCTCGGTGCGCTCGGGCAGGTTGGTGAGCGCGGTGATGATGCTCTGGTACTCCAGCAGGTCGGCGTGGTCGTCGCCCAGCTGCTCGGCCAGCGCATCCAGCTGGGGCGCGAGGATGTTGGTGTAGCTGCGGGGGTTGAGCGGCAGGCAGTGCTCGTAGTAGTGCAGCCAGAACGCGCCATCCTCGTAGCGCACCTGCAGCGCGCCCTGCTCTAGCACACGCCCGTACTGGTCGCCCAGGATGGGCAGCAGCACCTTGTTCTCCAGCTCGCGCTTGACGGGGTGCCAGTCGATGTCGAAGAAGCGGGCGTACTTGGAGGAGGGGCCGTTCTCGATCACGTCCATCCACCAGGTGTTGGAAGGCTCGCCGATGCCCATGTGGTTGGGCACGATGTCGAGCAGCAGGCCCATGTCGTGCTCGCGTAGGGCGGCGGAAAGCTGCTCGAAGCCATCCTCGCCGCCCAGCGCGGGGTTGAGGCTGTTGTGGTCGGCGATGTCGTAGCCGTGGGTGCTCTCGGGCCGCGCGCGGAAGATCGGCGAGGCGTACAGGTCGCTCACGCCCAGCGCCCGCAGGTAGGGCACGATGGCCTGGGCCTGGGCGAAGGTGAAGGCGCTATTCATCTGCACGCGGTAGGTGGCGCTGGGGATGCGGTTTGGGCGGTTCTCCATCGAATCGCGCTGAGGCTCGGTGTCAGGTAGGACGGACATGGTCAACCTCTCATGGAAAAGCACCGCACGGCATGGTGCGAGCAGTGCGGTGCCTGTGCTTGATTGTTTGGTCTTGGCCGTCTGAGTGCAAGCATCTGACGTTTGGGCGTGCGTCTCTAGCATAAACGCACGCGGCAGGTCAATTTGCTCTGCGAGCTATGCTAGCACAAACGGGGGCCGATGTCACCCTGCGGCGTTGGCGGCTAGAGTCTATGCGTTTTCGACAGCGCGCCGATTCTTTTACCACCAAGACTCCAAGGAACCTAGGAATCCACTCTCTACGACGGCATGGAGATTCGAAACAAAGTGATAAAACCTTCGCGTCTTCGTGGTAAAGAAACTTTGGTGGCTCAAGAACGCATCGGCCCTAGTCGGCGGGGCGATCTTCGGCCAGCGCGTCGCTGGCGAATATGCCGCTGGTGGCCACGCCGCTCACGCCGGTGGTCCCGGCGGAATCGCCGATCGGGTTGGTGGGGGCGCTGGTCTCGAATACATAGTGGCCCCAGGCGATGCTGCCGCGCGTGGCCTCGGGGCGGGCGTCGGCCCGGCTATGGCCGAGCGCCAGCGGCCCGTGGTCGCGGAGGAGATCGTAGGCGCGCTGGTGCAGCGGCCCGCCGACATTGGCGGCGACGGACCACAGCTGCTGGGCCTGCTGGGCCTGCGCGGGCAGGCCGGGGTCGTCGGGGCGCTGCTCGCGCAGGGCTAGGCTGGTGTAGGGCAGCCCGGCGGCCTGCAGCGCGTCGAGCGCCGTGGTGGCGGCGGGCAGCGCCGCGAACAGCGCGACGATGGTCTGCGGCTCTTGCTCAGTCATTGCAGTTCTCCTTTTGGCTCTGCCTCCTCTGCGCAAGAACTAGGCCATCGGCCCCCTAGCGCCCGTCCAGCACGCGGCCCTTCCAGCGCACGCCGCGCCCGCCGCGCACCCGCAGCAGCCCGCGCAGCGCCACCGCGTAGTAGATGCCCAGGCCCAGCGGGTAGGCCAGCCCCCACCACGGTGCGAGGCCATAGCGCCGGTGGTAGAGCCAGCCCACGTGGGCGGCGGCCAGCGCGGCCAGGGCCAGCGCACCCGCCGCCGCCAGCGGCGGGCCAGCCGCTAGCGCCGCCGCCATAGCCCACCACGGCCCGAAGGCCAGCAGCCCCTGGCGCAGGCCCACCCAGGCGCTGCGCGGCCCGCCGCTGCGCGCCCCAGCCACTGCGTTTTTGCCCAGCCCCTCCAGCGCGTCGGGCCAGCCCGTGTACATGCGCGCCGACAGCTGCCCGAAGGCCTCGGCGGCGCGTATGCGGTAGCCTGCGCCCTTCACCACCGCCGCGTAGTCGGCATCCTCCAGCACGCTGGCGCGCACGCTGCGGTGCCCGCCGGTGGCCTGGTACACCTCGCGGCGGATGAGGATGGCCTGGCCGTTAAACAGCGCCAGCGGCGAGCTAGCGTCGCCCACGGCGGCCAGCGGGTAGAGGCTATAGAGGATGGTGTGGAAGGCGGGCACCAGCAGGCGCTCGGCCAGCGTGACGAGGGTCTGGCGCGGCATCAGGGTCAGTGCGTCGGCGCGCTGGGCGTGGGTCAGCGCGTCGGCCAGCAGCCCAGGGGCGGGCACCACATCGGCGTCGAGGAACAGCAGCCACTCGCCGCGCGCGGCCTGGGCGGCCTGCCAGCAGGCCCAGCACTTGCCCGCCCAGCCCGGCGGCAGCGGCTGGCCCGCCAGCACGCGCAGCTCGGGCAGCGCCGCCGCGTGGGCGCGGGCCACATCGGCGGTGCCGTCGGTCGAGGCGTCATCCACCACTATCACCTCGCAGGCGCGCAGGCGCTGGTGGGCCAGCCCCCCCAGGCATGCCCCGATCCGCCCGGCCTCGTCGCGAGCGGGGATGAGCACCGAGATGCGCCCGCCCGCCGCTGAGGCAGCCTGGGGCAGCTGGGGCGTGGCTCGCATGCGCGCGGCATCCTGCGCCGCCACGGCGGCCAGGGCCGCGCCCAGCCCAAGCAGGCCAAAAAGCCACTGCATAGCAAAGATCCTATCGTGTATACTACAGCCAGAGGGGCCGCCGCAGCGGCAGCCGCGCCATCCACAAGAAGAAGTTGACTATGCCATTCTTTCGCCGTCCGCTCGACCTCAGCCAGGCGACGGTGCGCCCGTGCGCGCCCGAGGACATCACCGCGATCTCGCGCATGCTGCGCGACCAGTCCCACCGCTTCCTAGCCGCCGCCAGCGCCGACCTGCCCGCGCTGCTCGGCGGCGCCCCCGCCGTGGCGCTGGCCCTGGGCGCGGATGTGCTGGGGGCCGTAGTGGCGGGCTGGCCAGTGCAGCATGTGGCCTGGCTGCGGGCTGTGGCCCTGGCCGACAGCGTGCCCGTGCCCGCCGGGCTGGAGGCCCTGCTGCCGCCGCTGGCCGACATCGCGCATCAGCGCGGCGTGGCCCGGCTGTTCTACGCGGGCGACCTGTCCGCCGACACCTGGCTGCAGCCTGCCCTGCTGGCGCGCGGCTGGGTGCGGCAGACCGATGTGGTAGTGTACGAAAAGCACGGCTTCGCGGTTCCCTCGCCGGGGAACGGGCGCGTGCGGGTGCGCAAGGCGCTGTTCTCCGACCTGCCCGCCGTGGTGGCGCTCGACCGGCTGTGCTTCGATCCGCAGTGGGCCAAGGATGAGGGCATCCTCGGCCCGGCGATCGTCGAGCAGCCGCTGTTCCTGATCGCCGAGCTGGATGATCTGCCGGTGGGCTACGCCTTCGTCACCAGCCACTTCCAGGGCATGCTGGTGCATCTGGTGCGCATCGCGGTCGACCCCGGCGCGCGCGGCCAGCAGGTGGGCGTGCGGCTGCTGGCCGAGGTCGTGGCCTTCGCCGAGCGCAGCCGGGCCGAGTCGATCACGCTCAACACCCAGCAGGAAAACCGCGCCGCCCAGCGGCTCTACGAGTGGTTCGGCTTCCGCCGCACCGGCGAGAGCCAGACGGTGCTCTCCTACCCGCTCTAGCGCGCCGCTCCCCAATGCGCCATGTTATACTTGCCATGTCCCAATTCGCACCATACATTCCCGCCACACCTGAATAGAGCACAAGAGGTTCCATGGAGAGTGTCAAACAGGTGGCAGACCGTGTCATAGAAAATGTCGAGCAGGTGATCGTCGGCAAGCGCAAGGCCGTGGATCTGGTGCTGGTGGCGCTGCTGTGCAAGGGCCATGTGCTGCTGGAAGATGTGCCTGGCACCGGCAAGACTACGCTGGCCAAGGCGATCGCGCGCTCGATCGGCTGCGTGTTCAAGCGCATCCAGTTCACCCCCGATCTGCTGCCGTCCGATGTCACCGGCATATCGATCTTCAACCAGCAGAGCCGCGAGTTTGAGTTTCGCCCCGGCCCGGTGATGGCCCAGATCGTTCTGGCGGACGAGATCAACCGCGCCACGCCCAAGACCCAGAGCGCCCTGCTGGAGGCTATGGAGGAGCGCCAGATCACCGTGGACGGCACCACCCACGCGCTGCCCCAGCCCTTCATCGTGCTGGCCACCCAGAACCCGATCGAGTACGAGGGCACCTTCCCGCTGCCCGAGGCCCAGCTCGACCGCTTCCTGCTGCGCATCAACCTGGGCTACCCCGAGCGCATGGATGAGATCACCATGCTGCGCCGCCAGCGCCAGCAGCACCCGATCGACACCCTGGCGCAGGTGGCCAGCGACACCGTGCTGCTGGATCTGCAGGAGCAGATCAAGGCGATCTATGTGGATGAGCTGATCGAGGAGTACATCGTCTCGCTCACCACCGCCACCCGCCACCACGAGGATGTCTACCTGGGGGCCAGCGCGCGCGGCTCGCTGGCGCTCTACCGCACCGCGCAGGCCCGCGCCGCGCTGCAGGGCCGCGACTACGTCATCCCCGACGACGTGAAGGCGCTGGCGGTGCCGGTGCTGGGCCACCGCATGATCATCAGCCCGGCGGCGCGCATCCGCAGTGTCTCGGCCAGCGCGGTGATGCAGGAGATCCTGGCGGCGGTGGCGGTGCCGGGGGCTAGGGCGGGCCGCCGCGACATGCCCGCCGCCCGCTAGGGGCCGCACACGGCGCGGCCCCTAGGTGCTGCTGTAGCACCTGGGGGCCGCGTTTTGTTTGACAGAGGGTTATAGCCCGCCCAGCCCGCTGGAGACGATTTTCTTCTTGCGCGGCCAGGCCGCATCCCACAGGTCGCGCAGGGCGGGCTGGCAGAACAGCCAGCCCAGGGGCAGCAGCGGCGCGTACATCAGGCCCCAGTAGATATTGGTGGGGTGACCCACCACCATGAAGGCGGCCATCAGGATGCCTAGGGTCAGCGCCGCGCGGGTGCCGGTCTCGCCCTTCCAGCCGGCCAGCCCCACGAGCGCCAGCGGCACGATCACCGGCACCACCCAGCGCGGCAGCGTGATCGTGAGGATGTTCCACTGCGCGGTGGCCAGCGCGAAGCTCCAGCCGCCGAAGGCCAGCCAGCCCTTGCTCTCCGCCGCCGGGTCCATCAGCGGGGTGACGGTGGCGGCGTGCCAGGCGATGTAGGCCGCGCCCACGGCCAGCCCGGCCAGCCACGCCAGCGCCTCGCGCCGCTGGCCCTCGCGCCACGCCAGCAGCAGCATAATACCCAGGTAGGGCAGCGCCATCTCGCGGAAGAGCAGGGCCAGGGTTCCTACGAGGACACTGGGCAGCCAGCGGCCAGGCTGGCGCAGCGCCAGCGAGAGCGCGATCAGCAGCGCCGACCACAGCTCGTGGAACACGATCGCGTCTTTGCCAAAGCTGAGGATGAGCGCCGTACCCGGTATCAGGATGCTGGCGGCGAACCAGAGCGCGGTCTTCTTCACCTCGCGCAGGCGGGCCACCCATGCCGCCAGCACGGCCAGCGCCAGCAGCCCCAGCAGCGCCCGCGCCAGCCCCAGCGAGGGCAGCGTAGCCAGCAGCGTGGCCTCGGTGGGCAGCCGCCAGGTGAGGAAGGGCCGGGTGGTGTAGCCGTAGAAGCGCATGCTGGTGCCGGTGGCCTGGTAGTAGCCCTCGCCCTGCCGCATGCGCTCGACGATCTGGTAGTACAGCGCGATATCGGTGTTGTTGTTGCGCGGCTTGTTGACCACCGTCTCGGAGAGCGCCTCGTACTGGCAGAAGAAGCCGTAGATGATCAGCAGCGCCAGCGCGGCCAGGATGGCGATCGCGGCGGCGCGCGGGATGCGGGCAAAACGTGTGCTTATCGAGCGCATGGGTGAAACTCGTGAACATCGTGCGGATCCGGCCCATACAATAGCATACTGTCTGCCCGCTGGAAAGCCTACCTCTCCACTCGCCGAAGATTCTTTACCACCAAGACTCCAAGGTGCAAAAGAACCAATTTACCACGAAGATGCGAAGGCACGAAGGTGCGAAGGGAGCAAAGTGCAGCACGCGTATCATGTGGTGCAGTTGGGTACGGCGGGCGCATGCAAAACGGCCCGCCCCACAAGAGGGCGGGCCGTTCGGCTGCGGCGGGCGTGCTAGCTGGCGTTGCGCGAGCCGGATGGGCGCGCACCGCCCTGGCTTCGCTGGCCGCGCGCGCTACCCTGGCGTTTGGGCTGCTGGCTGCGCGGCGCGCTGTCGCGCTGGGCCTGCGGGCTGCGCGGCGCGCTGTCGCGCTTGGGCTGCTGGCTGCGCGGCGCGCTATCGCGCTGGGCCTGCGGGCGGCCCTGGCGCGGCGGGCGCTGGGGCTGCACCACTGGCTCTGGCGCGGGCGCGGCGGCGTTGTAGTCGAACCCGTCCAGCTGCTTGCGCTCCAGCGGGCGGCCCATCACCTTCTCGATCGCCTTGACGGTGGCCCTGTCCTCATCCGTCACCAGCGTCATGGCGTCGCCCTCGCGCTCGGCGCGGCCCGTGCGGCCAATGCGGTGGATGTAGGCGTCGACCGTGTCGGGGATGTCGTAGTTGATCACGTGGGTGATGCTCTGCACATCGATGCCGCGCGCCGCGATGTCGGTGGCGACCATGATCTGGAACAGGCCCTTCTTGAAGCCATCCAGCGCGGCCAGGCGCTGGTTCTGGCTCTTGTTGCTGTGCAGCACTGTCACCTTGTAGCCCTCGCGCCCGATCTGCTGCATCAGGCGGTTGGCGCGGTGCTTGGTGCGGGTGAAGATCAGGATGGACTGCGCGTCCTCGACCAGATCTTCCAGCATGGCCATGGTCATCTTGGTCTTCAGGTGCGAGGGCACCGGGTAGATAGCGTGGCTCACCGTGCTGGCGGGCGCGCTCAGGTTCACCGATACGCGCTGGGGCTTGCTGAGCGCCGCCGAGGCCAGGGCCTCCACATCCGGCGGGAAGGTGGCCGAGAACAGCATGGTCTGGCGGGCCTTGGGCAGGTGGCTGAGCAGGCGGCGCACGGCGGGCAGGAAGCCCATGTCGAACATGCGGTCGGCCTCATCCAGCACTAGGGCCTCGATCCCGCCCAGGCGCGCGGTGCCGCGGTCGATGTGATCCTGAAGCCGCCCAGGGCAGGCCACTAGGATCTCGACCCCGCTGCGCAGGGCCTGCTCCTGCGGGAGCATGGAGACGCCGCCGTAGATGGTGGCGCTGCGCAGGCCGGTGCCCTTGGCCAGGGCCTTGACCGTATCGTTGATCTGCTCGGCCAGCTCGCGGGTGGGGGTGACGATCAGGGCGCGGTGGATGTTGCGGGGGCCGCGCAGCAGCTTCTGCAGGATGGGCAGCACAAAGGCCGCCGTCTTGCCGGTGCCGGTCTGGGCGGTGCCGATCATATCCACGCCGGTGAGCGCCACCGGGATGGCGGCCTTCTGGATGGGGGTCGGCTCGGTGTATCCAGCGACCTGCACGGTGTGGAGCAGGCGCTCGTCTAGCGAAAACTGTGTAAAGCTCAAAGTATACCTTCCAACAAAGGATGAAGGACGAATGCGGGAAGCCTTCGTCCTTCACCTTCAGTTTCGTATTTCGTCGTCGAGTATGGGGCCTAGCGCTCGTCGCGCCGCCGGGGGCGGGGGCGGTCGCCATCGGCGCGGGGCGGGCCGCGTCGCTCGCCACCCTCGCGCGGGCCACGGTCGCCGCCGCCGTTGCGCGGGCCGATGCCCTTGCCAGCGCCAGCCGCGATCCGGTCCTCCGGCGACTCGCCGGAGAGGATGGCGCGGCGCGAGAGGCTGACCTTGCCGGTGCCCTGCTCGATGCCGATCACCATCACGTTGATCTCGTCGCCCATCTTCACGACATCCTCGACGTTCTCCACGCGCTTGGTGTCAAGCTCGGAGACGTGGACCATGCCGTCCTTGCCGGGGACCAGGTTGACGAACGCGCCGAACGGCATGATGCGCACGACCTTGCCCAGGAACACATCGCCCACCTTGATCTCGCGGGTTAGGGCCTCCACCATCGACACGGCGCGCTTGGCGGCCTCGCCGTCGGCGGTGGCGATGAACACGCGGCCATCGTCCTCCACATCGATCGAAGCGCCGGTGGCCTCGGTGATGCTGCGGATGGTCTTGCCGCCCGGCCCGATCAGCGCGCCGATCTTGTCGGGGTTGATCTGCAGGGTGATGATGCGCGGCGCGTAGGGCGAGAGCTCCTCGCGCGGGGCGCTGAGCACGCTGGTCATCTTGTTCAGGATGAACAGGCGGCCATCGCGGGCCTGGGCGAAGGCCTGGCGCATGATATCGTAGGTGATGCCGGTGGTCTTGATGTCCATCTGCAGGCCGGTGACGCCCTCGCTGGTGCCCGCCACCTTGAAGTCCATATCGCCCAGCGCGTCCTCGACGCCCTGGATGTCGGTCAGCACCTGCCAGCGGCCATTCTCGCCGGTGATCAGGCCCATGGCCACGCCGGCCACCGGGCGCTTGATCGGCACGCCCGCGTCCATCAGCGAGAGGCTGGAGCCGCAGACCGATGCCATGGATGAGGAGCCGTTGGAGGACAGCACCTCGGAGACGAGCCGCAGGGTGTACGGGAACTCGTTCTCATCGGGCAGCACCGCGATCAGCGAGCGCTCGGCCAGCGCGCCGTGGCCGATGTCGCGGCGCTTGGGGCCGCGCAGCGGGCGGGCCTCGCCGGTGGAGTAGGGCGGGAAGTTGTAGTGGTGGATGTAGCGCTTCGAGGTCTCGATGCCCAGGTCATCCAGTCGCTGCTCCTCGCCGGGCGCGCCCAGGGTGGTGATGGTGAGCACCTGGGTCTGGCCGCGGGTGAACAGGCCGGTGCCGTGCACGCGGGGCAGGATGCCCACGTCGATGCTGATCGGGCGGATCTCGGTGACGCTGCGCCCATCCACGCGCTGGCCGCGCTCCAGGATGGCCGAGCGGACCTCCTCCTTCACCAGTGCGTCGAACACCTTCTTGACGGCCTTCTTGCGGCTCTCGATCTCTTCCTCCGGCTCATCGGCGGTGAAGTGGGCGAGCACATCGGCCTCAAGGGCGTCGGTGGCGGTCTGGCGGGCCAGCTTGTCGGGGTTGTTTAGCGACTCGCGCAGGCGAGCGCCCATGTAGCCGGCCACGGCCTGCTCAAGCGAGTTGTCGGCCAGCGGCGCGACGAACTCTTTCTTGACCGGCTGCACCAGCGCCACCAGCTGCTCCTGCAGCTCGCAGATCTGCTTGCAGATCTCGTGGCCCTTGACCACGCCGTCGAGCATCTCGTCCTCGGTCAGCTCGTAGGCACCGGCCTCGACCATCAGCACGGCGTCTTTGGTGCCGGCCACCACCAGGTCGAGCCGGCTGTTGGCCATCTCGGGCATCTCGGGGTTGATCGCGATCGCGCCGTCGATGTGGCCCACCAGCGCCGCGCCCACCGGCCCCTTGAACGGGATGTCGGAGATCGCCAGCGCCGCCGACGCGCCGATGATGGCGAGCGGGCCGGGGTCGTTGATCATGTCCACCGAGAAGGTGTTGATGATCACCTGCACGTCGTTGCGGTAGCCCTTGGGGAAGAGCGGGCGCAGCGGGCGGTCGGTGAGCCGCGAGATCAGGGTTGCGGTCTCGGTGGGCTTGCCCTCGCGCTTGAAGAAGCTGCCCGGGATCTTGCCAGCGGCGTACATCTTCTCTTCGTAGTCGACGGTGAGGGGGAAGAAATCCACGCCCTCGCGCGCGTCGCCGCCCACCACGGTGGCCAGCAGCACGGTGTCGCCGTAGCGCACGGTGACTGCGCCGCTGGCCTGCTCGGCAAGCCGCCCGGTCTCGATCGTCAGTGTCCGCCCGGCGATCTCGGTGCTGACCGAGTAAACCTTTCGCTCTGTCATATGTTCTCCTTCAGACTGGCTGCCCTTTGCAGCCCGCCGAGAGGTGTTAGGCACTGGAGGCCGCGCTCGAATCTGTGCTCAAGCGCGCTCTCCAATCCCTAACAGTCCGCTCGGCTTGTACTTCCTCAAAACCTATTACCTAGGGCCGCTGCGCCATGGGCGCGGGCTAGGGGAAACCACACCAGGGGTGGTATAACACAAGCCCGGGGAATGCGATCCCCCGGGCTTGTACACACCGTGTTACGCAGCAGGGCCATGCCAATAGCTGATCTTCACAAACCCCCATCGAATCATTGCCTGCTGCGCCATAGGTACCTATCGACCGCGCTGCGAGAGCGAGTCGCGCAGACCGAGCCGCTCGATGAGCGCGCGGTAGCGATCTGTGTCCTTGCTCTTGACATAGGCCAGCAGGCGGCGGCGGCGGCCGACGAGCTTCAGCAGACCACGCCGCGAGTTGTGGTCGTGGATGTGGGTCTTCAGGTGCTCGATCAGCTGGTTGATCCGCTCGGTGAGCAGCGCAACCTGCACCTCCGGCGAGCCAGTGTCGCTCTCGTGGGTGCGGTAGCCGGTGATAATTGTGCTCTTGTCGTCCTTCTCAAGCGCCATGAGAAATGCTCCTTTTCTCGTAAACCGCGTACAGGCTGGCGGTGCCTGCCGTTGTAGCCAAATAACAGCCGGACGCATTATAGCAGATTATGGCAATTCGTGCGAATCAGCATGCAACTGTGATCTTGGTGCATCGATCTGGCCGTTTCGGCGCGCCCCGATCGGCTGCCCGCCGCTGCGCCATGGCCTAGAAGCCCACCTCTACTATCTGGCGTCCCACGCGATCTTGCCGGAAACCCACGCCATCCCAGGTGAGGCCCACGTAGAACCCCATCTTGTTCTCGGGCTGGTCGACCTGTATCCGCCCGATCACCTCGGCCTCCTCGCCGGGCAGCAGCAGATCTTCCTGGTAGGGCACCTGCCACTTGTCGGGCGTGCGCGGCGTGATCGCCCAGCGGTAGGGGTAGCGGCGCGGCCCGGCGCTGGTGTTGCCATCCCAGTCCACGCCCACGCGCCAGAACCCGCCCGATTTCTGCACGTACTTGCCCTGCTCGATCGACGAGAAGACATCGTTGGTGGTGTAGGTGTAGCCGGATGCCGGGCCGTAGGTGCGGATGGGCACGTCGCCGGTGTTCTTGACGCGCAGCGTGACGGTGATGGTGTCGCCCAGCTCGATCCGGGCGGGCGCGATGTTGCTGTAGGTGATCGTCGCCTCGGGCTGGCCGCTCTCCACGATCGTGATCGGCCCGCTGCGCTGCACGATATTGCCCAGCGCATCCTGCACCCGCAGCGTATAGGTGTACACGCCATTGGGCAAAATAGCGCCATCGCTGGTCTTGCCGTTCCACAGCGCGGTGTGTGGGGTCGGCTCCTGCTGCTCGCCTGTGATGATCGGGATGGTATTGCCGCCGTCGGGCCGCGCGATGCTCAGATCGACGGTGGCGGTGATCGGCAGCTGGTAGCTGATCTCGGCCTGGTCGTCGATGCCGTCGGCGTTGGGCGAGATGGTGGCGGGCGATACGGTCAGGTTCTCGACCGAGGGTGGCGGGGTGTCGGTGCCGGTGATGGTGAGCTTGCCCTGGCGCTCGGCCTGCTCGCCGCCGTCGTCGGCCTTGGCCTGGATGGTGTAGGTGTACTCGCCGCTCGGCAGGGCGCGCTGCAGCACGTCGGGCGTGCCAGTGCTGGGCGCGGTGCCGTCGAACCGCATGGTGTAGGGCGTACCCGAGGGCGTGCGCGGCTCGCCCTCGCGTAGGGTGTAGCGGGTGCCCTGGGCATCATCCACATATACCCAGATCTTGGCCGCCCGGCCCACGTTGTAGCTAAAGCTCACATCCGCGCCGCTGCTGCGGTCGAGCACCAGCGTGGCGGGGGTGGAGTTGACCAGCAGTTGGCTCGCGCCGCACGCGGCGAGCGCAGGGCACAGCGCCAGGGCGGCGCAGATCGCCAGCAGGGAGTGGTGTAGTCGTTGCATAGGCTCCTAGAGCGAGGCGTCCGCCGTGACGCTGGGGTCGTCGGCGGGCGGGGCCTCATCGAAACGGTAGCGGCGGCTGAGCATGGCCAGGGCGACAGCGCCCAGGCTGACGCCAAACCACAGCGTGCAGAAGCGGATGATCAGCGTGGCCGTGGTGGCCCCGCCCGCCGCCAGCCCAGGGATGAGCAGCACCAGCATGCCCGTGCTCGACGCCTCGGACACGCCCAGGCCGCCGGGCAGGAACGAGACCAGCCCGAACAGCGTGGATGCGGCGAACACAAAGGTGGCGACCAGCAGCAGCAGCCAGGAGGGGTCGATGCCCAGGCCGCGCAGCACGTAGTACATGGCCACACACTCGCCAAACCACGAGACCACGCTGATGATGGTGGAGACCAGCAGCAGCTGCCACGAGAGCAGCTGGTGGGTGCTCTCGTAGATCGTGGCGATCTTGGGGGCCAGCTTGCCCACCACCGGCATGCGGGCCAGCAGCGCCAGCAGGCGCTCGCACAGCGGGCGGAACTGCAGCACGATGATGCCCGCGACGCTCAGCACCAGCAGCAGCACAAAGGCGGGCCGCGCGGGTGGGTAGAGCGTCAGCCCCAGGCCCATCAGCAGCAGCATGGCCAGGCCATCGGTCAGGCGCTCGGCCAGCACGATCGGGGCCGACTGCGCCACCGGCGTGCCGTTGATTGTGCGCAGCAGGAACGACTTGAGCACCTCGCCCACCTTGCCCGGCGTCACCGCCATCACCATGCCGCTGGTGAACAGCAGGCCGCTGTCGGCGTAGCTGACGCCGTGGCCCATGTTCATCTTGCGCAGGTAGTAGTCCCACTTGAGCCAGCGCAGCAGGTAGTTGAGCACCGTGAAGCCCAGGATGGCGGGCAGCATGGCCCAGTTGAAGTGGCGGAAGCTATCGCCCACCTGGCGTATGTCGCTAAATAGCCCAAGCGCCGCCACGACGACTAGGCCGATCAGGGCGGCAAGAATGATCTTTCCACGAAGTTGAGATAACACGCATGGCTCCGTTGTGTACATGTTCTTGGGGCGGGTCGGGTGCGCCGCCGCAGGGTATTGTACAAGATGTGGGGCCATGTGTTGCAGCGGGGATGCTGGGGCTTGGCCGATGCATTTTTAACACATCGAAGATTCTTTACCACCAAGACTCCAAGACACCAAGAAACAAAAGGGTCTCTACGTCAGAAAGGTGTAATGCTACGTGGGGAGGGAGAGGTGAGGGTGGGGGAAGGCCCGATGCGCAGGAGACCGAGGGGAGGGCGCGCGCACCAAGCGATGCGCGCGCCGAGAGGCCTACTTGACGATCTCGAAGCCCTGGCCGATCTGGTCGAAGGAGTCTTTGTACTCCTCGGTGCGGTCGGGGCCGGTGGTCAGCGAGATGACGTACATGTCGGTGCCCGCCATGATGATGTACTGCGTGATCGACGCGGTGGTGCTGGTGCCCTCTGCGCCGGTGGCCATCGTGGGCGTGTAGCGCAGCATCACGGCCTCGCCAGCGGGCAGCGTCATGCGCGTGCTCTCGATGTCCTCGGTCTTCAGGGCCGACTTGATCTGCTCGATGTTGGCCTGCTCGATCGTCTCGATTGGCATCTCCATGCCGATGGCCTGCTTGATGATGTTGATGTTGGTGGTGAAGTTATCCTTGGTGCCATCCGCCGATGCGTCGAACGCGAAGAATTTGATGCCAGCCTGCGCCATAGACTCGACCTGGCCCTGGAACTGCTCGCCCAGCTCGGGGTTGTTTTTCAGCACGTCGTTCAGGCTGCTAGTCAGGTTGGGGTCGCTCAGGTCGATCTGCTCCCACTCGGGCGGCAGCGCCACGGCGAAGCCCTCGCCGCTGACCTCGATCCGCTGCCAGTCGGCGGGCAGCGCGGCGCCTGCGCCGGTGCTGGCCTCGGCGGTGGCTCCGGCCTCGGCGGTGGCCTCGACCTCGGCGGTCGGCTCGACCTCGGTAGTGGCCTCGACCACGGTGGTCGGCTCGACCACCGCAGTGGCGGCTACCGCTGCGGTGGCGGGCACCACCGTGGCGGGCGTGGCGGCGCTGCTGCCGCAGGCCGTGATCGCGAGCGCCACGATGCCCACAAGAGCGGGTCGAAGGGTACGGTACTGCATGTGATCTCCTGTTCTGATCCCCGGCATGTCCGCAGGATCATGCCCCGGCCCTGGCGAGGCGCACAGTGCGCCCCCGTCGCCGAAACAATGCGAGGCCCTTGGGATCGTTTCTCGGCGGCTGCCGGGGCGTGTGCGCAAGGGCCTTTGAGAATATATACGTGTGCTGGGCCAGTTTTCGGCCCAAGGTGAAAAGATTGTGATCACCGCGTGGCGGCAGCTCTGTGCGCACATCACGCGGCGGGGCACGGCGGCGATACGAAAAAAGAAAAAGAGCAGTTTAGCTGTCTACTCGCCGTAGCCCTCGGATGTCACATAGCGGTAGAGCCGCTGCAGCAGCTGGAGCGAGATGCCTTCCTCCTCCTGATCGTGTCGATTGGGGAGCGGCACGCGCTCGGCGTAGTGCCGACGCAGGCGGATGATCAGTGCTTCGACGTAGGCCCTCCGTCGCTCGGTCTCGGTGTCCATGTTTGCGCTCCATGGATGTTGGGCATAGGTCATACCATCGCCTCAAGCAAGAATTGTGCCTCAGGGGCATACTCCTTTCGGCTCGGCAACCCAGCCGTGGGGGTGGATAATATAGACCAGGCCCTGCGAGCCGCCCTGCCACACGCGCTCGAGCTGGTCGGCGCGGTAGCACCGGTGCACCTCGGCGATGCTGGGGGCTGCTGGGTCGGCCACGTGCGCACCGCCCTCGTCATCGAGGCCGGTGAGTACGATCAGGTGTCCGCCGCTTGAGCTGTCGGTCGCGCCGTCCAGCTGGCCATCCTCCCACGCGATGCTGAGGATGGGCGGCACGCCGTCGCGCAGCAGCGGGGCTAGTTCGGCCAGGCTGTGCAGCCGGGCGGCGTAGGCATCCAGCCCGGCGGTGGCCGCGAAGGCGGTGTTGAAGGCCCAGTTGCCGGTGCCCTGGTAGTTGGGGTCGTAGCAGCGCGGCGCGGCGATCTGCGGGATGGCCGACTGGTGCTGGAAGGGCGCGAGCTGCGCCTGGCCAGTGCGCTGGTGCCAGTAGCCCAGCACCATGGCCACGCTGGTGGGGCTGCACCAGCCCGCGCCGTCGGCGTAGGCCAGCTGCGAGCGCGGCGGCACGGCCAGCACGCCCGTGGCGGGCGGGGCGCTGGGCTCGGGCGGCTGGGGCGCGCTCAGCGCTAGGCTGAAGCTGTGGATCGCGGCCTGCCCGTAGAGCCGGATGCGCGCCTGGGCCGCCGCGCAGGGCGCGGATGCCGCCAGCGTGTCGATCTCGACCCTGGCGTGGGCGTCGCGCTGCGGGCCAAAGCTGGTGCGCCTGCTGCCCTCGGCGCGGTCATCCCAGCGGGCCAGCTGGTAGAAGCCCGACCAGGTGTCGCCCTGGCGCACGCGCAGCGCCACATCCACCCAGCTCTCGCCGGGGGTGGCTGCCGCCCAGCTGGGGATGGCCTCGTCAAAGGGCTGCGCCGGCGCGACCACCGGGCTGATCAGCTCGCGGAACGCGGCGCGGGCCTCCACCTGCCAGCCCTGGGCCTGGCTAGGGGCATGCCAGCGGAAGAGTGCTCTCATAGCGTGTCTCGTCATCGTATCTGGGTAGGGGCGGCTGCTCGGGGCCTTGCAATGCGCAAGATGAGGTGTGGGAATACCGCACGATAGGCACGGGCCGCGCGGCGACTTGCCCAAGCGCCATGCATATGGTACAATCCCAACAGCCTGATATGGGGACGTGGCGGAATCGGCAGACGCGCTAGACTTAGGATCTAGTGCTGCAAAGCGTGAGAGTTCAAGTCTCTCCGTCCCCACCACATATGCGAGCGGCGGCGGCCATGTTTGGCCGCCGCCGCTCGGCGTTTCTAGCCCTGGTTGATCTGGGCCAGCATCTCGTCGACGCGGGTCACCTTCACGCGCGGGCGGCCCTGCTCGGCACCCCGGCTGGTCTCGTAGGCGTCCAGCGTCTTCCAGCCCTCCCAGGTCACGTAGTCGGGCTTGCGCTCATCCAGCAGCGCCACGATCTTGGCCGGGTCGCGCTGGTCGTCGGCGATGCCGGGCAGCGTGGCCAGATCCTCGACCATGGCGTTCACCGTGGCCACGGCATCGGGCTTGTTGGTGCCGATGATCCCGGAGGGGCCGCGCTTGATCCAGCCCACCACGTACTCGCCGGGCACTGGCTCGCCGGTGCCCTCGCGCACCACGCGGCCCGCCACGTTGGCGATCGTGCTGGTCGAATCGTCGAAGGGCACACCGGCCAGCGGCACGCCCTTGTAGCCCACCGAGCGCAGCACCATGCCGGCCTCGATCGTCTCGAACGAGCCGATGCCCTTGGCCCGCAGCCCGCCGCGCGAGTCGGCCTCTAGCTGGTTGCGCTCGACCACCACCGCCGCGACCTTGCCATCCTTGCCGATGATCTCCACCGGCGAGCTGAGGAAGCGCATGATGATGCGGCGCGGCGAGCCTTTCTCGCCATTGGCGGCGTAGTTGCGCAGCATGTCCACGTTTTTGGCCGCCGTCTTGTCGCTGGCCACCGTCTCGGCGCTCACCGGGTCCAGCTCAAGGTCGGCGGGGTCGACCAGCACGTCCACGCCGTGCAGCTCGCCGAACTCCTTCAGCTCGGGGTTGGTGAAGGCGGCCTGGGCCGGGCCGCGCCGCCCCAGCATCACCACCTCGCGCACCTTGCTGCTGCGCAGCTTGGCCAGCGCGTGGTCGGCGATGTCGGTCTTGGCCAGCTCCTCGGGGTCGGCCACCAGGATGCGGGTCACATCCATGGCCACGTTGCCGTTGCCCACTACCACCACGCGCTCGACCGAGAGGTCGAAGTCGAAGTCGACATAGTCGGGGCGGCCATTGTACCAGCCCACAAACTGGGTGGCCGGGAAGCTGCCGGCCAGATCTTCGCCCGTGATGCCCATCTTGCGGTCGGACTGCGCGCCCACCGCGTAGATGATCTGGTCGTAGAGCGGGGCAAGATCCTCGTGGGTCACATCGAGGCCAAAGGTGACATTGCCGAAGTAGCGCACGTTGGGCAATGCCGCGATCTTATCGTACACGCGGGTCACGGCCTTGATCGACTGGTGGTCGGGGGCGACGCCCTCGCGCACGAGCCCGAACGGGGTCGGGAATCGGTTGAAGAAGTCGATGCTGTAGCTGAGGTCTTTCTGCTTGAGCAGCGCCTCTGCCGAGTAGAAGGCCGCTGGCCCTGCGCCGATAATGGCGATGCGCACCGGGCGCTCTGGGGTTCCCAAACGCTGATCCACGAGGCTCCTCCCCATCTCTCTAAAGATGTATTAGAAATAAAAAGAGCGCAGCAGATCGAGAGCCTGCGATCGACTCTGATCCTGCGCTCATTGCTCCCAAGAGGATCAATTTGGCAGAGTATACCATATCTTGGGGGGCGGGCGTGGCTATACGGGCGGCCAGGGGATGTTGCGGCCCGGCCCCGGCTCGGGGTGGCAGCCGGTATTCACCAGCCGGTTGAGCCTGCGCTGCAGCGCCCGCAGCTCGTCCGGCTCCAGCAGCTGGGCCAGCATGTCGTAGCTGGGGTCGCCGGGGGCCAGGCGCTGGGCCAGCGACTGCAGGTCGGCTAGGATGTCGGGCCGCAGCGGCGCGCCCGCGAAATCCCACAGCACCGTGCGCAGCTTCATCTCGCTGTGGAAGCAGATGCCGTGGTCGATCGCCCACAGCCTGCCGTCGCTGCCCTTCAGGCAGTGGCCGCTCTTGCGGTCGGCGTTGTTGGCCAGGTAGTCGAAGGCGGCCAGCTGCTCGATCTGCCACTCGTAGCCGCCCTCCTTCTGCATGGTCAGCAGGTGGGCCTCGCTGTCGCAGTCGATGTAGAGCTGCAGCGAGCCGATGCCGAAGGGTCCATCGCGCAGCACCGTGGGCGGCACCAGCTGCCAGCCCAGCGCCTGGCACAGCACATAGGCCGCCACCTCGCGCTGGCACAGCGTGCCGTCGGGGAAATCCCACAGCGGGCGCTCGCCGCGCCGTGGCTTGTAGACGCCCAGACCCTGCAGGCCCTCGCTGCGCACCAGCGCCAGCAGCGTGTAGTTGCTGCTGTAGGGCAGCATGCCCTGGATCTCCATCTCGCCCTTGGCCAGAAGCTCTAGGACGCTGCTCACCGAGATCTCGTATGATTCGCTCATGGCTTTCCGTTCCGTATGCTCTGCAGCGATCGCCTAGATTCTTCGCGCCGCAAGGCCCGCTAGTTCATGCGCGGGCAGAAGTGGCCCTCGGGGTCGATGGGCCGCATGCAGTTGCCGCAGATCTTGCGGCCCTTGGAGACCACCTGCTGGGTGTGCTGGCTCAGGGCCCGCATCTGCTCGCGGGTGGCGCTCATGCGCGCGGTGGGGGCGTTGTCCTCATCATCCAGGCCCTGCAGCAGCAGGATGACCATATCGCGCGCCTCGTCGTAGCCCAGCCCGATCTGGGCCACGCGGAAGGCTGGCTCCAGCGGCTCCTCCAGGCTCATGTCGCTGATCAGCAGGAACTCGTCGGATGCGGAGAGCAGCGGGTTTTTCTCGGTCAGCTCCTCAAGGAACTGCTCGATGTGCTGGGCCAGGGCCTGCACCTGCTCTTTTTCGGCCACCACCGACACCAGCTGTGGCCCGCGCCGCGCCTGGATGTAGAAGGTGCGCTGGCCTGGCTTTCCGACGGCGTTTATGGTGATCCGGCTCACCGGATCGAGGTCGTAGGTGAAATCTTCCATGCTCATAGGGTTGTTGTAGAACGCCGGGTCTATCGCTCGGGCGCGGCCTCGGGCGCGGCCTCGGGGGCAGGTGCGGGCTGCGCCTGCTCGGCGGGCTGCTCGGGCTTTGGCTCCTCGGGCTTTGGCCGCAGGTGCTCAAGCGACCCCGTATCGTTATAGGCCAGCAGGCGCGGGCCGGCTGGCGTGAAGGCTACCGCGCTCAGGGCGCACGGCAGGATCTCAAGCCGCTGAAATAGGTCGGTGTGGATGCCGATGTAGTGGGCCAGCGCCAGCCGGATCATGTCGGCGTGCGAGACCACGGCGATGATGCCCTTGGGGTGCCGCCCGCGCAGGGTGTCCACCGCCGCCACCATGCGGGCCTGCGACTCGCCCAGGGTCTCGCCGCCGGGGAAGCGCGTGCCGCTGGGGTAGTGCTGCACCCCGGGCCACAGCTCGTGCTTGTACAGCTCCTTTAGCTCGGCCCCCTGCCACTCGCCATACTTCACCTCGCCCAGGGCATCCAAGATGTGGATGGGCATGCCGCGCGGCGATGCGATGGCCCGCGCTGTCTCCAGCGTGCGCTCCAGCGGGCTGGCGTAGATCGCATCCAGGGGGATGGCGGTGAGCCGCGTGGCCAGTGCTGCGGCCTGCTGGCGGCCCGCGTCGTTCAGATGCACGCCGGGCGTCCAGCCCGCCAGCCGACCGTGGACCCAGTCGTTGGTGCCGTGGCGGATCAGTAACACAAGGGTCACAGGTATTCCTTTCGCTTCAGCGGCGCTGCGCGGGCATGATACCACTTTTCGTTTTGCGGCGCAGGCGCTCTCGGCACGCCGAGGATTCTTCACCACCAAGACCCCAAGGAACGAAAGGAAACGAATACCACGAAGGCGCGAAGACACGAAGGGAAGAACACCGGCTCGCCACCAAGCTGCCAAGGCTCCAAGAGCATACATGCCAATTCACCATCCATACGGCAAACATGCCGCTATGGTTTTCATGGACATCATCACAACGTTCATCTGTGTGGGTCGGGGGAAGGTCTGTGTGGGTCGGGGGAAGCTCTGTGTGAGTCGGGGGAAGCTCTGTGTGGGTCGGGGGAGCGTCACAACATGATGTTGCTTTTTGGGGTGGGGCACCGGGATGCAATAGCGGACGGCATCTAGCGTACCAGGGCGTGCAGGGCAAGCAAGATCAAAGAATCCTCATCCACCCGGCCCATGCGGCGAAGGTGCCGCTAGTGTTTTAATAGCCATATGCACGAACCCCAGCCGCCAGGAAAATGGCATAGGAACGCCTCAAATTGGGGGTTCGAAGGGGGCAACGCCCCCTCGTGGGGTTACTAGGGGCTAGCCCCTAGTCGCCGCCCGCGCAGGGCATCCACCCACCGAACAAGTACAACCGCCATCAACGAAGGCGCACCCTGGCCGAATCAACGACAACGCATATTTTTACCAAAAACGCCTCGGGAAGCCGCAGAAAGCGGCACCATATGAGAGTGATGCCCTTTAACAGGTGTCACTTTCTTGGGTCGGGGCGTCGGGATGCGCCCCACGGGATGAAACGGCGTGCCGGGCATGCACGCCATGTGATCATTGCTGTAGGGGCGGGTCTTGTGCCCGCCCACGCCGTGTTTCATCGCACGCATCGCAGGGCATTCGATGCATGCGATGAAACGCGGCGTGGAACGCATTGGGATGTGTCGTAAGCATCGGATCGGGCCTCGATGCTTGCGGCGCGTTGCAATGGGGCGGACACGAGATCCGCCCCTACACTCATGGCGGATCATTGCGATCATCGGGTCGGGTGCGATGACGGCAATGCGGTGCATCGGCCATCGATCGTGCATGGTTGCCAAAAACGCATGGGAACGCCGCAAAAGTGACACCTGTTGAAGGCATCGCCCCCTGGCGGGGTTCCGAGGGGCTGGCCCCTAGTCGCCGCCCGCGCAGGGCATCCACCCAGCTCGCTCGGATTTCCGCCGTTGTTTATTTCTCAAGCGTAATAAAGAGTAAATCAACGCGCCATTAATTGCTGATAGTAGGTAAAAGTATAAGATACCTAAAATAACTATCGGTATTTCGTGGAAATTGCATATATGCGCAGATTTCCTCCTTTGAGCAGCATATGCGCGGCTTCGCCGACATACACCGCAAGGCCTGATCGTAGCGATTGACGCCTGCCCAGAACTGCTGGTACGATAGCGGCATACCTCACACCAAACACCTCTAGGTTTGGCCTCACAAAATGACCATCTGTTTCGAGTAGCTACGCTGTGGAAGAGAGAGGCGCATATGATGTTCACGATCGAAGAGCAGCTTTTTATTGGGGCGCTGCTGCTGCTTGCCAGCGTGATCGCCAGCAAGGCTTCCAGCCGCTTTGGCATCCCCTCGCTGCTGCTGTTCTTGGCCATCGGCATGTTTATCGGGGCCGACGGCCCTGGCAATATCTACTTTGACAACGCCCAGTTTGCCCAGAACATCGGCACGGTGGCGCTGGCCTTCATCCTGTTCTCGGGCGGGCTAGATACCGACTGGAAGGCCATCCGCCCGGTGCTGCGCCAGGGCCTGCTGCTGGCCAACGTGGGCGTGCTGGTGAGCACCGGCATCTTCGGCATCTTCGCCAAGTACGTGCTGGGCCTGGGCTGGGGCGAGGGCCTGCTGCTCGGCTCGATCATCTCATCCACCGATGCGGCGGCGGTGTTCTCGGTGCTGCGCACCACCGGCGTGCACCTGAAGGGCCAGCTGGAGCCGCTGATCGAGCTGGAGTCGGGCAGCAACGACCCGATCGCCGTGTTTCTGACCGTGGGGCTGACCGAGCTGCTGATCCACCCCGGCGCATCCATCGCCGGGCTGGTGCCGCTGTTCTTCTGGGAGATGGCGCTGGGCGCGCTGGTGGGCTTCGGGATCGGCTGGGCTATGACCTGGGCCATGAACCGCATCCACCTGGATGTGGATGGGCTCTACCCGGTGCTCTCGATCGCCACGGTGATGCTGGTGTTTGGGGCCTCCTCGCTGCTGCACGGCAATGGCTTCCTAGCCGTCTACCTGGCGGGCATCACCATGGGCAATCGCCGCATGGTGCGCCGCCAGTCGATCGTGCGCTTCCACGACGCGATCGCCTGGCTGATGCAGATCGCCATGTTCCTCACGCTGGGGCTGCAGGTCTTCCCCTCGCAGGTTATCCCGCTGGCCGGGCAGGGCCTGCTGGGCGCGGCGGTGCTGATCTTTGTGGCCCGCCCGGCCAGCGTCTTTGTGGCGCTGGCCTTCAGCGGCATGAGTGTGCGCGAGAAGCTGATGATCTCGTGGACCGGGCTGCGCGGCGCGGTGCCGATCGTGCTGGCCACCTTCCCGCTGCTGGATGGGGTGGCGCACGCCAGCTTCATCTTCAACATCGTGTTCTTTATCGTGCTGGCCTCGGTGCTGGTGCAGGGCACCACCATCGCCCGTGTGGCGCGCTGGCTGGGCCTGAACCGCCGCGAGCCGGGCGAGGAGCGCCACTCGCTGGCCTTTGTGCCCAGCGTGGGGCCAGAGAGCCGCGTGCTGGATCTGGTGGTGCCGATCGGCGCGCTGGTGGGCGGGCGCACTATCCGCGACCTAGAGCTGCCGCATAACGTGCTGGTCATCCTGATCGAGCGCAACGGCGAGCAGATCGTGCCCAGCGGCGCGACCGTGATCCGCGCGGGCGACCACCTGCGGGTGCTAGCCGACCCCGGCCAGGTGAGCGAGCTGAACACCCGCCTGCTCGACCTGCAGTCGAAGCAGAGCAAGCCCGCCGCCAGCGAGAGCTAGGGCGCGGCGGGAAAATTGCGGCGGCGCACTGCGTTTATCCATGTGGGCCACACAGCGCTGCCGATAGCAACCACAGGGAGAAGCCCCGCATGTCATTTTCTACCGCCCGTTTCCAGCGCAGCATCGTGCTGGATGGCACGCCAGCGGCGCTCTGGCCGCTGCTCTCGGACACCAACCGCGTGAATCGGATGATGGGTCTGCCTGCCTCCGAGCGCGTGGAGGCGGGCGAGAACGCCACCCTGGCCATCCGCGCCCGCTACATGGGCGTGCCGGTCGCCTGGCGCGAGCCGCCCTTCCAGTGGGTGTTCGAGCAGTGGTTTGTCAGCGAGCGGATCTTCGACGCGCCGTTTCCGGTGTCGCGGGTGGTGGTGCGCACCGCGCTGGTGCCGCAGGGCCAGCAGACGCGGGTGGATGTGGATGTGGTGGTGGAGAGCCGCTGGTTTGCTGGCTGGCTGGCCGCGCATCTGGTGGTGGCCCGCCAGTTTCTGGACGACATGCTGAAGGTCTACCGCATCTTCGAGCGGGCCGCCGCGATGGGGCGCATCCCGCCCGCGCGCAGCCAGCCCAGGGTGAGCGCGGCGCGGCTGCAGGCCGCCCAGGGGCGGCTGGCCCAGCTGGGTGTGGCCGGGCCGCTGGCCGAGTCGCTGGTGCAGCACATCCGCACCGCCGCCGACGCCGATGTGGTGAAGATGCGGCCCTTCGTGCTGGCCGACCAGTGGCGGGCCGACCGGCAGGAGGTGCTGCGGCTGTGCCTCTACGCCACCCGCGCCGGGCTGCTCGATCTAGAGTGGGATGTGGTCTGCCCCGGCTGCCGAGGCATCACCGAGCGCGCCACCACGCTGGGCGAGCTGGCCCACGAGGCCCACTGCGCGGCCTGCAATATCCACTACCACCTGAACTTCGACGAGGCGGTGGAGCTGCGCTTCAGCGTCAGCCCCGACATCCGCGAGGCCTACGACGCGACCTACTGCGTGGGCGGCCCGGCCAACACGCGCCACATCGCGGCGCAGCTGCGGGTTCCGGCGGGCGGGCAGGCCGATGTGGCGCTGCGGCTTGCGCCGGGGGCCTACCGCATCCGCGCCGTGGGAGCGGCGGGGCAGGCCGATGTGGATGTGCGCGAGGGCGGCGCGGGCGAGCTGGCCCTGGCGCTGGGCCAGCCCGCCCCGACGGCGACCGCCACGCTGGCGGCGGGCGGCGGCAGCATCCAGCTGGCCAACCCCACCGACGCCGACATGCTGGTGCTGGTGGAGGAGCGCACCTGGACCACCTACGCCGCCAGCGCGGCCATAGTCACGGCCATGGCCGAGTTCCGCACCCTGTTTTCCTCCGAGGTGCTTTCGCCGGGCGTGGGCATGGCGGTGCGCACCATGACCTTCCTATTCAGCGACCTGAAGGACTCGACCGCGATCTACGACAGCATCGGCGACGCGCCCGCCTACGCCCGCGTGCGCGACCACTTCGCGCTGATGCGGCGGATCATCGATGAGCGCCACGGCACCCTGGTCAAGACCATCGGCGACGCGGTGATGGCGGTGTTCCCCTCGGCAGGCGACGCGGGCGAGGCGGCGGTGGCCATCCAGCGCGAGTTCACGCTGGGCGAGATCGCGCAGGGCCGCCCGGCGCTGCGGGTGAAGCTGGGGCTGCACCGTGGGCCGTGCATTGTGGTGAATGCCAACGGCCTGCTCGACTACTTCGGCTCCACCGTCAACACCGCCGCCCGCATCCAGGGCGAGAGCCTGGGCGGCGACATCGTGCTCTCCAGCGCGGTGATGGAGGACGAGGCGGTGCGGGCGATGGTCGAGCGCGAGCGAGCGCAGGTCGAGCCGTTCGAGCGCCAGCTGAAGGGCATCAGTCAGCTGGCCATGCTGCACCGGCTGTGGCTGCCCGAGGCCGCTAGGCTTGCCGCCACGCCGCCAGCAGGGCAGGCAGATCGGCGTACACCGCATCGGGCTGAAGGGGGCTTGCCGCCAGCGCCGCAGGGCTGGTGACGCCGGTCATCACCAGGGCGGTGGCCAGGCCTGCGGCGCTGGCCCCGGCGATGTCGGTGTCGAGCCTATCGCCCACGGTGAGCGTGCGCTCGGGCGGCGCGCCCAGCATGGCCACGGCGGCGTGGAACATGGCGGGCTGCGGCTTGCCGATCACCAGGGCGCGCTGCTCGGTGGCTGTCTCCAGCAGGGCGATCAGCGAGCCAGCGCCGGGGATGATGCCATCCTCGGCGGGGAAGGTGGCGTCGGCGTTGGTGCCCACAAAGGCGGCCCCAGCGCGGATGGCCTTGCAGGCCTGGCGGAAGTCGGCGTAGCCCGCCTCGAAGTTCATGCCCACCACATAGTAGCTGGGGGCCACCTGATCTGGCTCGAAGTAGCCATCCCCAAACAGTGCGTCGCGCAGCCCATCCATGCCGATCATGCCCACCCTGGTGCCGCGCGGGGCTTGGGCCTCCAGGTAGTGCCGCGTGGCCACCGAGGATGTGATCACCTTCTCGGCGGGCATTGCGATGCCCATGGCGGCCAGCTTCTGCTCGTACTGCTGCGGTGTGAGCGTGGAGTTGTTGGTGGCACAGGCGTAGGCCACCCCGCGCTGCTCGAAGAAGGCCAGCAGCTCGGCCACGCCCGCCAGGCGCTGCTTGCCACGGTAGAGCACGCCATCCATGTCGAACACGACGGCGGTAAAATCATTCAGGTTCAGCATTGGGTTCTCCAAAAAAATTGACCTGGGGCGCGGCGAGCTTGGCCGCGCCCCAGCGTATCGCGTGCGAAAAATGCGCTTGTGGGCGCTACCTCAGGATCTTGTCGCGCATGAAGGCTAGCACCAGCGGGTCGATGTGGGTCTTGCTGATCAGGCGCTCCTCCAGATTTTCCACCCCGCCGTAGGCCGCCAGCGCGGCGTCGGTGGCCTCGTCGTAGCTGGCGCTGATCGGGCCGTGGTAGAAGCCCGCCCTGGCCAGCAGATCCTGCAGCTCGCGGGCCACCTGCGCATCGATCGGGATGAGATCCTCGGGGCTTGGCGGGGTCAGGTAGAAGCGGTGCAGGCGCAGCAGGCGGGCCAGCTCGGCCACGGGCGCGGCGTGGTCATCCACCCGCAGGTCGATGTAGCGGTCGATGTAGCCGCCGTACGAGCCGCCCTTGCGCGCCACATACAGCGCCGCCGACTGGCGACCACGGCTGTCGCCGCCTGCGGCATCGCCCGCGCTCAGCGCGGCCAGCAGGCGCTCGGCCAGCTCGCCCTCGGTGGCGCGGAAGGCGGCGGCCATGGCCTCGGCCACCTCCGGCCCCGCCAGGATGTTGCCCTGCACCGTGAAGCCCTCGCCCACGATGTGCCCGGCCCACGGGAAGCAGGCCGCGCCGGTGAAGGCCGCCGCGTTCCCGGCGGCATCCACGAAGCTTGCCTGGCGATGCTCGCGGCCCTCGTCCTCGGCCAGCAGCGCGTCCAGCGCCTCCTGGGCGCTCAGGCCGTCGGCCATCAGCGCCAGGCCGCGCGGGCCGAAGCCGGTGTTGGCGAGGGCCTGGGTGGCCACCGCGCCGATCTCGGCCTGCGCCCAGGGCACCACCGCGCCCACCGAGAGAAACTTGGATGCGACGGCCACGCCTAGGTCGCCGCTGGCGAGGTCGCACGCCACGATCGAGAAGGTCGCGATGATTCTGCTGCTCATAGGCTCCTCGTGGGCTAACAGATGCGGAAAAAAGCCGAAGGCCGATGAGCGTGTGTGCTCGGGTCGGCCTTCGGCAGAAAATCGGGCTGGCGTGGCCAGGCGGCCCCGCTACTGAAGGGCGCGCACCTCAAGGTTGTCGAAGAACACCTCGGCGTCGCTGCGCCCCGACACGGCGATCAGCCCGAAGCGGTTGCTGCCCAGGATGTCGGCGGGCGTATCGATGCTGGCCACCTGCTGACCGTTGATCACCAGCTGCACCGTGCTGCTGCTGACGCGGGCCAGCAGGCGGTTGGTATCGTTGGCCCCGCCCAGGATGGCGTCGGACTGCCCGCCCGCCAGCACCTCGGCGGCCTGGCTGCCCCGCCGCTCAAGCCGGTACGACGACTGGGCCGGGTTCACCACAAAGCTGACAAAGTTATCCTCGTCTACGAAGGACAGCAGCATGCCGCCTTCGGACTGCGCCACCTGCACATCCACGCCCAGGCTGTGCTGGCCGGGCTGCAGGGTGCGGTAGCTCCAGATCATGCCGATGCCCGCGTTCACCGCGATGCGGTAGCGCCCGCCCTGGGCGTAGCCCACGCTCCAGCCCGCGCCGCTCTGGTCGGCCCAGCCCGCGCCGGTGAAGCTGTCGGAGAACAGCAGCTGGCCCTGCTCGGCGGGCAGCGCCGTGGGCGTGTCGGTCGGCACCTCGGTCGGCACCTCGGTGGGGGGCTGGGTGGCGGCTGCCGTGGGCGCGGCGGTGGGCCGCGCGGTGGCGGCTGCCGTGGGCGCGCTGGTGGGCCGCGCGGTGGCGGCGGCGGTGGGGCTTGGCTCGGCGGTGTTGGCTGCGGTGGGCAGCGGCGCGCCCGGCGTGTCGGGCTGGCCTGCCACCGTCTGCTGGCCGCCGTGCTGGGTCAAGGCCCATGCGGCCAGGCCCAGCACCGCCAGCCCGCCCACGCCGCCTGCGATCAGAAAGGTGCGGCGGCTATTGGGCTTCTCGGCGGCGGGCTGCTTGGGGGCGCTATGCTGCTGCGCGTGGCCCTGGGCCTCGGCCTGCTCTAGCAGGGCCGCGCTGTCGCGATAGAAGGGGTTGATCTGCTGCAGCTGGCGCAGCGCGGCGATGGCCTGCAGGGTGTGGCCCGCCTGCAGGTGCGCCACCGCCTGATCGTACAGCTCGGCCTGGTGGTCGCGCTGCGGGGTCTGGCCGGGCTGGCGCTGGGGCTGCGCGCTGGGGCGCTGCGCCGCCGCCGAACCACCCATGGTTTTCAGACTCGCGTTGTAGAGGCTGCGCGTCCGGAAGTTGCTCAGCGTGGCGTAGGCCTCGGTCAGGGCCTGGCTGCGCCGCTGGGCGTAGGCCTGCTCGTCGGCGTTGGCGCTCACAAAGCGGTCGGGATGGTACTTTGCGATCTCGCGCCGATAGGCACGCTTGATCTCATCCTGCGTCGCCGCTGGGGCGATGCCAAGTAGCTCGTAGTGATCCAAATCCAGGAAGTCGGACACCGCAATCACCTAAATATTCAGTATGCAGCAGATGGCGGGCTGCGCTGCTGGGCGTCGCCCGCCATCTTCCACGACTACTCGAGGTAGTCCCGTAGCTTCTTGCCCAGCCGCGGATGCCGGAGCTTACGCAGCGCCTTGACCTCGATCTGCCGGATGCGCTCGCGGGTGACGCCG
Organism: Chloroflexia bacterium SDU3-3; assembly: GCA_009268125.1. Classification (NCBI taxonomy): domain Bacteria; kingdom Bacillati; phylum Chloroflexota; class Chloroflexia; species Chloroflexia bacterium SDU3-3. The sequence goes on along the minus strand of WBOU01000005.1, from coordinate 99,351 downwards.
AACTCCTTGCCCACCTCTTCGAGCGTCCGGCTGTGGCCGTCCTCGAGCCCGAAGCGCAGCTGGAGCACCCGCCGCTCGCGCTCGGTCAGCTGGTTGAGCACCTGCTCGACCTGCTCGCGCAGCATCTGGTGGCTGGCCGCATCCGAGGGGGCCAGCACCTTCGAGTCCTCGATGAAGTCGCCGAGCTGGCTATCCTCCTCCTGGCCCACCGGGGTCTCCAGCGACACTGGCTCTAGCGAGGTCTTGTGGATGGCGCGCACCTTCTCGACCGGCATGCCCAGCACCTTGGAGAGCTCCTCATCGGTCGGCTCGCGGCCCAGCTCCTGCAGCATGCGGCGCTTCTCGCGCATCAGCCGGTTGATGGTCTCGACCATATGCACGGGGATGCGGATGGTGCGGGCCTGATCGGCGATGGCGCGGGTGATGGCCTGCCGGATCCACCACGTGGCGTAGGTGGAGAACTTGTAGCGCTTCAGGTAGTCGAATTTCTCGACAGCGCGGATAAGCCCCACGTTGCCCTCCTGGATGAGATCCAGCAGGTTTAGGCCGCGCCCGATGTACTTTTTGGCCACGCTCACCACCAGGCGCAGGTTGGCCTCGGTCAGGTGCTTGCGGGCATCCTCGCCGATCTCCACCTGGGCGTTCCAGCTGCCCCAGAGTAGGGGTGCGCTGGCGAATAGTGCGCGGGCATCCTGCTCGCCGGGCCACGTGGCCTCGGGGGTGGTGTTCAGCGCGTGCTGCAGGTCGCGCGGGCAGAGCCCATAGATGATCATGGCCTGGCCAATGGTCTGGTCGAGGCTCTCGGCGTTCAGCCCATGCTCCTTGGCGATCTCGCCGCGGCGCTTGTCGAAGGCGATCTTCTGGTCGAAGGTCAGCCGATCCTGCAGCTCAAGGAACTCGCGCAGCTTCGACGGCGGCACCGGGCCTTCACCCTCACCCAGCCGCGACACCAGGTCGGTCATCACGCTGCTGGCGCTTGGCCAGTTCTTCAGAAAGCGCCCGTACATCTCAATGCCGATGCTGGCCACGTTGTCGCTGCGCCAGTCGACACCGAAGAAGGTTTTCAGCGCCTGCACGTAGGCCCCCACCACAATGTTGTGGGCCAGCTCGCGCTCTTGGCTGGTCTTCAGCAGCTGCACGCGGCCAATTTCGCGCAGGTACATGCGCACGGTATCGTTGACGCTGATGCCATCGACGTTGAGATCGTCAAGGTCTTCTTCCTCGGCGAAGAGCGCGTCGGCCTCTGGCCCGCTGCCGCCGATGATGTCGTCGCGGGTGGAGATGCCGGCCTGCTGAAGGGCGGCCTGGATCTGGCCAAGCTTGTCGAGGTCGGACTCGGGGTTGGGCACCAGCGCCAGCACCTCGCCCTCGGTCACATAGCCGCGCTGCTTCCCAATGGCGATAAGCTCGGTGAGGGATTGCACCGACGGTGCCTCTGGCTCGCTCTCTTCAGCAGATGCGGCATGATCGCGGGGTTCTTCGCCCAGATCTTCTTCAAGCTCGGGATCATTTTCAAGCATCGGTTCTTTCCGGTTCGCCATTGGTCACTCCTCAAACCGCACGCGTATGGAGATCATTATAGGTAGGGCTTCGCTTTGGTATGCTCAGCGCATCGATATACGAGAGAATCTGCATCAGTTGATCCGACATCACTCGATAGGCCGCCTCGTCTGCTGGGTCGAGCTGCTCGCTCAGCCGTTTTTTCCATTCGCGTGCGAGATTGAGCTGTAGCATTGTAGCACGTTCCAGCGCATCATTGACATATCGGTACGACTGTGATTCGGTAACATCGAGGGTAATAGCACGCATGGCCAGCGGGCGCAGGATGTCGGCGTCGAGCTGCTGCGCCCATGCTGTGGGGTCGGTGCTCTCGGGCTCTGGCTCCCAGGCCTGCCAGATCGCGCGGATCTCGGGCCGCCGCAGCAGCTCGACGATCGTGCCCTCCAGCAGCCCGGCCACCAGCGGGAAGGGCTGCAGGTCGTTGTAGATCTTCTCCTGCACGGCCCGCCGCGCGGTCGGGTGGCGGATGAGCCAGCCCAGCAGGAAGTCCTCGTTGGATGGGGCGTCGACCGCTGGCGGCGGCGCGGCCCCCTGGCGCTGCTGTGGTGGTGGCGCGGCCCCCTGGCGCTGCTGCCCTTGCCCCTGGCGCTGCGGCGCTGGCCGTGGCTGCCGCGGCTGGCCGGGCATGGCGGCGCGCAGGGTGTGCTCCTCCACGTGCAGCATCCGCGCGATCTGCTGGATGTAGTGGGCCTGCTGCACGGGGTTGGTCACCTGCTCCACCAGCGGGGCCAGCCGCGCCGCCGCGTCGGATTTGCCCTTGGCGCTGGCCAGATCCAGGTCGCTGGTGAGCGCGGTGATGTAGAAGTCCATCACCGGGCGGGCGGCCTGCACCAGCTCGCCCCAGGCCTCGGGGCGCTCCTGGATGACCTCGTCGGGGTCGCGGCCCTCGGGCAGCACGATGATCTTGATCTCGGCGTCGAGCTCGCGGCCCCAGCGCACCACGCCCTGTGCGGTGGGGATGGGCACGTCGCGCCCATCCATGTTCTCCTGCAAGATCTGCAGCCCTTTGAGCGTGGCGCGCACGCCCGCCGCGTCGGCATCCAGCGCTAGGTAGACGGTCTTCACGCCCAGCTTCTTCAGCACGCCCACGTGGTCGGCGGTCAGCGCGGTGCCCAGCGGGGCCACCACGTTCTTGAAGCCATACTGGTGCGCCACGATCGCATCCACGTAGCCCTCCACGATCACCACGGCGTCCTCGGCGCGGATGCGGTCGCGCGCCATGTCTAGCGCGTAGAGCACGCGGCCCTTGTCGAACAGCGGGGTCTGCGGCGAGTTCATGTACTTGGGCTGGGCGTCGCCGATCGCCCGCCCGCCGAACGCGATGATCTCGCCCTTCACATTGCGGATGGGGAACATCAGGCGGTTGCGAAAGCGGTCGAAGTAGCCGCCCTGGTCGCGGTGGATGACGAGGCCCGCCGCCTCCACATCCTCGGGGTCGAAGCCCTTGCGGTCGGTCAGGTAGCCCAGCAGCGTGCTCCACTCGTCGGGGGCGAAGCCCAGCTGGAAGGCCTCGACGGTTGCCTCATCCAGCATGCGCCGCCCGACATAGGCGCGGGCGGCCTCGCCGCGCGGCGATTTCAGCAGCATGTGCTGGAAGAACACCGCCGCCGCCTGGTTGATGGCCAGCAGCCTCGTGCGCTGCTGGTCCTCCTGCTCCTCTTCGGGGGTGCGCGGCGCAAGCTCGACCCCGGCGCGCGCGGCCAGCTGCTCCAGCGCGTCGCGGAACTCCAGGCCCTCGCGCCGCATCAGGAAGTCGAACACCGTGCCCGAGGCCTTGCACCCGAAGCAGTGGAAGCTCTGGGTGTCGGGGAACACGTAGAACGCGGGCGTCTTGGTGTTCGGGTGGAACGGGCAGAACCCCACGAAGTTCTTGCCGCTTTTGCGCAGCGACATATACCCCGAGATGAACTCGACCACGTCGATGCGCTCTTTGATTGTGTCGGTGGCACCGTTCATAGGGAGAAAGCTATGGCCCTGGCCGCCTACGCGCCCCAGGTGCGCGGCACATAGAGGCTGTTGAAGACCTGGATGGCGTAGCGGTCGGTCATGCCCGCGATATGGTCGATGACGGCGCGCTCGATCGGCTCGCCGCGCTGGGTGTTGATCGCACGTAGCTCTGCTGGAAGCTGCTCGGGGTGATCTTTGAAATGATTGTACAGCAGTTCGATCATTTTGCGTACCTTGCCGTCATCCTCCTTGGCCCGCGAGTTGAGGTAGACCCGCTCGTACATGAAGTCGCGCAGGGCGTTGGTGAGCGCCAGCATGCGCTGGCTCATGGCCAGCAGCGGCTCGGCGGGCGGCTGGCCCTCGCCGGTGGCCCACCAGTTGGCGTCGATCAGGTCGCAGACCATGGTGTTGATCCGGGCGGCGTGGGTCTGGCCAAGCTCGGCCAGCACATCCTGCGGCAGATCGGCCTGGCTGATCACCCCCGCCCGGATGGCGTCGTCGATGTCGTGGTTGATGTAGGCCACCGCGTCGGCGATCTTGATGATCTGGCCCTCTAGCGTGCTGGCGTTGCCCCAGGCCTTGGATGCCACGCTGGCCCGGCCCTTCGAGTGCATGTAGATTCCCTCGCGCACCGGCTCGGTCAGGTTCAGCCCCTGGCCATCCTTCAGCAGCACCTCCACGATCCGCAGGCTCTGCTCGTTGTGGCGGAAGCTGCTGCCCTGCGCGTGCGAGATCGCCACCTCGCCGGCGTGGCCGAAGGGCGTGTGCCCCAGGTCGTGCCCCAGCCCGATCGCCTCGACCAGATCCTCGTTGAGCCGCAGGGCGCGGGCCACCGTGCGCGCGATCTGCGTCACCTCTAGGGTGTGGGTCAGGCGCGTGCGGTAGTGGTCGCCCAGCGGGGCGATGAACACCTGGGTCTTGTGCTTCAGGCGGCGGAACGGCTTGGAGTGCAGGATGCGGTCGCGGTCGCGCTGGAATCGGGTGCGCACCGGCGACTCCTGCTCGTCGCGCGCGCGGCGGGCGGCGGCGCTCTGCGCGGCCAGGGGCGAGAGCCGGGCTAGCTCGTCTGCCTCGATCCGGTCGCGTACGGCGGCGTGGGTTGCGGCGGTGGGCATAGGCGTCTCCATCTTTCGAGAAGATAGCGCTTCTGCGCGGCGCACAGGCACAGAACACACGGATGGCACGCCTTCGGCCACGTCATGCCTGTCGAAAAATCGTTACGCTGGGCGGTTGGGACTGATCGCTGGGTTCGGCTGCTGCTGTGTCCGATCCGGCATTGTACTACGGCTGAGGGCGCGCTGCAAAGCGGTGGCCAGCGCCGCGAGGGATTGGATCACAAGGATGGACAGGAAATAGATCTCGTGACGGTTGGCCTGGGCTGCGGCCTGGGCCTCGGCGGTGTTGGCGAAGCAGATCGCGAGATTGAACTGGCCCGTCACCACCGTGCACGACTCGTAGCGCGCGGCGATGAAGGTCGAGAAGAAGTAGAGGCAGAAGCATACGAAGAATGCTAGCCAGCCCTCGTGGCGGCGGGCGATCAGCCAGCCGATGAACAGCGCAAATGGCAGCGCGAACACGGCCCACACGTTTGGCCGCAGCGCCGCCTCGCCCGAGAGGCCAGCGGCCAGGATGCGGTTATAGTTGGCCCAGATCCCGCCCAGCGCGGCGGCCCCGAGCATGATCAGAAAGGTCTTGAGATCGAAAGATCGGTTCGTTTGCATAGCGGGGATTATACCATATTGATGCGGGAATGGCTGCCTAGCGCAGGCCTGTGCGTTCGCGATCAGCGTCATGTTTACCACCAACACTCCAAGGAACAAACGGAAACGAAGACGCGAAGGCACGAAGAGGAGAGAAGGGAACAAAGTAGGTTGCGCTCTGCACATCCCGCCTTGCTCAACCACCAGCGTGGATGCGGCAACACGCCAGTTCACACAGAGGTTCCCCCAACCCACACAGAGGTTCCCCCGACCTACACAGAGGTTCCCCCGACCTACACAGAGGTTCCCCCAACTCACACAGAGGTTCCCCCAACTCACACAGAGGTTCCCCCAACCCACACAGAGGTTCCCCCAACCCACACAGAGGTTCCCCCAACTCACACAGAGGTTCCCCCAACTCACACAGAGGTTCCCCCAACTCACACAGAGGTTCCCCCAACTCACACAGAGGTTCCCCCAACTCACACAGAGGTTCCCCCAACTCACACAGAGGTTCCCCGACCATCAACATTGCGGTCATCGCCTCCAGCCCGATGCTCGCAGTGCCCCGTATTGGGTGTAGGGGGGCCGGTGCCCGCTCCTACGTCCCGGAGCGCATCGCGTGCATGCCCACCCGCTGCCGGTGGCAACGACCATGCCCGCACTGGCACGCTGGATCGCACCGTCTGCCGCATCTGCATGCCCTGCTCAGATTGGCGTCTTGGTGATAAAAACACGCTGCCGAACGAGAGCGTATAGACCTCGCGTTGTCGGATCGGCCAGAAATCGGTATAGTGCGCACGACACCCGCCGCCTAGCGCCACGAAGGATGCCATGCCCGATCTTCCCTCGCTTGCCGCGCGCGCCCGCGCCGCCGCGCAGGCCGCCCGCTCGCGCCGCCTGCGCGATCTGCCCACCCTGGTCTTCGATCCGGTCAGCGCCAGCGTGCTGTTTCAGCTGGCCTTCTTGGTCTCGGCGGTGCTGGGCGTGGTGCGGCAGATGCTGTTCTCGGCCCAGTTTGGCATCGGCCCCGAGGCCAGCGCCTACGTGGCGGCCTTTCGCCTGCCCGAGACCCTGCTGAACCTCGTGGGCGGTGGGGCGCTCTCTAGCGCCATGATCCCGGTGCTGCTGCACACCCGCCACGCCGAGGGCGCGGCCCGCGAGCAGCAGGTGATCAATCGTGCGCTCACGCTGATCGGGGCGTTTGGCATCGTGGCCTCGGTGCTGGGCGTGGCCATGGCCGGGCCGTTCGTGCGGGCGGTGCTGGCCCCCGGCTTCGACCCGGCCACCAGCGCGCTCACCGTCACGCTGGCCCGTGTGATGATGCTGCAGCCGCCGCTGATCATCATCACCACCGTGGCGATCGCGGTGCTGGGCAGCCGCAACCAGTTTTTCCTGGCGGCGGTGTCGGTGGCGCTGCACAATATCGCGCTGATCGGCGGCATCGCGGCGGCGCGTGTGTTCCCCCAGCTAGGCATCGCCGGGCCGGTGGCTGGCCTGCTGGCCGATGGTGCGCTGCAGGCCGCCATCCTGCTGCCGGGGCTGCGGGCCAATGGGCTGCGCTTCCGCCTATCGTGGCCGCGCGGCGACCCGCGCCTGCGCCAGATCGTGGGCCTGCTGATCCCCAGCGGCCTCTCGGCGATCGTCAACTTTAGCGGCACGATCGTGGACACGGCGGCGGCCTCGCTGGTGCGCCAGCCCGGCGCGCTGCCAGCGGTGAATAGTGCGCTGCTGCTGATCGGCCTGCCCATCCGGCTGCTGGGCATGGCGGTGGCGCAGGCGGTGTTCCCCCGGCTGGCGGCCAGCGCCGCCGCGCACGACTGGGCGACCATGCGGCGGCTCTATCTGCGGGCCATGGTGGTGGCCGTGGGGCTGGCGCTGCCTGCGGCTGCCACGCTGGCGCTGGCGGGGCGCTGGCTGGTGGGGCTGCTGTTCGAGCGTGGCGCGTTCGATGCCGCCGCCGCCGACCTGACCGCCCAGGCCCTGGCCGCCTATGCGCTGGGTCTCCCGTTCTATATCGCCACCGAGCTGAGCACCCGCGCCCTGGCCGCGTTCTATGACACGCGCACCCCGCTGCTCACCAATCTGCTGCAGGTGGCTGGGCGCATTGGGCTGCTGGCGCTGCTGCTGCAGCCGCTTGGCGCGCTGGCCATCCCGCTGGCCTTCGCCGCCACGTCGGCGGTCGAGAGCGCCCTGCTCACGGCGGTGTTCTGGCTGCGTCTGCGGCGGCGAAGGGTGGAAAATCTTCGGGTAGCTGCGTCTATTGATCTCGAAGAGGGGAGATAAGAGGAATTAAAACGGGTAATTGGGCATTTGACATTGTTGAGAAGTGGTACTTATTACAAAATAATATCAATAATGTGAAATTTTCGCGTACGAACTATGCTATAATCAGTAGCATCCACCCAAAAGAAGCGGCGATACGCCCTCGTAACAATACACTTGTCAATGTAGCAACTGTGTCATCCCTGAACGATGGCCCAATGGGGAGCAAGATTGTATGGCACTCTTGACGCTTGCCCAGATCGAGAAGGAAGCTCGCACCGCCGGTTATCACGTGGTTGCTTCGGATCGTCTTCGCGCTAATCGCTGGCTTCTCGTTGTTCGCAATCATCTTGGCCAACTGCTTGCCGTGCTGGTGCAGTCGCGCTCGCTGATCGGCGAGGCCGATGTGCAAGATCTTGCCGAGGTTGTGCGCTTGCGCCGCTACCACGGTGGCATCTTGCTCATCCAGAACGCCCAGGTCAGCCCGCACGCTCAGCGCACGCTAAAAGAGTTCTCGGCCCAGAACCTCCAGATCTGCGCGTCCATCCCGGCGGCCACCGCCGTCGAGCCGCCAGCTGGTGTGCGCAGATCTGCCGCCGCCACCACGATCGTCTCCTAGCCCTGCGCTCATGCCGCGCCTGTGGGGCATCCCCTCTCCACAGGCGCAGTGTTAGGTCGGCTTGCCCGCCGCGCCCCCCCTCATGCCTAGGCCTTTTTCCCGCTGCCTGCGCGATCTTTGCCCAGAAAGCGCCCCCAACAAAGTATGCTACAATACTGCATTATGAGCAGATATGATTCTCGCCAGATGCCACATGTGCTCGATATTGTCTCGCATAGCGCGGCGCAGACGGTGCGCATCGGCCACCGCCTGGGCGAGCTGCTCGGCCCTGGCGACACCCTGCTGCTCTATGGTGATTTCGGTGCTGGCAAGACCCACCTGACCAAAGGCATCGCCCAAGGGCTGGGGTCGGACGACATGGTGAACAGCCCCAGCTTCGTGCTGATCAACGAGTACCGCTCGGGGCTGGCCCACCGCCGCGCGCCGATCTACCATATCGACCTCTACCGGATCGAAGATCCAGCGGCGCTGGTGGGGATCGGCCTCGACGACGCGCTGGATGGCCACGGGATCTGCGTGATCGAGTGGGCCGAGCGCCTGGATGCGCTGCTGCCGCCCGAGCACCTTGCCATCCATCTGCGCCACGTGAGCGAGACCAAGCGTTCGCTGCGCTTCGAACCACACGGCCAGCGCGCCGCCGACCTGATCGAGTCGCTCAAGCGCACGGCTTTTGCATAGAGACGCGTACCAGTGAAATAAGGACGGCGTAGCCCTGGCTGCGCTCGCACGGCTGCCATGCTACTCGCTATCGATACATCAACGGCCCACACCGGCATCGCCTGCTATGCTGCCACCGGCTTGCTGGGCGAATGCTCGTGGTTCTCGGGCCGCGACCATACGGTGCAGCTTGTGCCGCAGATCCACATGCTGCTGCGCCACATCGGCGCTGGCCCCACGGATGTGCAGGCGCTGGCGGTGGCGCTCGGCCCCGGCAGCTGGAGCGGCCTGCGCGTGGGTATGAGCACCGCCAAGGGCATGGCGCTGGCCCGCGACCTGCCGCTGATCGGCGTGGGTACGCTCGATGCGCTGGTGTACCAGCACTATCGCCCCGGCATGCCGGTCTACCCCATCATCCGCCTAGGGCGCGAGCGCTTCGCCACGGCAGCCTTCCCGGCACCGCCCGCACCACCCTACGTCACCCCCGCCCGCAACGTCACACTCGCCGAGATCGTGTCTGAGGTCGCTGGCCGCACACTGTTCTGCGGCGAGATCGACGCCGACACGCGTGCGGCGCTGGTGGGCGCGCTAGGCAGCGCGTGCGTCTTCCCGACACCAGCGGCCAGCCAGCGCCGCCCCGGCTTCCTGGCCGAGCTCGCATGGCTGCGCTGGCAGGCGGGCGACACCGATGACCGCGCCACCCTGGAGCCGATCTACCTTGGCCAGCCGGTGAAGCAGGCCCCGGCGGCCCCCTAGCGGCCTCGACGTTGGGCGGGTACCTGGCTTCGCCTGGCAGGGAATCCCCCACAATAGTTGTGAAGATTGCGCCCGAAGTACCATAGTCCCGTCTCGCTAGAACTGTAGGGGCTATGGTAGTATTATGAACATAACTGGTATCTTGTCAGTTTGAGTAGCCGTGTACGCTGGGCCAGATGCCTAGCGTGTTCTCGCAAGACGCAATACGTATCCACGAGGAACCTATGCCCCTGCGCGCTCTTCGGATTCTTCTCGATACAGGCACAGCGCAGCCGGAAACACTACCCCCTGCTGTAGAGCAGGAGTACCTCGGCGGTCGCGGCGCTGCCGTGTGGGTGTTGGCGAACCGCCTCCCACCCAACACCGGCCCGCTCTCGCGCGCGAATCTGCTTGTATTTAGCACTGGCCCGCTCAGTGGCACTGGTATCGGTGCCACCGGCGGCTTTGTCGTCAGTACTCGCTCGCCCCTGACTGGCGCCATCGCCCACTCGTGGGCGCATGGCTCGTGGGGCGGCGCGCTCCGCCGTGCTGGTTACGATCTGCTGATCATCGAGGGGCAGAGCGCCGAGTGGTGTGTGCTGGTCATCGATGGCGAGAAGATCTCGTTCGAGAGCGCCGCGCCCGTGCTGGGTGCCGACACACGCGCCACCGACATTGCGCTGCGCCAGAAGTATGGCGAGGACGCTGCGGTCGCCTGCGTCGGCCCGGCGGGCGAGGCGGGCGTGGCCTACAGCAGCATCGTGGCCGAGGGCCGCTTTGTGGCCGAGCCTGCGGGCACCGGCTCGGTGATGTCATCCAAGCATATCAAGGCCATCGTGGTGCGCGGCGGTGCCCAGCAGCCCCTGGCCGACTCGGCCCGCGCCCACGCGGTGGTGGCGGCGCTGGCCAAGCGGGCCGCCACCAGCGAGCTGGCCCAGGGCGTGCGCCAGTTTGGCAGCAACTACTACCTGCCGTTTGTCAAAGAGTGGGGTGCGCTCACAGGCCGTAATGGCCAGGATGGCCGCGCCCAGCAGCTCCAGGCCATCACCCGCACCACCCTGGCCCAGCGCGGCAAGCGCGAGTCGTTCGGCTGCGATGGCTGCCCCATCCCCTGCTACTCGCACTATGTGCGCAAAAATGGCGAGCCGATGGCCTACCCCGAGCTAGAGGCGGTGGCGGGCTTCGGCGGACGCTGCGGGCTGACCAACCCCGATGCGCTGATCTTCGCCAACGACCTCTGCCAGCGCCTGGGCCTGGATGTCGCATCCACCAGCGCGGCCATCGCCTTCATGCTGGAATGCCAGCAGGAGGGTCTCAGCCGCGCGGGCACGCTTACCTGGGGCGACGACGAGGCGATCTTCCAGGCCATCCAGAAGCTGGGCCAGAAGCAGGAGAAGCGCGATCTGCTGTCGCTGGGCGTGGGCGAGATGCAGGAGGTCTTCTTCGGCAGCGCGGCCTTCGCCCCCCAGGTGAAGGGCCTGGCCATGCCTGCGCTTGACCCGCGCGCCCTGAACGAGATCGCGCTGAGCCTGGCCTCGGCCTCGATCGGCGGCGACTACCGCTACTCCATGTGCTACGAGGAGATGCTGCCCGACCCGCCCTCGTGGCTGCCCGACGAGCCATCGCACCCCCAGGCGGTGAAGGGTAAGGCATCGCGCCTGATCTGGCACGAGCGCTTCGCCGCCGCGCTAGATGCGGCTGGCTTCTGCCGCAGGCTCTCGCTGCTGGCCTACCAGTCCACCCCCGCCGACCTCGCCGAGCTGCTCTCGGCGGCGCTGGGCCGCGCGATCACCGGCCAGGATCTGGCCCGCATCGGCGAGCGCATCGTCACGGTCGAGCGACAGTTCATGCGCACCTACTCTACCGTCAGCTCCGAGGACAAGCTGCCCGCCCGCTGGCGCGATCAGGCGCTGAAGGATGGCCGCGCCGCTGGCCACCTGCCCGCGCTCGAAGACCTGCTGGCCGAGTACTACAAGCGCCACGGCTGGGACGAGAACGGCGACCCCACCCCCAAGCGGCTGGCCGAGCTTGGCCTCTAGCCGCCCCACCCATCCATAGCAGCAAAAGCGCGAGGGCCGAAGCCCTCGCGCTTTTGCTGCTACCCCGCCCGGCTCAGGGCGATCATCCGCTCGACAAACATATCGATAAATCTGGCCGTGTCCAGCCGCGTCACCACCTGGGCGTTGGGCAGGGGGCGCTGCGAATGCGCCCATCCGTGCGGGTAGCGCCGGGTATCCCAGCCCAGCATGTCGTGCTCGGCGGGCGGGCTGTCGGTGCTGCCGATGTAGCCCGCCGCGCTCTTGCCCATCATCAGCTCGCTGGTGTGCTCCACCGCGATATGCATGGGCGTGGTCGTAGCCAGGGTGGGCATGAAGGCCAGCGCCACCGCCACCGGGTCGTTGATCGCGCAGGCCGAGATGCCGAAGCACTGCTCGTGGAAGGCGATGTAGAAGCGGGTGGCGTCGGCGATGAAGCGGGCGATCGGCGAGCCGGTGGCTAGGATCTGGTCGACGTGGCGCTGCTCAAGCACCACATCCTTGGTGATATCCCACGGCAGCAGGGTGATCGGCATGCCGCTGCCCAGCACGATCTGCGCGGCGTGCGGGTCCACAAAGAAGTTAAACTCGGCGTGCGGCGTGGTGTTGCCATCCACATGGATGGCCCCGCCCATGATGATCACCTCGCGCACGTTGGCGGCGATGCGCGGCTCTTTGCGCAGCGCCAGCGCCACGTTGGTGAGCGGGGCCACCGCCACCAGTGTCACCTCGCCAGGGTGCTCCATGATCTCGCGGATGATCCGGTCGACGGCGTGCTCGGCGGCGGGCGGCTGGGCTGGCTCGGCTAGGCGGGCGTAGCCCAGGCCGGTGTCGCCGTGGGTCTCGGGGGCGGTGAACAGCGGGCGCAGCAGCGGCACGGGCACGCCGTGGCACACCGGCAGCCCCGGCTGTGGGGTCAGCGCCAGCACCGCGCGGGCGTTGCGCGCGCCCTGCTCCATGCTGCAGTTGCCCGCTGTCACGGTTACGGCGGCCAAGTCGATCTCGGGCGAGGCCAGCGCCAGCAGGATGGCGAGCGCGTCGTCGATGCCGGGGTCGGTGTCCAGCACAATGCGCTGTGGCATGGGGTAGCTCCTGTGTATTCGAATGCCCGATTATACCATCGGCCTGTGCCTAGCGCCCTGCCGGTATTGGTTAGGCGGCATCCTGCGAAGCACGCCCCCGCAATTGTGAGCATTTGCTGAAAATGCGCCGGAGCGCCCGTCTTTCGCTGAGAAATGACGCGTTCGGCTGCCGAATTTCCTTGACCGCGTGTTTTTGGTGTGCCATAATGACGCGGCATCAAGCGCGCAGCGGGCGCGGCTTGCGTGGCTGTCGCCGATCTGGCTAGTAAGGAAGACTGGGGTGCGTGCCTATCTTGATATTGAGACCTCGTTCAGCGGGGCGATCAGCGTGATCGGGATCTACCGCCCCGACCGCGGCACGACCCAGCTGGTGGGCGCGGGCGTGCGCGATCTGCCGCTCTACGATGCGCTCGATGGCGTCAGTACCATCGTCACGTTCAACGGCTCCTCTTTCGACCTGCCGATCATCCAGCGCAGGCTGCTGGTGGATCTTAAGGGCCAGTTTACCCATAGCGACCTGATGTATGTGTGCCGCAAGCACAACCTGCGCGGCGGCCTGAAGAAGATCGAGGCGGCGGTGGGCATCGAGCGCGAGACGGCTGGGATCACCGGCTACGACGCGCCGCGCCTCTGGGAGCTGTACGAGCGCACCGGCGATGCGGCGGCGATCGACACGCTGCTGCGCTACAACCGCGAGGACGTGATCAACCTGGCACTGCTTGAGGCCAAGCTCGGCGTGATCGAGCACTGCGAGCCATGCCAGGATGTGCAGCAGATCTTCGCCTAGCGCCGCCGCGCCCGCGTGTGCGCGTAAAGCCGCGCTTTTGATCGTTGAATAGAGTGAGCCTCTCCCGCCGCGCCCGCCTGTGTGGGTTGCCGCGCCATGGCAGCTAGCCGACCGCCGCAGGCCCGCGCCTCGGCGCATATTGACGGAACAATGCAGCAGAAAATTCTCAACGGCCGCTATGAGCTGGAGCGTAAGGTTGGCGAGGGCGGCATGGCCCGCGTCTACCTTGGGCGCGATCTTCGCCTGAGCCGCGCGGTCGCGATCAAGGTGCTCCATAGCCAGTATGCCAGCGACCCAAGCTTTATCGCGCGCTTCAACCACGAGGCGCAGGCGGCGGCGAATCTGCGCCACCCGAACATCATCGATATCTATGATGTGGGCCAGGATGACGACATCCCCTACATCGTGATGGAGTATGTTGAGGGACAGGATCTGAAGGCGCTGCTGCGGCTGGGCGGCCCGCTGCCGATCGAGCGGGCGGTCGAGATCGCCGAGCAGGTGGCCAGCGGGCTGGATGCCGCCCACCGCGCCGGGCTGGTGCACCGCGATGTGAAGCCTCAGAACATCATCATCAGCAGCACTGGGGTTGCCAAGATCACCGATTTCGGCATCGCCAAGAGCGCGCTCTCGACCTCGGCCACCGAGACGGGCGTGATCTTCGGCACCGCCGACTACCTTTCGCCCGAGCAGGCGCGCGGCCTGGTGGCCACGCCCGCGTCCGACATCTACTCGCTGGGCATCACGCTCTACGAGATGCTGACGGCGCGGCTGCCCTTCAGCGGCGAGAACTCGGTGGCGGTGGCCATGCAGCACGTGAGCGCCCAGCCGCCCGCGCCCAGCAGCTACAACCCGCGCATCCCGCCGCAGCTTGAGAATATCATCCTGGGCGCGATGGAGAAAGATCCGGCCCGCCGCCCGCCCTCGGCCCGCGCCTTCGCGCAGATGCTGCAGGGCTACCGGCGCATGGGCGACCAGGGCACCGTGGTGCGCACGGTGCCGGTGCCGCAGCAGCAGCCGCGCCAGCAGCAGCCGCGCCAGCAGCCCGCCGAGTCGGACACGGTGGCCTACAGCCCGCGCCCGGTGCCGCGCCCGCGCCCGGTGACGACGCCGCCCACCAACCGCTCGCTGCCGCCCCGCCCGAGCATCCCCGAGCCTGCGCCGCGCAGCAGCGGCCTGGGCTTCGGCGGCTTCCTGCTGGGGCTGCTGCTAATCGTGGGCGTGATCGCGCTGGTGGGCGCGCTAGCCTCGGGCGGGCTGGCCGGGCTGATGCCCTCGCTCAACTTCCAGACGCCGAGCTACCCCACTAGCGCGCCCGCTGGCGGGCCGACCGCAGCGCCCATCCAGGGCACCGCCGTGCCGCAGGTGCCCGCGCCCCAGCTGCTGGGCCTGAGCCGCGAGCAGGCGCTGCAGGCGCTGGCCAACCAGGGCCTGCGCCCCTACGAGGAGCAGCCCAGGAATAGCGACAGCGTGGCCGACGGCCAGGTGATGCAGCAGAACCCGCCCGCCGGTCAGCTGATCGACGCGACTGGCGTGGTCTCATTTGCCATCAGCCTTGGGCCGGAGGTGGTGGTGGTGACGCTGAACGACCTGTCGAAGCTGCGCGAGGCGGTGGCGGTGCAGCAGCTGCAGGACAACAAGCTGGTGCCAAACGTCACCTACGAGCAGAGCGATACGGTGAGCAAAGGCTTTGTCATTCGCCAGGATCCGCCCGCTGGCTACCGGCTGGCGGCTGGCGACACGGTGGATCTGGTGGTGAGCACGGGCAACGAGTTCACCATGCCCGACCTCGCGGGCATGACCGAGGAGCAGGCCAAGCAGCGGATCGCCGAGCTTGGGCTTGCCCATGAGTACACCGACTACCAGGGCTGCGACAAGCTGGGCGATCTGTGCAATCGCTACGGGCCGGGCGTGGTGGTCAGCTCGGTGCCGGGGGTGGGGGCTACGGTGAAGCGCGGCGACGGCGTGACGCTGGGCGTGCGCCAGCCCTAGCGGGCGCTGCGGGCACTAAAAACGAGGCTGCGGCAAACACGCCGCAGCCTCGTTTTCGTGTGCTACTCGCCGACAAGCTCTAGGAAGCCAGCCACGCTGCGGATGGCGGCGTAGAAGTTCGGCAGGTAGAACTTCTCGTTGGGGGCGTGCACGTTGTCGTCGGGCAGGCCGAAGCCCATCATCACCACTGGCAGCTTCAGCACCGTGCTGAACAGCGCCGCGATCGGGATGGTGCCGCCGCTGCGCTCGTACTCCACCGGCTTGCCGAACTCCTCCTCAAGCGCCTTGGCGGCTTTCTGCATCACCGGCGCGTCCAGCGGAGTCTCCACCGGATCGCCGCCGTGCAGGTCGCGCACCTCGATCGTCACGCCCTCGGGGGTCAGCTCGGCCACGCGGCTGCGCACCAGCTCCAGCACCTCGTCGGGGCGCTGGTTGGCCACCAGCCGCAGGCTCACCTTGGCCGTCGCCACGGCGGGGATCACGGTCTTCGCACCCTCGCCGGTGAAGCCGCCCTTGATGCCGTGGATCTCGAAAGTGGGGCGGGCGGTGGCGCGCTCTAGGATGCTGTAGCCAGCCTCGCCGGGCAGGCTGGTCAGCTCGCCCGCCGCCATGATCGACTGTTCTAGGGCATCCGACTGGCGCTGGAGGGTCGCGCGCTCCTGGTCGGAGAGCGGGCGGACCGTGTCATAGAGGCCGGGGATGTGGATCTTGCCGTCGGGCGTCTTGATCGCGCCCAGCACCCAGCACAGCGCCTGGAACGGGTTGGGCGCGATGCCGCCGTAGCCGCCGGAGTGCAGGTCGTGGCCTGCGCCCCTGGCCTCGATCTCCATGTAGGTGAGGCCGCGCAGGGCGTAGGAGATGGACGGCTGGCCCTTGGTCGACATATTGGTGTCGAGGATCAGCGTGCAGTCGGCGGCCAGCTCGGCTGCGTGCGACTCGACATAGGCCGCGATCGACTCGCCGCCCGACTCCTCCTCGCCCTCCAGCAGCACCTTGATGTTGCAGGGCAGCGCGCCATCCGCTACCTTCAGCGCCTCCAGCGCTTTTAGCGCGGCGAACATCTGGCCCTTGTCGTCTACTGCGCCGCGCGCATATAGGTTGTCGCCGATCAGGGTGGCCTCGAAGGGCGGGGTTTTCCACAGCTCGATCGGGTCGACCGGCTGCACGTCATAGTGACCGTAGATCAGCACGGTGGGCTTGCCCTCCGCACCCATCCACTCGCCATAGACCAGCGGGTGGCCCTCGGTCTCGATCAGGTGGGCCTCGGCTAGCCCCACCTTGGTGCGCAGCTGCGCGACCAAGTACTCGGCGGCGCGGCGCACATCGTCCTTATGCTCGGAAAGCGTGCTGATGCTCGGAATCGCGATCAGCTCCTTCAGCTCGGTCAGGAATCGATCACGGTTGAACTTGACATAGGAGAGCACATTTGTGCTTGGCATCGTTCACTCCTTTCCCACCAAGAGTTTCTGCCGTGCGCATTATCAGTCAGAACGCTGTGGCGGGCAAATAGGCCCGCTAGGCAGGCGCGCTGGCCTGCCCACCAGCCTGGGCGGAACGCGCGGTCGGCCCGCCGACCAGCACCCACAGCACCAGCACATGTGCGGCCAGCAGCCATGGCAGCGTGGCCTCGCTCACGCCCACCTGCAGCACCGCCGCCAGCCCGATCCCAGCCAGCGCCCAGTTGCTCTTTGGGCGGATGTGCAGGGCTGGCAGCGCGGGTACGATGCCGTAGAAGCTAGTCTGGGGGAACATGGCGGCGGCCAGCCACCACTGCCAGCCCTGGTTGTAGTGGCGGTACCAGAGGTAGGCGGCCAGCGCCAGCAGCAGCGCGCTGGGCCCCTGCCAGGCTGCCATCTGCAGGATACGCCCACGGTAGGCCGCCAGGCCATCCAGCCACAGGCCCCAGATCCCCGGCGACATCAGCGTGGCTGGCAGCGCTAGCAGCAGCGTGCCCAGGGCGATCCCTCCCCACAGCTTCCAGCGTCCCTCGGCGGCGCGGTCGTGCCACAGCAGCCAGAGCATAGGCACCAGCGCCACCTGCGGCTTGGTCATGGCCCATGCGATAGCCAGCCCCCATAGCCAGCCGCGCCGCTGCGCCCGGGTGGCCGCCCACAGCACCAGCGTGGGCGCCAGGCTGCTCTGGCCCTCCACCAGGTGCAGCGCCATGGGCGACCAGAACAGCAGCATGATCTGCCAGCGGTTCTCGCGGCGGATGAGCCACCACCACAGCCCCAGCTCTAGCCCAGTCCAGACATAATAGCCCAGCGGCCCTAGGAGCAGAAACAGCGCTAGCCAGGGCAGCGCGGTGGGCGGGTAGGCGAACGCGCCCGCGCTAAACTCAGGCGAGAGCACCCCGTAGGGGTTGCGGCCCTGGATCCAGGCCTCCACGCCCGCCATGAAAATTCGCCAGTCGATCTGAAACAGCCCACCCATGGTACGATGTCCTTCCGTTGCAAATGGCTCTGTCTCGCGCGATTCTAGATCCCAAGCGCGATGGCGTAGGCCCGCTCGGCCTCGGCGGCCAGCACATCCCAGCTATAGGCGCTGGCCGCGCGGCGCTGGGCGGCCAGCCCCAGCTGCTCGCGCAGGCTGGCATCCCCCGCCAGCTCCACGATGGCTCGGGCGAACCCCGCCACGTCGCCAGGGGCTACCAGCCGCCCAGCCTGGCCGTAGCCCAGGTACTCGGCGGACATCCCCACCTGGTGCGCCACGATCGGCAGCCCGGCCTGCATCAGCTCCAGCAGCTTGGCTAGCCCGCGTGCCCGGTTGATCAGCGTGTCCTCCAGCGGGGCCAAGGCGATATCGGCGGCGGCCAGCAGCTCGGGGATCTGATCGGGGCTGGCCCAGCCATGGTAGTTGATCATATCGGCCAGCCCGGCGCGTTCGCCCAGCCGCAGCAGCTCGCGCTCCTCGCCGCGCTCGCCCTTGCCCACCACCGTCAGCCGCAGCTCGGGGGCCAGCGCGTGGGTGGCCACCAGCGAGCGGACAAGCTCACGCAGGTCCAGCTCCCAAAACCGTGTGTAGAGCAGCAGGTGCCGCCCAGGCGTGCGGTAGCGGTGCGTGGTAGTGGTGCTGCGCGCATCGGCCCCATTGGGCAGCAGCACGGTTCTGCCGGGCGGCACCCCAAAGCCCCACACCTGCGACTGCAGCGTGCGGCTCGCAGTAGTCACCGCATCGGCCCGCCGCGCCAGGTCGCGCTCCTGCCAACCGAACAGCAGCTTGGCAGGGTAGGGGTAGGGCAGCAGGTCGTTCCAGCCGCCCCAGCCCTCCCAGTCGTCGGTGTCGAGCACCAGCGGCAGCCTGCGCGGCCAGCGCTGCACGCCCAGCGCGGCCAGGCCGCTGTAGCCCTTGGGCTTAAATACATGCACCAGGTCGGGCCGCGCGGCCCGCGCCGCGCGTAGCAGCGCCCAGCCTTGGTGCAGCGGCCCCAGCAGCGGCGGGGCCAGCGCCACATGGTGCACAGGCACACCGCCGTACACCGCACACGTCCCCGCGTCCTCGGGGTTCTGCACCGCTGGCGCGGCGATGCTCACTTGGTGCCCGCGCCGCACCAGCGCCTGGGCCAGGGGCAGCATGCGGGCCAGCAGTGTGCCCTTGGGGCGTATGCCGAAGGGGGCCAGCATCGCAATAGAAAGAGCGCGCATCCCACCTCATATTCTTGCTAGTCCTATCCTCGCTATCCTAGCATAGAAAAAGCCTGGACGTACGCGTAGACGTACGCCCAGGCTGTTTGCCAATGAATGGCCGATCAGGTTATTTCAGCGCCATCGGCAGGTAGATGCTGCGCATCACCAATAGCGTGGTGGTGTCGTCTTTGATCTCTACAAGTGGCATAGAGTCTGTCCCTGGAATATTCTTCGTTACCGTAATCTTGCTGGTGATAGCAGATCCGATCACGGCATCATCATTGATTCGCATCTTAAAGCGGATCACCAGCTGTCCATAGGTGGATGTATCTGCCGCAGCGGGTAGGGTGACAGACGGCCAGCTCAGGACATTCCCATTGATTTCTGGTGTGATGTAGGTCGGATCCTCGATATCGGCCGTATCAGTGATAAACGTGAGTGTATCAGGGATAGCGTACTCGAACCCAAGCGCATATGAGTCCGACAGAGGGTTGGTCGCTTGGATCTCAAACACTGCTGTCTGGCCTGGTAGCGCCGCCACAGGGGTCGAGTTAAACCAGATTGCCGGCTTGCTAAGGCAGATAAACACCGTTGGGTCTACCACACCAGTGCGTGGCGGGAACGCGCCGACCGGGCTGCTGGCGGTCGATGCTACCGCTAGCGCCCCACCGCCCTTACCAGTGATCTTGAGGTTCAGGCTATACAGCTTGGTTGAGGCCACACCCGTGCTCTTCGCAATAGTCTGGCCAGCCCAAATCAGGGTTTGCTTGCCTTCAATCGTTGTGACAGTTGGTATTGGTGTCGTAGTACTTTTACCCACATACTCGATACCAAGCGGCAGCGTCACGGTGATGATCGTCGACGTATAATCCAACTTTGTATTGGTATTGGAGACAGTCAGCTCGTAGGTTCGAGTGGTATTTATTTCTGCGCATCCCGTCTCAGTAAATTTCGACGAGAGCGTCACGAGCGTGTCCACTTTTACCCCAGCCGCCGACCATATTGCGCCACCCAGTGGGTCTGCTATACAAGAAGCAGGGCATTTCCCATTTTTCAGTGTTCTTGCCCAGACTCCATCCACAATATTGTCTGGAAGAACCGTCAGGCCCGCCCGTGCTTTAAACTTGATAGTCTTGGTCGCATCACTGGTGCCATCTTTCCCGATTGAAGGCACAGTCCACTTGAGGGTGGTAAAGGTCCCTGAGATCGTTGAAGTTGGCGTAGTGCTGACCGAACTACCCGTGTTCAGCCCGACGTAGGTGTAGTCTGAAGGCAAGCGAACTTCAACCGGCAGGTTGCTCTCAGTCGCAGTTTTGCTTGTGTTTTTTAGCGTAATGATGAAGTTCTGCTCGTTGCCAATGCTGACCGTCTTAGGATCAACGGCGATTGTCGTTTCGATCTTGCCACAGTTAGCCACCACCAATGCCGATGGAGTTGGATCGATGACAATAAAGTACTTGTCATCCCGGAACAGCATCTTATTGGTGTACGAGACGTTTGACTTTCCACCGCAGCCTTCTGGCACAATCGCCTTGAATTCTAGGGTCAATGTTTGGCCTGCGCCAATGCTTGGGACAACGCCACCTGGGAAGTTGTTTTCCCACACCAGATAGCCGCTTTGCAGCGATGGCTCGCCACCAAAGATGTTTGAAGGCGTCGTAGTGGTACTGCCTTCCACATAATCTACTGCAGGGAGCGCATCTACAAACCCAAAGGGATAGCTAATGGTGCCCTCATTGGTCACCGTAAGTTTGTAGGTGACCGTTCGATCTGCTACTGGTGTATCGCCATCGTCCTCCATAGCAATAACAGATTTGTCCACAACTTTCGAGAAGGTCAGCGGCGGGTTGAGGCGTAGGCACACAATCGTGCCTCCAGCACCCTTCACCGGCTCGTTATCCTCGCCCTCGTGGTAGGCAACAGCAGAGACCGAGTTGCAGTACTTGACATAGTTGTCGCCATCGGCACGAAGCTTATAGGAAAGATAGATCGTCGAACCTGCATCTATGCTGATATTATTCCAGCGAATGATGAGATTGGTGACCTCAACTGGTGGATACTCTATGCCTGATACTTTATCTTGTGCACTGCCGTCGATGTATGCAAACTTTCCGGTTCCAGGGCCGTTGCCATCACCTTGTGGGATCTTATCAATGATCTCAATCCCTGAGACATCCGATGAGCTATTGTTCGTTAGCTCGATAACGTACTCAAAGTCAGCTGGGCCAGGCAGCAGATAGACATTTCCCGAGCTCTCGTACGGGTTATCGCCAGCTGATTTCTTGATCAGGAGTCGTTCGACAATGCCAATGCGCCCTGCCTGGGTGTTGCAATCGATAGCCTGGTCGGTGGCGGTGAGGGTTGCGCTACCACCAGTGGTAGAGGTGGAGTACCCGGCCTTTACCTTGACCACAAAGGTCATCTCTTTGGGCTGGGTCAGTGACCCAGCGGGAATGCTGAAGACCCAAGTAATCTTTGGTGGTGTTGCCTGGTTATTCGAGGTCTCCTTCGGTGACGCCTCAAGGAATGTCACCCCAGTCTGGACCTGATAGGTCAATGTGACATTATTAATCGTTGTGGGCTTGTAGTTCTGCACCACAATCGAGATCTCACCAGTCTCACCGAAGGCGATCGTGGCCGGTGAAGCAACTGGCTTCTTTACCACCAACGCAGATACAACCGGGATAGAAGCGCCATTAAAAGAAAGTGTCGTCGTAGCCCCATTGGCAAGCGGATACTCTGGGCTGGTTAGCTTTACACTTGGGTTTTTGAGAACGGTACACTCAGATACAGTGCCGCCAGTCTTCTTGAACACTACCTGGATATCTGGCAGCTTCTCACCTGGTTTCAGCGGCCCAGGGAACAGCCACTTGATCTCTTTATCTTTGGATGGGTCAAATGGCTGCTGATAAGTCCCCTGATTGGAGCTGACAAACGTCGCTCCGGTTGGAATAGGATCGGTGACCAAAATGTTTGTTGCGGTACGCGCATCCGCACGAATGGTGCCGTCAGCAGATTTATCTTTGGTACCAACAGCATTCCCAACTGAAATCTTGAATGTGCCCTGATCACCGGTGTAGATAGTTCCAGTGGTTACTGCTGTTTTTGTAGCTGACAGCACAGGCCCAACCACAAGGGTCGCTACTGTGTCTTCACCCTGCCCTGTGGTTGTGCCCAGGGGCAACAGTTTTGCCGATCCCGAAAGCGTGGTTATATTCGCATTTGTCTTGGGGTAGAGGTTAGTCTTGGTGCGCAGGCGGACCTGAAATTGCCCCTTTTGCGATTGGGGCAGACCATGGACGAGGTAGCAGGTGCTGCTTATAGGCGTGACTCCTGGGGGGCACGTACCATGGGTGATCGTTAATGGGGTTTTATTTGGTAGCTGATAAGCTGTCTCAGGGATCGCATCGCATTTTTTAGGTTCGGTCTTGTCGTCGCAGTACTGGTTGTTTCCGCCCGAAGTTGGGCTATAATTAAGCCACCAGGCCTGCACATAGAAATCACCATCAGCAATCGTATTGGTGAATGTGTAGGTATAGGTGATCACCCCGCCCGCAACAACACCGTTTGGCGTTGACACGTCAATGATGCTTGGTGTGGTGGCATTTGTGATAAAGTTTGGCGAGCTTGTTACCCCCTCTGTTACAGTTGCAGGCTCCACCTGAGCTGTGATACTGTCCGCTGGAGCCTCAATACTGGTGACAGTGGTCTCAGGTAATGTTTCATCGGAGGGGGCAGCAGTATCCAGATCCGAAAGTGAAGCTTTAGGTGGGAGCTGCGTCCCGAGAATTTCTCCTACCTGTGTTGTGTTTGGTTTGGGTGGTTCAGGGGTGGGAGTTTGGGCTGAAACAGAAGTTCCCCCCATGGACATCCCAATCAGTGCTACCATAAGAATGGTAGCCATGCGTTGGCCAGTGGAAGCATACATAGGTGCTCGATCTCCTGTAGCTAGTGCTACAAACAAGAACAGAAACGCATTAAATCCTAAGGCATTAGGAACAAGCGGTGGTGCAGGGTTATTATACAGCCGATATAAGTTAAAGTTAGGTTTAGATTTTTAGCAATGTTTTCCTGATCAGCTAAAATGTGTTGTTAAAAAGTTAAAATGTCTTTAGATAACGAAAGCATGATCATTGTATCAGGCTATCGTCTATTGTATAGTAGGACCATTTTACTACATGCAGAACAGGAGAATTTTGGTATGCGCACCATCTTCAATCGGTAGTCGGGGTACTACCTGAACTCAACCCAGAAGTACAACCCTTCTGGTTGACGATTCTACGTAGCATCGTGTACAATATCTCAAGCTTTTTGGGCCGCAAATTCAGCTTGCCTTCAAGCCATAGACCCGAAGGAGCCGGGCAATGCCAGATGAGCGTGGCAACGCGAGCGAGCTAGAGCCGCGATTTTATCCCAATCTGATCGGACGTCTGTACCTGCTTAGCCTGGAAGACGTCATGGGGCGTAACGGTGTTAATGCCCTGTTAAACCTCGCCGGCACCAAACACTTGGTGAACAACTACCCGCCAAGCAACCTCCGGCGTGAGTTTTCCTTCCATGATCTGTCGACGATTTCCAAGTCGACAGAGACGATGTATGGCCACCGAGGTGCTCGCGGCATGGAGCTGCGTGCTGGGCGGTATGCGTTCAATCTAGGCCTCAAGGAGTTTGGCCCACTCCTTGGCATGGCTGATCTTGCGCTGAAGCTGATGCCGATGACGATGAAAATGAAAATCGCCCTCAACGCAACAGCGCAGACCTTTGATCGCTTTAGCGACCAGCCGACCCGTGTCGAGGAGCGTAAAGGGCAATTCCTCTACATCATTGAAAAGTGCCCTGTGTGCTGGGGTCGCCATACCGAACGCCCCTGCTGTCATCTCGCGCAGGGTATCCTTGAGGAAGCACTTACCTGGGTGACGGGCGGCCACTCCTTCCATATGGAAGAGATCGAGTGCCGCGGCCTTGGTGCTGCGTCCTGTACGTTTGCGATCGACAAGGACCCGGTCGACTAAAACAGATCCGGATGGTGTCTACGTGGGTCGACCGGGCCCACGCTCTCCTGTGCGTTACGTAATATGACTGTAATCTCAACCTCTTGAGATGAGCGGTCTCTATCCTGTATAGTATTGGGGATGGTACCCCGGGGAGGTCTACGATAACCTTACCCTCATCTCTGTGACAGGGGAGTGAACGCACACATGAAATGCATACCGATCGCCGATACGACCATAATCCCACCTTTCGGCGAGCCGGCGCGCGACCTCCGCATTTTAAACAAGCTGCTCTGGGTTCACCAGCGCGACTTGCTGGCTAGCTATGGCCGAATTGCGCCAGAGGCAACCTCCCTGACTGAGGCGCGCACCGCTCGGGACAAAAAAGATGAAACCGAGGAAAAGATTATCTATCGAGATAATCTTTTCTTTAATCAGGCGCTTATTGACGATTTTGTGACGCGGGCACGCGCCTCCGGGCGGGCGTGCCAGTTGGCGTTTTCAAAACAAGATAAAGCCATCACGGTTCACGCCATCCCCCTATCGAAAGGCTTCACCGATCTAGGGGAAGTGTATGGCGCCGATCTTTTTTACTTTCCAGCCGGTCGCACTGAAGAAGAGCCTATCCCGCTCGTGGTCGATACTGCATCGCGCGAGATGGGGTACTACAATATCCCGAAATATATGGCAGTGAATGGCGGTGAATTAGTTTTTCACGTACCCATTCGCGCATTTCTGTCGATCGAAAATTGGCTCCACCTCTATCTTGCCAACTCTCCCTTTGGTGTGTTCTCGTGGGGGCGAACCCATGAAGAGCGCGTAGAAACCAGCTGGAAGGAGAAGTTGGCAGTTTCAGCTTCTCATCTCTTGGATCGCATCAATCCCATGGCCCCAAGCTGGCGCAAATCGCACTTTTTTTCGTGCTCGCGGCTGGTGAAGGTCGGGAAGAACTGCTCTATCGATCCTACTGCTGTTATCCATGGCCCGACGGTGATCGGCGATAACGTCTATATTGGTGCTGGCGCGGTGATCACCAACAGCCTGATCGGCGATAATGTCACGATCATGCAGGGCTGCCAGGTGATGCTTAGCGTAGTCAGCAACAAGTGCTACCTGCCTTGGAACACTGGTCTTTTTATGACCAGTCTTATGGAAAATTCCATGGTTGCACAGCTAAGCTGCCTGCAGATGTGTGTCGTTGGCCGCAATACCTTTATCGGGGCCGGAAATATCTTCACCGATTTTCACCTTCTTGGCCGTAAGCTTAAAATAGATCATCAAGGCGAAAAGGTCGAGATCGATATGCCCGTGATTGGCTCGGTTGTGGGGCACAACTGCCGGATTGGCAGCGGTTTCGTGGTGTATCCAGGCCGCATGATCGGCTCGAATACGACCTTGGTCTATAGCGATCCTCATACAGTTGTCCCGCGGGATGTTAATGTGCCGCCGTTTGGCGAACAGATGAACCCAGATAGCGAGCCAGATCAGGCAATCTATAAATGGCCTGATCGCTATTTCCCAAAGCCTGATGGCGAGCACCCATCACAGTCTATCACGCCGATCCAGCCGACCGATACTGAATTTTCAAAGTTGTTTGGCATTCGTTAGCCAAATACTGGGGCAATTGAGGAGGATACCTCGGTGAATAAGGAAAAGATCCTGGTCGTCGAAGACGCACCCGATATTTCAAGCCTACTCAAAATCTACTTTACATCACAGGGGTATGAGGTGATGACCGCCATGCGCGGGCAGATTGCCCTCGATATCTGCCGCAAGACCCCGCCGAGCCTCGCCCTGCTGGATGTGAATCTTCCTGATATGGAGGGCTATGATATTGGTAAGGCGCTACGAGCCAGCGCTCGCACCCGCCATATCCCGATCATCTTCCTGACTGCCCGTGGTGAAAAGCAAGATCGCCTGAAGGGGCTTGGTGAGGTTCAGGCCGAGTACTACCTCGTAAAGCCGTTTGATATCGAAGAAGTCCATACCATTGTGAAGGGTGCACTTGAGCGCGCACGCCAGCGCAACCTTGCCCACCCGGTCACGAATCTGCCAACTGCGGAGCTGATCAACGAGCAGTACCGCACCCTGATCGCAAACAATGGCTGGGCCATGGCGCAGATCCATATCAATGGCTTTGAGACCTTCACGCAGGCGTATGGCGCTGTGGTGGGCGAAGATGTGCTCCGATTTACCGCGCTGCTTACCAGCGAGGTGGTCAACGAGCTTGGCACCGCCGATGACTTCATTGGCCAGATGGTGGTCGGCCCCGATTTTGTGATCACGTCTTCCCGCGAGAACCTAAAGGCTGTATCGGAGAAGCTGATAGAGCGCTTCGACGCCGAGGTCGGCCTTCACTACAACTATAAAGATCGGCGCAATGGCTATATCACGGTGACTGATGATACGGGCACGCCCAAGCAGGTGCCGCTCATGTCGCTTTCGATCGGCGTGCTTACCAGCGATGATGGGCCGTTCTACGATATTCGTGAGCTGAGCGAGACTGCGGAGGACGCACGCCAGAAGGCACAGGCCGAGGCTCGCGAACTGGGCCGCAAGAGCCATGTGAGCTATGGGCGAGCCTAACAGGTAGTTTTTGTGCCCGTCTTGAGTGTGCCATCTATCGAGCATAGGGCGATAAAAAGTTTATCCCGCGCAGCGGGTGGGAGCGGATACGTTCTTGGCTATGGATACGACGACACTAGTGCCGCAAGCTTCGGCTTGGGAACTAATAGCAGAACTTGCGGTCAGCGGCAACGATAAGCACGGACTGAGCGATCTTTCTACGCTAGCCCAGAGTATCGTCGATCGTGTGTGTGCGTCGCTACTGTGCCCTTGGGCTGTATTGCTACTACAGCCTATCGGAGGCGCGCTCTGCGCTGCCCATGGGCTTGATGAGCAGGCCCAGCAGGCGCTCCGAAAAGGCGATCGCTCTGTGCTCAGCCAGCCGTTTCAAGAGCTCGCCTTTGCTGGCGAGTATGGCTCTGGCGTGCTGCTGGCTCCGTTTTCCCCACAGCAAGAGGCGCTGTTTACCCCAGCCTTCTTTGTCGCCCTGCGCCACCAGATAGCCCTGCTGGTGCAGCTTCACTATCGCGATAGCGCCGCCCACACGGCTCAGCTCGAGTCTTCGCGCGAGCTGTTCATCCTTCAGGAAAATGGCAAGATCATCACCTCGGGGCTTGGCCTGGAGGCGATGTTGGCGCGGATCACCGAGAATGTGTCGCTGGCGCTACGTGCGGATCGCTGTATTATCCACCTGCGCGATCGCTATGACCCAGAGCAGCTGTTTGAGGCAGCCTCCTACAGCCTTGATCAAGATGAAGATGTGCTGGTTCCACACTATACGGTGAATGGCCACGGGCCGATTAGCGAGGTGCTGGAGTCCGGTCAGATCCAGATCATTGGCGGCGATGCAAACCCAAAACGTGATGTGCTGGGCTTTCAGAGCGCGCTCCTGCTGCCGCTGAAAGTGCGCGATCAGATTGTGGGCTTTTTGGCGACGGGCTACACAAGCCGCGACCATGCATTTAGCCGGGCCGAGCAGAGCTTGGCGCAGACGATTACCGACCAGGTGGCGGTTGCTATCGCTGGCTCGCAGTCGTATGATGCCGAGCAGCGCCGTGCTCAAGAGCTCGATGCGCTGCAGGATCTCAGCCTGCGCCTGGGGGTTGAGCAGCCGCTTGAAGATACCCTCTACGCCATCCTCCGGGGCGTGCGCGGCTTTATTCCTTTTGCTGGGGCGCAGATCTGCCTGTACGATGCCGAAGATGAGATGTTTGCGCTGGGTGTGCAGACAGGACTTGCTGGTGAATATCAGTCTGGCCAAGTGTCGGGCACCCCCGAGCGTTTCTCGCATGGCCTGACGGGCTGGCTTGGGCGCTACCGCTGTATCCTGCGCATGGCGAGCTTCGAGCACGCCCCCGTAAAACCCCTTCCCATCCAGCTTGCCACAGGTGCAGCGCCCATGAGCTTTTTGGGTACTCCGCTGCTGGTGGGCGAGCAGCTGATCGGTACGATCGAGCTATTTGGGGATCAGCAGCGGGTGTTTACCGCCGATCAGGAGCGGCTGCTTCAGCTGGTGGCTACACAGGCTGCGCTGGCTATCGCAAGCGCACGGCAGTTTTCGCACACCGATACACACCTGCGCGGGCGCCTGCAGCATCTCACCGCACTACAGCGGATCAGCCGCCAGCTGACGGCTACGCTCTCGCTCGACCTGATCTTCAGCTTTGCGCTCGATGAGGCGCTGCAGGCCACACCTGCGACGCAGGCCTTCATTGCGCTGCGATCTGATGATAAAGATGGCCTGCGCGTTACCGATGCCGACAGCGGCCAGTTTATCGCGTTTGTTGCCCTGCATGACGATGGGATGCAGGTCTATCGGATCTTGGCTACGGCTGGCTATGGCGCAGATGATGTGAAGCTGCTGGGCCAGGTGCTTGAGGTATCGGATCGGACCGTGGGCGACGTGCTGGCCAGCGGCGAGTCCAAGCTGGTGGATGAGCTGGCTCATGATGATCGACCGAATGGCATTGGCCCAAACACCGCATCGGTGCTGGCGATGCCGGTCTACTATGAAAATCAGATCGTTGGCGTGGTGTGCCTGCATAGCGAGCGAACCCAGGCCTTCGACCACAATACAGTCGAGTTTGTGCGAGCGCTCACGGATCAGGTGGCGCTCGCGCTAGGCAATGCCCGCCGCTACGAAGAGCAGCAGCGTCAGCGCTCGCTTCTTCAGCAGCGAGCCAGCATGCTCAAGCAGGTGCTTGATATTGGCCAGGCGCTGCGGGCCGATCGGTCGATTGAGGATCTGCTGGAACAGATCGCCTTCAGCATTGTGGACACCACCGGCTTTCGGCGTGCGGTGTTCTATATCGCCGACCCCGATGAGGCTGACGCGCTGCGGGTGGTATCGGGGGCTGGCGTGGCGCTGCCCGAGCTCGATCAGCTGCGGACGCTGCCCATGCCCAAGGGCTTTATTGACCGCATTCTAAACAAGCGCTTTCGGATGGGGCGCAGCTTTTTCCTCCCCGCCGAGGCGCTCGAAGAGGTGAGCGCTGGCTTTGTGGTGCCGCAGCTCTCGGTTGAGAGCGATGCGCTGCCGGAGGCACCTGATGAGTGGCACCCCCAAGATCGGGTGTTCCTGCCGCTCTACAGCACGAGCGCCCGGCTGGTGGGCATGCTCTCGGTTGATGAGCCATATAACCGGCTCCGCCCAACAAGCCGCTCGCTTGAGGCTATCGAGGTGCTCTCGGATCAGGCGGCGATCGCGATCGAGAATGCTACGCTGCTGCGCGAGGCGCGGGCGCAGACCGAGCAGATGCGCGCGCTGTACAAGGTTGGCAAAGCGGCGGTCTCGACGCTGAGCCTTGATGATCTGCTGGATCGTGTCTACACCGAGATTGTCTCGTACATGGGCACGCCAACCTTCTTCTTTGTAGCCTCCTACCACGATCAGCATGAGTCGATTCAGTTTGAGCTGTTCAAGGAAGAAGGCCGCACGCTTGAGACCCACACCAAACTGGTTCAGCCCAAAGCCGGCCTGACAGGCCATGTGATCGATAGCGGGCAGGTGCTGGACATTCGCGACTACCACGATGCGCCCCCGCAGCTGCCGGTGAAGCCGGTGGTGCTCGACAAGCCAGTTCGCTCGTGGGTGGGCATCCCGCTGCGCAGCCAAAACCGCGTGATCGGCGTGCTTTCGGTGCAGAGCAACACGGCCTACGCGTTTACCAAGCGGCATATCCGCTTCCTCTCATCGCTGGGCAACCAGCTGGCGATCGCGCTGGAGAACGCGCGGCTATTTGCCGAACGCGAGCATCGTATTGCCGAG
The DNA here is from genome assembly GCA_009268125.1 of Chloroflexia bacterium SDU3-3. Lineage (NCBI taxonomy): Bacteria > Bacillati > Chloroflexota > Chloroflexia > Chloroflexia bacterium SDU3-3. The sequence goes on along the minus strand of WBOU01000005.1, from coordinate 69,524 downwards.
CTTGATGTGATCAACGACATCGGGCGGATCACCAGCACCACGCTGGATCTTCCCAAGATGTTTACCCAGATCTACGAGCGCATCCGTGATTTTCTGACGGTTGATGCGGGCTATATCTACGCATTTGATGAGACGCGTAAGCAGGTTGCGATGTCGCTTGAGGCCGATGAGGAGCTGCGGACGATCAACCCCGTCAAGCGCCTTCTGTCTGAGGGCAGCCTCACCACGCAAATTGTGCAGACGCGGCAGCCGCTGCTGTTCCAGAATCTGGCTGGCGAGCAGAAGCCCTCGGGCGTGAAGCCGATCGCATTTGGCGTGACGGCGCGGCGCTCGGCCTCGTGGCTGGGGGTGCCGCTGCTGGGCAACGATGGCATGATCGAGGGCGTGATCAGCATCCAGAGCTATACGCCGAACCTGTATGGCGAGCGCGAGCTTGCTTTTATGACGGCGGTGGCCAGCCAGCTGGCCCTGGGCGTGCAGAATGTGCGGCTGTTCTCGCAGATCGGGCATAATGCCGAGGTGCTTGAGCACAAGGTTGGCGAGCTTTCGACCCTGCTTGAGGCCTCGCGCGTGCTCAGCTCCTCGCTGCGGCCCGATGAGGTGCTGAATCGGCTGATGGATGTGGTGGGCCGCCACCTCAATGTCAGCACGGTGGGCCTGTGGACGGTCACCCCCGATCAGATGCTGCGGGCGGCGGCGCTGCTCGGGATCTCGCACGAGATCGCCGACCAGATGTCGGTGCCGGTAGGCCAGGGCCTGACCGGGCGCGTGGCTGCGACGGGCCGCCCGCTGATCGTGCTCGATGTGAATCAGGAGGGCCATTCGCTCTACCCCGATTTCAACCGCGACCATGCGCTGACCACATTCATGGGTGTGCCGGTGGTGTATCGCGAGCAGATCGTAGGCGTGCTGAGCGTGATGACCATCGAGCAGCGCGAGTTCAGCGATGATGAGCAGATGCTGCTGGCTGGTATCGCCGATCAGGCGGCGATCGCGCTGGAGAACGCGCGGCTGTTCGCCGAGCGCGACCGCCGTATCGCCGAGCTGACATCCTTCAACCGGATTAGCCAGCGACTGAATGCTGCGGTCCAGCTAGAGGCGCTGATTCAGATCATCCATGAGGAGATCGGTCAGGTTCTCGATCGGCGGCACTCGTTTATCGCGCTGTTCCACAGCGAGACGCAGCAGATCTCGTACCCGATTTTCTGGGAAGACGGCAGACCATCGGGCCAGCAGGGCAGTGTGCATACCGCGCACGAGCCAGCGATATCGTGGCGCGTGATCAACGAGCGGCGCTCGGTGCTGCTGCAGACCCGTGATGAGGTGGCGCAGTATCTGCTGGAAAGCGGATTTGAGGCCTCGGATCATGCGAACATCTCCTCGTGGCTGAGCGTGCCCATTGTCGAAGGTAGCGCGGTATTTGGCATCATCAATGTGCAGAGCCCTGAGCCAAAGAAATTTGACTCGGATGATGAGCGCTTCCTGATCACGATCGCGGGCCTTGCCGCAACATCGATCGCCCGCGCCCAGCTGTTCAGCGAGCGCGAGCGACGGCTGGCCGAGGTGAGTGTGCTGCAGGAGATCGGCAGCGCGATCACCTCGACGCTGAATCTTGAGGATGTGCTTGAGCGGCTGCACGCGCAGCTGGGCCGCGTGATCGATGTGTCTACCTCGTTTATTGCCTTGTACGATCTGCGGCGGCATATCCTCTCTTACCCGGTGGCCTATGACCACGGGCAGCGCATCACGCTTGAGCCGAGCACGACCCGTGGGGTCAATCACTGGGTGGTGACGAACCGCCAGCCGCTGCTGCTGGGCACCCACGAGGAATCAATGGCCTACCGCACCACGCATATCCGGGTGGGGACCCGATTTGGCCCTGATGACAAGGTTGAGCAGTCGTATGTGGTGGTGCCGATCTCGTCGGGCGATGATGTGCTGGGCGTGATCAACATCCAGAGCTACCAGCAGCACGCGTTTGGGCCAGAGGATGTGCGGTTTGTGGCGGCGGTGGCCAATCAGGCAGCGGTTGCGATCAATAATGCGCGTCTGTTCCAGGAGCGCGGGCGGCGTATCGAGGAGCTCTCGACCTTCAATGATATCGGTCGCCAGTTTAGCGCGGTGCCGAAGCTGGATGATCTGATCGCCCTGATCTATCGCCAGGCCAGCCGACTGCTGGATACGACGAACTTCTACCTTGGGCTGTACGACGAGTATGCCCATGCCGTGTCGTTCCCGATCTACTACCATAATGGCGAGCTTGTCAAAGAGCAGCCGCTGAGCGAGTCGGATAGCCTCTCGCACTATGTGATCCAGTCGCGCGCGCCGCTGCTGCTGCAGGGTGAGTATCAGGCTGAACGCCTGCAAGAGCTGGGCATTCAGCAGTATGGGCCGACCTCGCTGTCGTGGCTGGGGGTTCCGATGATCGCGAACGATCAGGTGATTGGCCTGATCGCGATTCAGGACTACGAGCGCGAGAACGCCTATATCGACGAGGATGTGCGCCTGCTCTCCACGATCGCATCCTGGGGCGCGGTGGCGCTGGCGAACGCCCGCATGTTCAGCGAGCAGGGCCAGAGCCTGCAGGAGCTCGGCCTGCTCTACGACATCAGCATGCAGCTGGCCGGCACGCTGGATGCCACCGAGGTGCAGCAGATCGTGGTGCTCAACGCGCTGGAGCTTTTGCACGCGCAGATGGGCGCGCTGCTGCTGCTGGATAGCAACCGGCAGGTGACGCAGCAGTTTATGTTTGATAATCAGCGTCCAGATGTGATCGAGTACCCGCCGCTGGCGCTGCCAGAAGACCTGGTGACGATGCTGTTCAGCAGCGATAAGCCGGTGGTGTTCCGCGATGCCCTGGCCGAGATGCCACAGATCTTTGGGGAGGGCCTCGGCATCCACGGGCTGATCGGCGAGGTGCTTGGCTCGCGCGAGCAGCCGCTGGGTATGCTGTGGATCGGCGACCGCCGCCCGCGCGACTGGCAGGGCCGCGAGCTTTCGATGATCTCGATCCTTACCACACTCTCCAGCCAGGGCCTGAAGACCGCCCACCTATTTGCCCTGGAGCAGGCGCGTCGCACCGCCTCGGATACGCTGCGCACGGTGGCCGAGCGGCTGACTGGCGTGCTGGAGCTTGATGAGATCTACTCGCTGCTGCTAGATCAGCTGCGGCAGGTGGTGCCCTATAGCTCGGCGTCGCTGATGCTGCGCGATAGCAACACCAACACCGTGCGGATCGTCGCGACGCGTGGCTTCCCCGAGTCGGAGCGGCCTGCGGTTGAGCAGATCACCTTTAATCTGAAGGATGACCTGACTCTCCGCACGATCGTGCGCACCAAGCGCCCGTTTGTGGAAAAGGATGTCAAGCAGGCCAAGGGCTTCCGCGAGGTTGCGGGCACATCGCTGATCCGCGCTTGGATCGGCGTGCCGCTGCTGCTCGACGATGAGGTGATCGGCGTCCTGACCGTGGATAGCCATAAGCCGGGCGTCTACACCGAGGATGATGCGCAGCTTGCCTTTACGCTCACCAGCCAGGCCTCGCAGGCGGTGCGCAACGCGCGCCTGTTCGACGAGGTGCGGCGCTTCAACGCCGAGCTTGAGCAGCGCGTGGAGGAGCGCACGGCGGCCCTGGCCGAGCTGAACATGCAGCTGGCCGATGAGAAGCAGCGCCTGCAGGCGGTGCACGCCATCACGGTGGAGCTGACGGCCAGCCTTGAGATGAACGATACGCTGCGGAAGACCCTGCAGCTGGCCGCGAAGAACCTGGGCGTGCGGCGCGGCTCGATCATGCTGTGGGATGAGCAGCAGCGCCGACTGGTGTGCCGCGCGGTGCTTGGCGACGACGGCGAGGTGCACGCAGAGAATATCGCGATTGCCTTTGAGGAGGGCACAGGCCTGGCAGGCTGGGTGCGCGACAACCAGCGCCCGATCTGCATCGGCGATGTGCGGCGCGACAAGCGCTGGGTGCAGGAGCCAGGGCGGGCGCAGGATGTGCGCTCGGTGGTGGCGGTGCCGCTGCGCGCCGAGGGCGTGGGCACGCTGGGCGTGCTGATGCTGACCAGCCCGCACCTGCACTACTTCACCCCCAGCCAGGAGCAGCTGCTTTCGACCATCGCCAATGAGGTGGCGATCGTCATCCACAACGCCGAGCTGTACTCGCTGGTGCAGGAGTATGCGACGCGGCTCTCGGAGTCGTTTAACCAGCAGCGTGAGGAGACGATCAAGAACCAGGCGATTCTCCGCAGCCTTGGCGAGGGCGTGGTGGTGCTCGACGAGCAGGAGAAGGTCATTCTGTTCAACCCGGCGGCGGAGGATATTCTTCTCATCCGTGAGGCGGATCTGCTGGGGCAGCACCTGGGCGATATCCTTACCTATGATCCCTCGCCCTCGTCCCGCTCACGCCTGAAGGTTATTCACGAGACGATCGTGGCTGGCCTGCAGCGGCTGAGCGATGAGGGCCAGAGCCAGCAGCGCCTAGAGCTAGGCACGCCGCCGCAGACGATCGAGCTATACTTCACGCCTATGGTTGGCCCAGATCGCCTGACCTACGGCAGCGTGGTGGTGTTCCGCGATATCACCCGCGAGATCGAGTCCGAACGCGCCAAGCGCGATTTCGTGTCGAGCGTCTCGCACGAGCTGCGCACACCGCTCACAGCGATCAAGGGCTATGTGGACCTGCTGGTGCTGGGCGCAGCAGGCCCGATCAGCGAGACACAGTCTTCGTTCCTGAGCGTGGTGAAGAATAACGCCAACCGCCTGATGGACCTCATCAACGATATCCTTGAGATTGGCCGGATCGACTCGAATAAGATCCAGCTGAATTTTGACGAGGTGGACATCAGCTCGATCTTCCAGGATGTGATGCAGACCATGCGCGCCGAGATCGAGCGCAAGCGCATGCAGGTCTCGCTGGAGATGGCCGACAATCTGCCGAAGATCGAGGCCGACGAGCGGCGCATCACCCAGGTGGTGCTCAACCTTGTCTCGAACGCGGTGAAGTATACCTATGCAGAGGGCAAGATCGACCTGCGCGTCCAGCTGAACCCTTCGGGGATGCTGGAGGTGGCGGTGACTGACAATGGCGTGGGCATCACCCCTGAGGATCAGCAGAAGCTGTTCCACCGCTTCTATCGGACGGACAACCCGCTGCGCGACGAGGCGGGTGGCACAGGCCTCGGCCTCTCGATCGCGAAGTCGTTTGTGGAGCTGCACGGCGGCGAGATGTGGGTGAAGAGCGAGATCGGCGTGGGTAGCACGTTCTACTTTGTTCTGCCCGTGACTCAGCCCGAGCCGGAAGAGGTAGAGTCGTAGGGGCGTAGCTGCTGCCGACGGCGCGGCTATGGGATGTTTCTTTATTCTTGCGTTTATATAAGCGCAAAGGGCCTGCTGCTCGATCTGGGATAAGCGGCGACCTTCTATCGGATAGGTGCACGGAAACGTGAGCGCGATATATCTAGACAGTCGGATGGTTCACTACGAACTCGTTGGACGCCGTGGCCAGCCGATCATATTCCTGCATAGCTGGCTTGGCTCGTGGCGCTACTGGCTGCCGACGATGGAGTATGTGTCGGAGCGCTACCGAGCCTATGCCCTTGACTTCTGGGGCTTCGGAGAGACGCTCGATGAGAAGGGCACGTTCTCGGTCTCCGAGTATGTGGACATGCTGCTGCGGTTTATGGACAATATGGGTATGTCCCGCGTGGTGCTGGTGGGCCATGGCCTGGGCGGCATGGTGGCCGTGCGCGCCGCGACCGAGCACCCCGAGCTGTTCACCAAGCTGATGGTGGTGAGCACGCCGATGCAGGGTACCCAGCTGCAGTCGGTGGTGAAGCCGGGGGCGTTCTCGCGCCTGCTGGGCCGATCCAACCCCAACAACATCTGGACCAAGCAGGTGCGCGAGATGAAGCTCAGCGACGAGGTGGTGCAGAAGGAGATCATCGACGATACCGAGGCGCTGAGCGAGAGCGTGGTGAGCTCGGTGCTGAACTCGATTCTTGAGACCGACCTGAGCGCCGACCTTGCGCGCCTGAGCACACCGCTGCTGGCCCTCTACGGCGAGCGCGACACCCTGATCGTCTCTGATGCGCTTGAGGATGAGGAGTCGAAGACCTTCAAGCAGGTGCTGACGCTGCCGAAGGCGGCGCACTTCCCCTTCCTCGATCAGTCCACCATGTTCTATCGCGCGCTGATGGACTACCTGGGGAGCACCGGCGAGGATGCGGTGGAGCTGAAGAACGAGTGGCGGCGGCGCGTCAGCCAGTTCGAGTATATCTAGCGTTTCTGCACTACTATTTGCGCTTGTGGTGGCCGGGGTACGATCCCCGGCCTTTTGCTTGCCTAGGCGGGCAGCACATCGCGCACGCCGCGCAGCTGGGTGCGCAGGATGGCCTGGGCGCGGCTGCTGTCCATGGCCACGTGACGCGGGCGGCGCAGCCCGCTGGCCGCGCTCGACCCGGCTCGCAGCGCGTCGGCTGGCCTGCCTGCGGCGCGGGCGATGCGGCAGGCGAACTCGTAGCGGCTGATGGTGTGGGCACCGGCGACGTGGAGGATGCCGCTGCGGCTGGTGGGGGCCAGCTCGACCAGCGCGGCGGCGAGGTCGGCCACCAGCACAGGGTTGCGCAGCTCGTCGGTGAAGAAGGTGAAGCGCTCGGGGCTTTCGACGGCGTCCAGCGCCATCTGCTCGTGGGGGCTGGGCGTGGGGCCGCCGTAGATCAGCGAGGTGCGCACGATCAGCGCGGCGGGGTGTGCTAAGGCGACGGCGCGCTCGGCATCGGCCTTGGCCTGGCCGTAGGGCGTGATCGGCGAGGGCGGGTCGTCCTCGGTGTAGGGTCGCTGGCTCTCGCCGTCGAAGAGCGCATCGGAGGAGAGGTGGATAAGGCGCGCGCCGACCGAGTGGGCGGCGGCGGCGACATCGCCTGGCCCCTGCGCGGTGATGGCGGATAGATCTGGCCCACCCTGCACGTAGGCGGTGTGGATGACGATCTGAGGCCGGGCCGCGCGCACCAGCGCGAGCGCCGCGCCGGGCTGGCGCAGGTCGAGCGGCAGCAGCCGTGCGCCACTTATCTGCGGCGGGTGGCTGGCATAGGTGGCGGTCACATCCCAGCCCGCCGCAAGGCACAGCCGCACCAGCTCGCGGCCTAGGTAGCCCGAACCGCCGGTGATCAGAACCTGTGGCATGGGGTTGCTCCTAGTGCTCGGCCAGCAGCGCCAGCGCCTCGCGGGCGGCCTCCTGCTCGGCCAGCTGTTTGCTCAGGCCGCTGCCGCTGCCGATGCGCTGCTCGCCGCGGTAGACCTCGGCGGTGAACTCGCGCCGGTGCTCTGGCCCGCTCTCGGCGGCGATGCGGTAGGATGGCGTGACGCCGAACCTGCCCTGCACCACTGTGAGCAGCTGCGACTTGTAGTCGTCGGCGTCGATGTTGCTGTCGTCTTGGATCTGGGCGATCTGGGACTCGAAGAAGGGTGTCACAAAGGCGCGTGCGGCATCCAGCCCCTGGTCAAGGTAGATCGCGGCCACCAGGGCCTCGAAGGTGTCGGCCAGCAGGGGGTTGCGGGTGTGGGTGCCGGTGTTGCGCTCGCCTTTGCCCATGAGGATGTAGCTGCCCAGGTCGATCTCGCGGGCGAAGCCGGCCAGCGACCCGGTTTTGATCAGCGATGCGCGCAGCTTGGTGAGCTGGCCCTCGGGGCGGTTGGGGAAGTGGCGGTAGAGCAGATCGGCGGCGATGAAGTTGACGATCGAGTCGCCTAGGAACTCGAGCCGCTCGCTGTCGGCCAGGCCGTGGGCGCGGTCGGGGTGCTCGTGGGCGTAGGAGCGGTGGGCAAGTGCGCCCTGGATCAGGCTGGTGTTGTTGAAGATCAGGCCGATCCGGCGGATGAGTTTGTCGATAGCTGGCATAGCGTTGGCCGTTGGGCGCGGCGGCCCGCGATCTGCTGGCAGATCGCGGGCCGCGAGCGCGGTCTAATCTTCGTTGTAGCGCGTGAAGATCAGCGAGACGTTGTGGCCGCCAAAGCCAAACGAGTTGCTCATCACGGTGTTGAGCGTGCCGGGGCGCGGCGTGTTGGGCACGTAGTCTAGGTCGCACTCGGGGTCGGGGGTCCGCAGGTTGATGGTGGCTGGGATGAGGCCGTTGCGGATGGCCAGGATCGAGATGATCGCCTCGACCGAGCCGGCAGCGCCCAGCATGTGGCCCAGCTGCGACTTCGACGAGCTGACCGGGATCTGGTAGGCCCGCTCGCCCAGCAGCGTCTTGATCGCGGTGCTCTCGGCGATGTCGCCCGGCAGCGTGCTGGTGCCGTGCATGTTGATGTAGTCGATCGCGTCGGGCGTCAGGCCTGCGTGCTGCACGGCCAGCTTCATGGCGCGGTACGCGCCCTCGCCGCCGGGTGCGGGGTGGGTGATGTGGTAGGCATCGGACGAGAGGCCGTAGCCCACGATCTCGGCCAGGATGCGCGCGCCGCGCGCCTTGGCGAATTCCAGCTCCTCAAGCACCAGCACCGCGCCGCCCTCGCTCAGCACGAAGCCGTCGCGGGTCGCGTCGAATGGGCGCGAGGCGGTCTCCGGCTCGTCGTTGTTGGTGGAGATGGCGCGCGCGCTGACAAACGCGGCGATGCTGATCGGCGTCACCGAGGCCTCGCTGCCGCCCGCCACGATCGCCTTGGCCCAGCCGCGCTTGATCGTCTCGAAGGCCTCGCCGATCGCGTGGGCGCTGCTGGCGCAGGCCGACGTGGTGCTGTAGCTCGGCCCCTTCATGCCATAGCGGATGGACACCAGGCCCACGGCCATGTTGGTGATCATCGCGGGCACCAGGAACGGGCTGACCCGCCCCGGCCCCTTGTCGCGCAGCGTGTTCACGCCATCCGAGAGCGAGCCGAGGCCGCCGATGCCGCTGCCGATGATCACGCCGATCTCCTCGGCGTTCTCCGGGGTGATCTCCAGCTCGGCGTTTTTCAGCGCCTCGCCCGAGGCCGCGATGCCGAAGTGGATGAAGCGGTCGTAGCGGCGGGCCTCCTTCCGATCCATATAGTTGTTGGGGTCAAATCCGTGGACCTCGCCCGCGATGCGGGACTCTAGCCCGTCGGTGGGGCAGAGGGTGATCGGCCCAATGCCGCTGCGAGCTGTGCAGATGCCTTCCCACAGCGACGGCACATCCAGCCCCAGCGGGCTGACCGCGCCCATTCCAGTGATGACAACACGCCGCTCCATCTTCTCTCAGTCCTCCGTGTATTTGACGCCGATGCGTTTTTTGACATAGTCTGTGGGGGCTATTATAGCATTCTTTGCTGGCATCTTTGCTTTTGGCGCTGGGGCGCTGGATCTACGAGGGCAATCGCGCTGCCTCGCTGGGGCGGTATTTCCCGCTGCGGTGCGGATTATGGCCAGCTGTCGTTGGGCAGCGCCTTCGCTGGATGGGCTGGGCCGCTGGCATTTTGCCCATTCGCGCTTTCGTGGTTTTCGTTTTCTTATAAACCTTGGTGCCTTGGAGTCTTGGTGGTAAATCGTTTCCCCCCGCCTTGACGCGCCAAAATCGCTATGCTATGCTACCGCACAGATGTTCGCACCCGAAGGAGTGCATCATGCCGCTGGATCTTTCCAACCTCAGCAAGCAGATACGGGCTATGAGCGGCTCGCTCGCCGTGGAGGCCGACGCCAAGCAGAGCCGCCAGCAGCTGGCCCTGGGCCGCTACCTTGAGGAGGCCGCCGAGCACCACAAGTGGGCCGAGGCCGTGAATCTGAGCCGCGAGACCGCCGCCTGGCTGTTTGCCCAGCCCACCGAGCCGCTCGACACGGTGGTCGACCTGCCCTTCCGCCCCGAGGCCTACGCCCTGGTGGCCACCGACGGCTCGCAGATCGATGTGGAGCGGCACGGCATCGCGGTGTGCTACGTGATCAACATTGGCCGCGTGTTCATCCGCTACGGCGATCAGCCCATGGCGCGCCTGAATGCCGAGCCGACCCTGTTCTACCGCGACGAAGACCTCTACCTGAGCGATGGCGTGCGGCGCATCCCGATCGAGGGCAACTACCTTAGCTCGCGACGCGATGTGGAGGAGGGCGTGGCCCTGGTGGGCCTAGCCGACGAGTTTCTGGATGATAGCCTGCCCTGCATCGCGCTGCAGGATGGCACGCTGGTGCGCTGGACGCTGGCCAACGCCGAGCGCGTGGTGCAGGATGAGTTCCTGACGCCCTACTTCGAGTACCTCACGGCGATGCAGCAGCGCGGCATCCCCGTGGCCTCCTACATCAGCAGGCCGCGCGCGCCCGAGGTGGCGGGCACCATCCGCCTCATGTTCTGCCCGGATGTGAAGGTGAGCGAGGGCCGGGGGGCCACGTGCAGCTCGTGCAGCGCGGTGGCCGCCGGCAGCGAGCCGCCCTGCGTGGTGTGCGATGGCCTGACCGACGCCGAGATCCTGGCGGAGGGTCTGGAGGAGGGCCAGCGCGGGCCGATCTTCGTCTCTATGTCGCGGATCAATGTGGAGAAGTACGGCCAGCACCTCATCCACTTTTTCTACATGCGGGTGGGCCGCGAGGTTGCCCGCGTGGAGATCCCGCGCTGGGTCGCGCTTGACCGCGCCATGGTCGACCGCGTGCACAGCCTGATCTACGACCAGTGCATGCGCGGCCAGGGCTACCCGGTGGTGCTGGCCCGCGCCCACGAGCAGGCTATTGTGCGCTCGGCGGACAAGAAGGCGTTTATGAGCATCGTCGAGGGCAGCCTGCTGCGCGCCGACCTGCCCGCCTCATCCTCGCGCAAGGCCGAGAGCAAGCAGCGCCCCAGCCTCTAGCTCTCGCGCCGCAGCCGCTTGGTCAGCTCGGTGTAGAAGGCGGTGGGCGGATGCACGCGGGCGAAGGTCAGCGTCTGCTGCGCCCGCCGCACCTCCACGTAGTCGCCGGGGTGCAGCGCGATGCTCTCGCGCCCATCGGCGGCGAACAGGGCGGCGTGGCGGCTGCGCAGCAGCAGGCGGATCACCGCATCCTCGTGCAGCACCAGCGATGGCAGGTTGGTGAGGTGCGCGGCCAGCGGCACCAGGGCCAGCGCTCGCGAGCGCGGGTCGATGATCGGCCCGCCCGCCGAGAGCGCGTAGGCGGTGGATCCTGTGGCGCTGGCCACGATCACCCCGTCGGAGAGGTAGGTGGTGAGCGCCGCCCCGTAGATCTCGACCTCCACCTGCACCACGCGGTTCAGCTCGCCGCGCCCCACGATGATCTCATTCAGTGCCGTCACATAGCGCGGCGCGCAGCAGTCGCAGAAGATCGTCGCGTCGATCAGCGCGCGCTCGTCGCGCCAGCCGCCGCCCTCGATCAGGATCTGCAGCCCGCGATAGACCTCGTCGGGCTGCAGCTCGGCCATGAAGCTCAGGTGGCCGAGCGCCACCGGCAGCACCGGGATGTTGCCACCCTTGGCCATGGCCAGGTGGGCGGCGCGCAGCACCGTGCCATCGCCGCCCAGGGCCACCAGCAGGTCCAGCTCATCCAGGGCCGACGGCTCCTCGCGGCCCTCGTGCGAGACCCCGCGCCACACGGTGATGCCCTGGGCTTCGAGCCAGCGCGAGACCTGGAGCGAGGTGTTGATCGACTGCTCGGAGAGCGGGTTGTAGAGAACGCCAATGCGGCGCATAGATACCTCGTAGGGCATAAAGGCGCAAGAGATACGGGGTCGCAGAGCATCCATTGCCCGCTGTGCCGCGCCGCACATGCTGCCCGCTCTAGCGCCGAGAGAAGATCACATCCATCATACCATCAGCCAGCTGGCTGAGATCCTCGATCTGGGCGAAGCGCTGGGCATCCGGGCCGACCGCCAGCAGCGGCACTGGGTTGCGGGTGTGGTTGGGCGCGCTCAGGCTCTCCACGTTGCCGTGGTCGCTGGTGAGCACCAGGGTGTCCTGTGGGCGCATGTGCTCCAGCGCGGCCCCCAGCAGCGCGTCGATCAGGCCAAAGATCTGGTCTAGCCCCATGGTGAGCCGCCCGTGCCCGGCCAGATCGGTCATAAAGTTCTCGTAGAACACCAGGTCGTGGTTGTGGGCCAGGGCGGCCAGCGCCGCGCCCGCCTGCTGCGGCGTGATCGACGGGATGTCCAGCCCGGCGGCCCGCAGCGCCGCACCCGTGATATCCCATGAGAGCGCTTGCCCGCGCCGCAGATCCTCGGCGGTGCGGAACGCTAGGCCCGCGCCCTCGGCGGCGATCACGCTGGCCGAGCGGCGCGCCCGCCGGGTGGCCAGGGCCTCCCAGTAGCCGGGCGTGAAGGCGTTGGCGAAGGTCGCGCGCCCGCCTGCATCCACCACGCGGCGCAGGATGCTGCGCTCGGCCAGCAGCGGGCGCAGCGCCACCGGCGGCACGTGGGGCTGGTGGCGGCCATGCAGCGCAGGCGCGTTTACCCCGGCCAGCATGGCCGTCTGGCCAGTGCCGCTCTGGGGCGTGCCCTCCACCCCCAGCGTCGCATCGATCGGGCGCAGCAGCAGGCCGGGCCGCTGCGGCAGGCGGGCGGTCTCGATCACCAGCGGCCCACCCAGCAGGGCGCGCAGCGCCGGGGTGGGCGCGTCGGTCAGGGGGTTGTCGGCACTGGCGGGCGCGAGGCCGACGCCATCCAGAAACACAAACAGGATCGCCATGTTCTCGCCCACATCTTCCTTCTGAGCGTTCTTTTGCGGATAGAGTACCATGGATGCCGCGCGGTTGTCTTGAAACGACATGCCGCCGTATCAGCTGTGTAAAGCTATTCTGCCCGGGTTTTGCCCGCCGTTATGCATTTGGCGGGGCAATGCAGCCGATGTGGAAGAAAAAATCGGGTACAGATAGCCGCAAGATTGCCCTGCAGATTTGCTTGACAGCCCCTAGGCCACACGGTATAATGCCCAAGGTTGTACATAGTCGTTCCCATATATTCCGCCTCGGGCCTCCTCCTCTGTTACGACTCGACTTTCCAATGCCGAGACCAACACACGAGATGTCCAGCGCGGAGCCTTCGCGGGCACCGGCCCATGACTGTGGCTACTGGCTGACACGGCGCTTTTGATTATTTACTAGCCCGTGCACCCTAGCCCTGTCGCGCCGTGCTGCCACTGCCTACGCGAGGCGGGCCATTATTCGAGACTGGTGCGAGCGGCAGCGCAGCAGGCAACCCAATTCTTTGGTTTTGGAGGCTTTGGATGAACGTGTCTCCTGTTAGTTCCGAACAGGACGTCGAAGAGCTTGACTGGACGCGCCTTCTGGACGAGTATGATTATGCCACGCCTCAGCGGGGTGAGCTTCGCGACGGCATGGTGATCCGCATCGAGAACGACCTGATCCTGGTCTCGATCGGCACCAAGCGCGAGGGCGTGATCCCCCAGAGCGATTTGAAGTCCATGGGCGAAGAGTTTACAAAAAATGTCAAGGTTGGCGATTCTATTCAGGTTTATGTGCAGGACCCCGAGAACCGCGACGGCGAGCTGATCCTCTCGCTGACGATGGTTCAGGTTGCAAAAGACTGGGAAGAGGCTGCTCGGCTCCAGAGCGAGGGCGGCATCGTGCAGGGCATGGTTGTTGGCTACAACAAGGGTGGCCTGCTGGTGCAGTTCAACCGCATCCGCGGCTTCGTTCCGGCCTCGCAGGTGGCGCAGCTCCATGGCCGCACCGCCGCCGAGGAGCGCCAGCAGGCGCTGCAGCGGATGGTCAACCAGAACATCCCGCTGAAGGTGATCGAGGTCGACCGCGAGCGCAACCGCCTGGTGCTCTCCGAGCGGCTTGCGACTCAGGAGTGGCGCAAGGCGCAGAAGCACCGGCTGCTCACCGAGCTTCAGCCGGGCGACGTGCTCACGGGCCGCGTCAACCAGCTCACCAACTTCGGCGCGTTCATCGACCTGGGCGGCGCGGATGGCCTTGCGCACATCTCCGAGCTGTCGTGGCAGCGCGTCAACCACCCGCGCGAGGTGCTCTCGCCCGGCCAGGAAGTCAAGGTCATGGTCGTCGAGGTTGATGCCGAGCGCGAGCGCATCGGCCTGAGCCTCCGCCGCCTCCAGTCGAACCCCTGGGAGACGATCGACCAGCGCTACGCCCTTGGCCAGCTGGTCAGCGGCCCGGTGACGAACGTCACGCCGTTCGGCGCGTTCGTGCAGATCGAGGAGGCCGTCGAGGGCCTGATCCACGCCAGCGAGCTGAACGTGGACCCGCAGGCTCAGCCGCGCGACCTGCTCCAGCCTGGCCAGACGGTCACGGCGAAGATCATCAGCCTGGACAAGCAGCGCCAGCGCATGGGCCTCAGCATCCGCCGCCTGAACGACGACGGCACTGAGACCGAGGCTGCCGAGGCCAGCGAGGAAGTCGCCAGCGAGGAAGTCGCCGGCGAGTAGCCCTCTGCCCCACGGAAACGAAAGGCCGCCCCACATTGCGTGGGGCGGCCTTTTTGCGCGTCTGCGGGTGCTACATCAGCCCTCGGCCCTCGAAGTAGAAGCGGATGGATGACATCAGCCCAAGCTCGACCAGGGTCAGCACCAGCGCCAGCGTGCCCGGCCTGGCCAGCTGGGCCAGCCGCTCGATCTTGCTATCGTAGCCCATGGCCAGGGCCGAGACCAGCAGGTTCACCAGGAACAGCACGCCGGTGATGCCCAGCCACGCGCTCGCCGCGATCGGCCAGTACATAAAGCTGATGTTGCCATACATCGCCGCCATCACCAGCAGATTCAGCGCCAGCGCGCCCGCCAGCTCCAGCCAGCTGCGCATCACCGGTGTCGCGTGGTCGGCATCCTTGCGCAGCGACACGTTCAGCACCATCAGCAGCAGCACCGCCACCGCCACGCCCATGCCGGTGCCGGTGAGCGTGCGCAGCCAGTTCTGCGGCGTGTAGAGGTGCGGCAGCAGCATGTCGCGCAGCATCGAGTTAAAGCCATCCGCCGCCATGGCCAGGATGAAGAGCACCAGCGTGACGGTGATCGGTATGGGCGGCAGCTTGGCGGCGCGACCCCTGCCGATGGCGAACAGCATCAGAAAGGTCACCAGGAAGCTGCTGTAGATGCCGGTATTGCGCGCGCAGATCGGCAGCTGCAGCCCGCCGACCTCCACATTGTGGATCTGGGCGCACACGCCGTGCACCACGGCGTACATCTTCCAGTTCAGCGCGGCCCCTGGCCAGGCCAGCAGGCCCAGCAGCAGCGCCCCGGCCAGGCCGATGAAGGCGTAGCGCCAGGGCAAGTCGCGGTGGAGCTTGGTGGTGCGCTCCTGCTCGTGGCGGGCCGAGACCTCGCGCCGCGCCATCTCAAGGATCTCATCGGGGGAGTGTTGCATGGTGTGACCTGACCTGTGGCCCATCGCACGGACTATGCGTGCGGCGGGCGCTAGTGGAGGGAATCGAGCGCGCTCTTGATCGTCTTGTAGTCCATGATCTTCAGCTCGCGCGCGCCGATCGTCCCATCGGTGTTGAGAAAATAGCTGTTTGGCACCGTGCGTGTGAAGTAGCGCTGCGAGATATCGCCATCGGGGTTGGCCACCAGCGCGAAGCTCACCGGCAGCTCGGTGGTGAACTGGCTGATCTGCTCAAGCGACTCGGCCTTGTTGACACCCAGGATCACTAGGCTGTCGCCATACTCCTGCTGCACCTTATCGAGATCGGGCATCTCCTCGCGGCATGGCTCGCACCACGTCGCCCAGAAGTTTACGATCACCTTTTTGCCGCGCAGGTCGCTCAGCTTTTTGGCCGTGCCGTCGGCCATGGTGAACTCGAAATCCGGCGCGGCCTGGCCCACATCGGGGATGGATGGTGCGCCGCTGTCGATCAGCTTGGATGCGACGGCGATTTTGGCATTGGGGTTGCTGTCCACCGCAGCGGCCGGGGCCGACGCGGTGGGCTGGCTGGCACACCCGGCTAGCAGCATGGCCAGCGCCAGGGCGGCGAAAGAAAATCGTCTCACGGCTCTCCTCGGGGCTGCGCGGGCGATACCCGCGCGGTAGCTAGGCGATATCGATATCCCGCAGGTCGCGCTGCAGGCGTGGGTAGACAGTGATCAGCGTGGCGATGGCGAACAGCAGGCCCGTGATCATGCGGGTCCAGAAGTTGAACGATCCGATCGTATCATCGGTACCGCGCAGCGAGGTGTGGAACACGTCGTCGATCAGCTGGCTGCCGCCATCCAGCAGCATGGGCAGCAGCAGCAGCGCGCCCACCCACAGCCGTGCGGGGCGCACCCGCGTGCGCACCAGGTGGAACAGTAGACCGCCCACAAACAGACAGGTGTACATGGCCGTCTCGCGCTCGCAGAAGGCCACCTGGTAGCCATCGAGAAAAAACGATTGGCCGGGCTTCTGGTGGCACAGCCGCGAGTAGACCAGAAAGATCGCGCTACCCAGCCAGTGCAGCCCCAGCACATGTGCGATCGGCGAGAGCCACGGCAGCCCGCCGTAGAGGAAGACAATGCTGTTCATCATCAGCAGCCAGTGGCGGAGCGCCCAGCGGACTCCGTTGTTTATCTGCTGCTCCCAGCGCGGTCGCGATGTGGTTTCGATCATGGATGGTCCTAGTTGTTCCGGTTTTTGCGCAGGTATTATAGCAAATTCGCTTATGTGGCGGGGCTTGCGAGCCGCTATAATCGCCCTAGAGCGCTGCATCGCTCCTTGCGCCGACTCATAACACTAGAAGGAAGCGATAGATGCCACCAATGATGTTGTCTGGACGGGTTGTCGGAGCCACCACCCTTGCGCCGATTGCCGGGGTTTCGGTGCGCCTGGTTGGCCCGGCGGCGGCGCTGGGCGCGGCTGCTGCCGCAATGCCGCAGGGCCAGCAGATCACCTGGACGCGGCGTCTGCTGGGGTTCTCGGGGTCGCGGTGGGACTGCTGGGTGAAAGAGGTGCAGGGCAAGGTGCCCGGTATCACCTGGGACCAGTTTCGCGACGGCGCGCTGCTGCACAACCCCCAGCTGGTGGCCGATGGTCGCGTGTTTAAGCCAGCGCAGGATTACCTCATCCCCGAGGCGCAGGCGGTGGTGCCGCTCACCTGGACGCGGCGGCTGCTGGGGTTCTCGGGGTCGCGGTGGGACTGCTGGGTGAAAGAGGTGCAGGGCAAGGTGCCCGGTATCACCTGGGATCAGTTTCGCGATCAGGCGCTGCTCTACAATCCCCAGCTGGTGGCCGATGGCCGCGTGTTCAGGCCCGAGCGCACCTACCTCATCCCGCAGAGCGATGCCGCGCCGCGCGCCACAATCGAGGCCACCACCGACGCGCAGGGCGGCTACCAGCTTACGTTGGGTGGATCGCCAGCCGTGTGCGAGCTGCAGGTGGAGGTGGATGGCTACGTGCGCTACGTGCTGCCGCTGATGCTGAACGGCGCGGTTACGCAGCACATCCAGCTGATGCCGCTTGCGGCCCAGCCTAGCCAGCCAGCCACCTTCGCGCCCGCCTGGGGCGCAAGCGGCACGGTGCGCACCGCCCGCGCCGACTATGGCTCGCTGCCCGAGAAGGCCCGCCGCGTGATCGACCTGGCCCTCTTCACGCTGGGCGATGATGCCCAGACCTTCGACCTGTTGCCGGCCAACCTTCGGCAGATGTGCTACGGCGCCCGCTTCTTGGGCAACCCCAACGACTTTCACTACAAAGACATCGTCTGCGCCGATCTGGTCAGCCTGGTGCTGGCAGGCGCGGGCTGCGATATCAAATGGGGCGGCAGCGCCAACCCCAGCATGGCCGACTACTATGTGCCCGACCGCAATCCCAAGCTGATCGAGGTGACAGCGCCCAACGACTGGCTGCCGGGCGATGTGCTGCTATATGGCCCCTCGGGCACGGCTGGCCGGGTCGCGGGCCATGTGAACCTGTACGTCGGCGCGTTTGCCGGGGTCGATCGCGGCGGGCGCTCGTACACCCTCGCCGAGCAGTACGAGGTGGTGGAGGCTAGCATCGACTATATGAGCAAGGGCAAAGAGGTGGGCACCGGCATCCAGGGGCGCACGCTGCGCTCGTACTGCCTCGACAAAAAGTGCTACACCTACGCCTGGGTTCGGCACGTGCGGCTGCGCGAGCTGGCCGCCGCCTACGGGCGCTAAAAAAGGCCTGGGGCAGCATCGCGATGCCGCCCCAGGCCCTGCCCACCAGCGCTACTGCGCCACGATCTGCACAAACTTGCGGCGGCCCACCTGCAGCACCACCGGGGCCTTGTCGGGCGAAACGGCCACATCGTAGCCCTCCACCTTCTCGCCGCCCAGCCGCACGCCGCCGCCGTCGATCAGCCGCCGCGCCTCGCTTTTGCTCGCGGCCATGCTCGCCGCCAGCATCAGGTCGATGATCGCGATCGGCGCACTGATCGCAAAGCTCGGGATATCGGTCGGCATCTCGCGCTCGCGGAAGCGCTTGATCCACTCGGCCTCGGCCTGCGCGCCCTCGCCGATGGCGTGGAACTGGTCGACCACCAGCCGCGCCAGCTTCATCTTGAAGTCCATGGGGTTGGCCGTGCCCGCCGCCATGGCCTGCTTCATCTGGGCGATGTCGGCCAGCGGCTCGTCGGTCAGCACCTCGTAGTACAGCGGCATCACGTCGTCGGTCATCGAGAGCACCTTGCTATACATCTCGAAGGGCGGCATCAGCACATCGATGGTGTTGTTGAAGGTCTTGCCCATCTTGCGCCCGTCGGTGCCGGGGATGAGCGGCACCAGCAGGATGTCCTGCGGGGTCTGGCCCATCTGGCCCTGCAGCTCGCGGCCCGCCAGGTTGTTGAACTTCTGGTCGGTGCCGCCGAACTCGACATCGGCGTTGATCGCCACCGAGTCGTAGCCCTGCAGCATGGGGTACATCAGCTCTAGGATGCTCAGGCGCGCGCCTTCCTCGTAGCGCTTGCGGAAGGTCTCGTGGGCCAGCATCTGGGCCAGCGTGAAGCGCCCGGCCAGATCGAGCGCGTTGATCAGCTTGAACTTGCCGTACCACTCCGACTGCCAGCGCACCTCGGTCTGCGACTCATCCACGACCTTAAAAAACTGCTTCATGTAGGTGCGGGCGTTCTCCTGCACCACCTCGGCGGTGAGGCGCGGGCGGGTCTCATCGCGGCCCGAGGGATCGCCGATCTGGGCCGTCCAGTCGCCCACCACCAGCACCACCTGGTGGCCCAGCTCCTGGAACTTGCGCAGCTTGCGCAGGCCTACGGCGTGGCCAATATGCATATCGGGCTTCGTCGGGTCGAAGCCCTGCTTCAGCCGCAGCTTCTTGCCGCTCTGCAGCTTGGCGCGCAGCTCGCTCGCCACCAGCACCTCGGCCACCCCACGCGAGAGGAGTTCATCGTATATATCGGCCATACTGCCCCCTGTGCAACAAAAAACGTGGACGGTGTTGTCCACGTGTGGTCTCTTCCATCTTATTGCGACATACAACCGTGGAGCATGATCAGGATTGAGATGCTCGGGGGTAATAGTCGCAGCAGGTGCTCTGTGAAGAATTTGTCATAAGGCGATTCCCTTGATAAACTGCGCGTATCCTAGCACGGAGCGCGCAGGGTGTCAAGATCCACTCGGATCGCCGCCATGGCCTGCCCATGCGCAAAACAGGACTAATTCCCGATCTTAGGCGGTTGATTCTGGCCAGAGATTTTGCTACAGTGCCTATGCTATCTGTCAACATGGTGAATCGGCGAGGGTGCTAGCTTGAGTACTCTGTTATCTTGTGATCAACAGCATAACAAAACAGTTACATGATGAACCTGAAAAAAAGGGCGCTTTTCGGTTCCTGCTGCGCGGACACAATGAAGGCAACAATAAAATATTTACACCTGCTGATCGATAGAAGGCCAATAGATATTTTCTAGAAGAGAAAAGAGGCCCGCTAAAAAGAGTGAAAATGTCGCTCATAATTGTCCAGGCAGCGAATCTTTATGTTAGTCCTGTAGTTGGCTGGGACTTATGTCTTATACAAGAAAGACACATACGTAACTGTTTGGTCACAATTGCTGTTAATATAGAGTAGAGCACATGCGTAAGATTGCAGCAGTGTGCCCCATCCCTCCAAAGTCGAGAGTTTAGTACAACAGAGCGCTGGCTATGCGTGTCATACCATACCATGGCGAGGAGTAAATAGTATGCATATTCTGGTTGCAGACGACGACCTTCCAAGTGTTAAACTCACCTCCTTCCTTCTCGAAGAAGCTGGATACCGTGTTCTAAAGGCCTACGATGGCCCCTCGATCATGCAGTCGATAGAGCAGAGCCAGCCAGATCTGGTGCTGCTGGATGTATCGATGCCCAAGACCAATGGCTTTGATGTCTGCCGCCAGATCCGGCGCACATCCGATGTTCCGATCATCTTCC
This sequence comes from Chloroflexia bacterium SDU3-3, assembly GCA_009268125.1. Lineage (NCBI taxonomy): Bacteria > Bacillati > Chloroflexota > Chloroflexia > Chloroflexia bacterium SDU3-3. Next base: position 49,280 of record WBOU01000005.1, on the reverse strand, counting down.
TGTCGGCCCGTGGCCAGCTGCAAGATCGTGTGACAGGGCTGCAGATCGGGGCCGACGACTACCTGGTGAAGCCCTTCGAGCCATCTGAGCTGCTGGCCCGCGTCGAGGCGGTGCTGCGCCGCCGCAACAGCGACATGCTCAACCCCTCGGCGCGGCTCAGCCAGGGCGAGATCACACTCGACCCGGTCGAGCACAAGGTGCTGTTCAGCGATGGCCGCGTGGTCGAGCTGACCCCGCTTGAGTTCCGCCTGCTCTACTACCTGATGAAGAACTCGGGCCGCGTGCTGAGCACCAGCCAGATCCTGAGCAAGGTGTGGGGCTATGACTACGAGGGCGAGAGCAACCTGGTGGCGGTCTATATCCGGCGGCTGCGCTCGAAGATCGAGCCAGAGCCAGATTCGCCCAAGCATGTCATCACCGTGCGCAATCTCGGCTATAAGTTCGAGGCGTAGCCACCAGTCGGAAGGGATGACTATGGGCCGTAGGATGACGACATGCAGGTAGCAGCGGCATGGCCACAGCGGCTGTTGGTTTTGCCGCAGCGCTATCAGTAGGAGCTATGAATATGGTTGCTGGCAATGCATCATCGGCCCCAGGGTGGCCATGGGCACATGCTCGCCGCCAGCTGATGTATACGCTCACACCGCTCGTAGCGTTTGCCATGGCGTGGTGGTCGAGCGCCCTGCTGACAACCCCCCTTATCTGGAATGAGGCCATGGCCTACAGCATCGCGCACCTTGCGCTGATCGGCCTGAGGCGCATGGCATGGCTGCGGGTGACCCTTTCGGTGGGCCTAAGCCTAGTGCTCGATCTACTGTTTAGCCTTCTGCTGCTGTACCAGTCCGATCAGCTGGGCCACGCATTCTACCCGTTGTTTGCCCTGGTGGCGCTTCGGGCGCTATCGGTCTACCGGATCACCCCAGTGGCCACTGCGGTGCCGTTCCTGCTTGGCCCGCTCTACCTCTTTTTCGTGATCCTCGCCACGCCGTTTGCGGCACAGCCGCCGCAGGATCAGTATGCCGCCCTGGCGCTGCTGGCGGGGAGCCTCGGCTTCGGTATCGCTGCTATTTGGTCGAGCACCGCCACCGTGCGGCTGAATGTGCAGCTTCAGCAGGAGCTGCACGATGCGAAGCGGGCCGCCGAGCTACGGGTGGCCCAGCTGGAGCGCAGCACCAACGACCTGCGGGCCAGGATGCGCGAGCAGCACGCCCTAGAAGAGGGCCTGCGCGTGATCACCAGCAGCCTGAGCCTTGATGAGGTGCTCGGACAGATTGTCGATAGCACCATCCAGATGCTTGGGCTGGCGCGCATCCATGGGGTGGCGCTCTCGCTCTCGACCGGCGATGGCTTCGAGCATCGCACCGCCAGCAGCGAAGTGGCGATCTGCAAGCAGGTGGCCGATGCGATCGCGCGGCACACAGTGGAAAAGCAGATCCCGCTGATTATCACCGATAGCGCACATAATCGCGTGCTTGCAAACCTTGACCATACCATTTGTTCCGCGCTAAGTGTGCCGCTGTTTGTGGGCAGCGGTGAAGTTCGGGGGGCGCTCACTGTGGTGAGCCGCGAGTGTGGGATCTATGATAGCACCGACGCACGGCATCTGTCGGCGCTGGCCACCCAGGCTGGCATCGCTATCCAGAACGCCGAACTTCATAGCCGCATGCAACAGCAGCGCCAATTGCTGGAGGCGGTGATGCGTGATATTACCGAGGCGATGGTTGTGTTGGATGCCCAGCAGCAGGTGGTGCTTGTGAATCCGCTGGGCCGACGCCTGATGGATGCCGACCAAAACGCGGCGATCCGCGAGCAGATCCTGGATCTGGCTGCGGCGATGCGCACCGAGGGGCATCAGATCCTGGCGCGTGAGATGCGCACCCACAGCGACGACGACGAGAGCAAGGGCAGCACCTTCCAAGCCTGGGCCTCGCTGGTGCGCCAGCCGAGCGATGACGAGATGCTGATCGCGATCGTGCTGCATGATATTACCGCGCAGAAGGTTGAGGAGCGCGGCAAGCAGGAGTTCATCTCCATGGTGGCCCACGAGCTGCGCAACCCGCTGCATTCCATGAATGGCTTTGTGAAGCTGGTGCTGCAGGGCAAGGTTGGCCCGCTGACCGACATGCAGCAGGAGTTTCTGGAGATTGTCGATAGCCAGATCGAGCTACTGAATGGCCGGATCGCCGAGCTGCTTGAGTACAATCGCGTGCAGTCGGGGCGGCTGGTGCTGAACCCGCAGCGCGGCGACATGCCCATGCTGGTGTCTGGCACTATTACGCGGCTCAAGTACCAGGCCGAAAATAACGATCTGCAGTTGGTCAATGATGTTGCCGCAGATCTGCCCCAGTGCTACTTTGACAGTGAGCGGATCGGCCAAGTGCTGACCAACCTGATCGAGAATGCGATCAAGGCCACGCTGGCGGGGGGCACCATCCGCGTGCGCTCCGAGGTGCACGAGGATGAGCTCTGGCTGCGGGTGCAGGACACCGGGGTGGGCATCGCCGAAGAAGATATCGACAAGGTATTCCGCGCCTTCTACCGTGCGCACGATCAGGCATCGAGCAAGGGTAACCACTTGGGGCTTGGCCTGGCGATCTGCGCGCAGATCATCGAGGGGCATCGCGGGCGGATCTGGGTGGAGAGCGAGCTGGGTAAAGGCAGCGTCTTCAGCTTTGCGCTGCCGCTGATCAGCCAAGAGCGGGCCTTGAGCACCACGATGGCGCTCTAGCTTGGGTGGGGTCGACCTGGGGCCTGGCAATTTTGCCAGGCCCTTTTTTCTTGCAATGGTTTACAGTTGAATGCTCGGGATCGCGCTTTGCTGGCCAGTTATGGCCCCAGTGTGAATCTCTTCTCTGTGGTGGCGCGGTATGGATGTGCCGTGCGATCCGCCCCGCTGGTGGCTGGCGCGGCGGTGGCTGGAATGATAAAAGGCGGCCTTGCCAAGGGCTGGGCTGCCGTGGCATTCGCCAAAATGCTTCGATTCTGTAACCGAAACCGCACGGGTCATCATTGGACAGTAAAAAGCCAGACGTGTATAATCGTTTGTACGACGTAATGTAGTACGGCGAGGCAATTCATGGCAGAGCAGGGGATGGATGCTGAAGCAGGGGTTTCTAGGGTGGGGAGCCAATATATGGTCTCTGGCTTCCCCGTCCTCGGTCTGCCAGATGCAGCGCGAGCTGTAAAGTATTTTAGCCTCAACCCATTTCTTCCCGATAACCACAACCGCTGCCCGATCGAGTGCGCCTACTGCGTATGCCATCAGGACGGCAGCTGGCACCACCGGCCCGAGACATTTGCCGGGGTGCAGGCCCCAGCGGATCTGATGGATCAGCTGCTGGATATCATCCTAGCTAGCTCGGAGGGCCGGGCGGGCTTCCCGATCTCGCTGTGCGATTTTTCGGACCCGTTTATCCCCGCCCACCGCGAGCGCGTGCTCGCCATCTTGCAGGCCCTGATCGACCGTGGGGCGCAGAATCTGGTCTATATCACCACCAAGGTGCACCCCGGCATGCGCTTCCTGCGCAGGCTGCGCGCGCTGCTGGCCCAGCCCAATGGCCTGCGCGTGACGGTGTTTGTGAGCCTGCCGCCGCTGCGCGAGGGCTACGAGCGGGCCTCGGTGCCGGGGCGTGTGCGGCTGCTGCAAGATCTGGTGGCGCTGGGCATCCCATGCTGCTGGTACCTGCGCCCGCTGACTGAGGATTGGTACGACGAGGAGCTGCTCACCCGCCTTGCGCACGAGCTGCTGCCCCATGTGTCGCACCACGTCATCCTCTCGGGCATTGTGATGTCGGCGGAGGTGGAGGCGGTGCTGCAGGATCGCGGGCTGGTGGTGCCCACTTGGGATCACGGGCTGGCGGGCCGCAAGCAGCACCTCTCACCCAAGTTCGAGCACCATGTGCGCACGCTGCTGGCCACGATCGCCGATGAGCTGGGCGTGGCGATGGGGCCGGTGATGGGGCACCGGCTGTGCGGCACGAACGGCAACCACGCCTATGGCTGCCTGCTGTGCGCGCGCCAGGATCGCTACTGTCAGCATTTTCAGGTGCAGCAGTTCGGCACCACCATACAGTCGGTGAACTCGCCCCACCTGCAGCGCCTGCTGCAGCGCCAGCGCGAGGAGATGAAGGCCGCGCGCCAGCAGCCTGCGCTGCTGCCCTCGGAAGAGGAGTGCAGCTAGGCCTGCTCGGGCGGCGCCTGCCATGCTGAACGCGGGTGCGGACGCTTTCGGGGCATGGCGCTTTCGCTGGCGCGGTGAGAGATCCCTGGCAGAAGCCACGGGGTTTTTTTGTTGGGCTGGTGCCAGAGCCTATGCGTTCTCGTTCGGCAGCACGTTTTACCACCAAGACACCAAGGAACACAAGACCTATTTACCACGAAGAGCTGAGGGCACGAAGGAAAAACCGAATTGCCCCAAGATGCCAAAACGCGAAAAGAGCGCAGACAGAACGCATAGGCCCTGGGGAAGGTGGGCTGCGCTGGGCAGGGCTTGACATAGAGTGTTACACTGGCGTCTTATACCTTATAATATGGGAGGTGGCCCTGCCGAACGTGTGCCAGGCCACTGGGCGCGGCGCTCAAGCCTGCCTTTGGGCGGCTGTGGAGCGCTTCCGCTTGCGCTTTAGCGTGAAGAACGTATACTTACGCTATTATGCTTTTTGATAGATTTTTATCGTGGTATCGTATGACAGGTTTTTTTGCAGATGGTGATCTTTCGCTCAACCGTATTGAGTTAGCGCGGCAGGCAGCAGAGTCGCAGGGGTATATTGATCTTACCAGCAGTAACCCAACGCACCAAGGCTTTACTTTCCCCGACGCGGTGCTGCGCGCCGCCGCCGAGCGCTACCTGCTGAGCCGGACTTACGAGCCAGACCCGCGCGGGCTGCTGGCGGCGCGTCAGGCGATCGCAGACTATTATATGCGGCGGACGCCATCCTACACTCTTTCGACCGAGAATATTTTTCTGACGGCCAGCACCAGCGAGGCGTATGGTCTGCTGTTCGCGCTGCTGACCAACCCTGGCGACAATGTGCTTGCGCCGGTGGTCTCCTACCCGCTGTTCGAGTACCTGGCCAACATCTACCGCGTGGACCTGCGGCCCTATGCGCTGGATGAGGCCCACGACTGGCGGATCGACCCGGCCAGCCTGCGGGTGCAGGTGGATGACCGCACGCGGGCGGTGCTGATCGTGTCGCCGCACAACCCCACGGGCGCGGTGGTGCGCGAGGCGCTGCCGACCCTGGAGCGCCTGGGGCTGCCGCTGATCTGCGATGAGGTGTTCGCCGAGTTCAGCTACCGCGCGCCGGCCACCCCGCCGCTGTCGGCCCTGTTCCCCGGCCTGCCGGTGTTTCTGCTGAATGGCATCTCGAAGATGTTTGCGCTGCCCGACCTGAAGCTAGGCTGGATCGGCCTGAACGAGCCCGCGAGTGCGGCGTTCGGCGACCGGTTAGAGCTGCTGAACGACACCTTTCTCAGCTCGAACTCGCTGACGCAGGCCATGCTGCCGGACATGTTCAGCCAGGGCTGGCCGTTTGTCACCCAGATGGTGGCGCAGGTGCGCTCGAACCTCGACCGCGCGATCGAGATCCTCTCGGCCAATCCGCGCATCCACGTGCACCAGCCCGATGGCGGCTACTACCTGTTTCCCTCGGTGGAGGGCTGGGATGACGAAGAGGAGCTGGTGATCCACCTGCTGAACCACGGCGTGCTGGTGCACCCCGGCTACTTCTACGGCTACGAGCAGGGCACACATATCATGCTCTCGTGCCTGACCGAGCGATCGCAGCTGGAAATTGGCGTGCAGCGGCTGGTAGAAGCGCTATAATTTAGGTACCAAAATCCAGCAGCCAGAAGATCGGGCGCTGCGTTGCGGCCTCGGTCTTCTGGCTGTTTTGCGCTGGGTAAAGAAGTGAGGTGTGTGATGGCGATTGTTCTGTATAACCAGTCTGAGATCCAGAAGATGCGCGATGCGGGCCGACTGACCGCCGAGGTGTTCGCGCTGCTGCATGAGCATATTCGCCCTGGCGTGACCACGCGCGAGCTGGATACGCTGGCCGAGCGCCACATCCGCAAGCACGGCGCGGTGCCCGCCTACAAGGGCTACAAGCCGCGCTTCTCGGCCACGGCCTTCCCGGCCACGATCTGCGCGTCGGTCAACTCGGTGGTCTGCCACGGCTTCCCCGACGACACGCCGCTGAAGGATGGCGATATTGTGGGCGTGGACATCGGCCTGCAGCTGAATGGCTTCTATGGCGACTCGTGCGTGACCTATGGCGTGGGCGTGCTGCCGCCGGAGACGGCGCGGCTGCTGGAGGTGACGAAGGAGTCGATGTGGCGTGGCATCAACGCGGCCCAGCCGGGCAACCGGATCGGCGATATCGGCGCGGCCATCCAGGGCTACGTGGAGCCGCAGGGCTTCTCGGTGGTGCGCGAGTGGACGGGCCACGGCGTTGGTCGAAAGCTGCACGAGGATCTGACGGTGCCCCATGTGGCCAAGGCTGGCACGCTGCAGAAGATCATGCCCGGCATGATCTTCACGGTGGAGCCGATGGTGAATATGGGCAGGCCGGAGCAGTATGTGGATCGCCGCGATGGCTGGACGGTGCGCACCTCGGATGGGTCGCTCTCGGCGCAGTACGAGCACGCGATCGCGATCACCGAGCACGGCCCCGAGGTGCTGACCCAGCTGTAAGCGGTATGTTCTGATTGGCGCGGCGGGTGTGCCCTGCCGCGCCCCTATGCGCCAAGCGCGATGAGGTCTCTTCTATGCGAAGCACTTTTCTGCGGGCCTACCCGCCCGCGCAGCCTGCCGAGGGCGAGGCTCGCTGGCTGCTGTTTCGAAATGGCGATCTGCTGGTGCGGGCCGAGGGCGAACAGATCGCGCTGATCGCCGACCGCGCGGCGCTGGCCGATGCCCAGGGCGGCACGCCTATCTACCTGGGCACGCTCGATGGTGTGCCATATATCGCCTGCACCCTGGCGGGCGACGACCCGCTGCCCGAGGGCTGGCAGCCGCGCAACCTGCGCACGCTGTTCGGCGCGCTGGGCGACGAGGAGTATGGCATCGCGGGCTATGCCGCCCAGATGCTGTTCTGGCAGCGCACGAGCCAGTTCTGCCCGGTGTGCGCTGCCCCTACGGAGCACGTGGGCGGCGACTGGGGGCGGCGCTGCACCAGCTGTGGCTTCACGCGCTACCCGCAGATCAGCCCGGCCATCCTGGCGCTGGTGCACGATGGCGACCGCATCCTGCTGACCCACAAGCCGGGCTGGGGTGCGCGCTACAGCATTGTGGCGGGCTTTGTGGAGCCGAACGAGGCGCTAGAGGCTTGCGTGCAGCGCGAGGTGATGGAGGAGTGCGGGGTGGATGTGGCTGGCGTGACCTACTTTGGCAGCCAGGGCTGGCCCTTCCCCGCCCAGCTGATGGTGGGCTTCACCTGCAGCTACGCCGGGGGCGAGTTGGTGATCGACCCGCACGAGCTGGATGATGCGCGCTGGTTCCACGTGGATGAGCTGCCGGATCTGCCTGGCCCGCTCAGCCTCTCGCGCCAGCTGATCGACCACTGGGTGGCCAGCCGCAGGCCAGCCTAGCCCCGCTTTTCCCTCCACCGTTTTGCCCATAGCCCGCCGCACGCCGCGCGACTGACCCGCATCAGTCGCGCGGCGTGTGTTTTTGTATGCGGGGCGTGCTTTTCTTTACTGCGCAGGCTGCGCGGGTGGTTTCGGCGGCTATGCGGGCTGCGTGGGTGGCTGCGTGGGCTGCTTCTGCGTACGGATGTGCTTTCTTGGCCCTGAAGCAGGCCGCTCAACCAGTGCAGCTGCCCGCGCGATAGCTGCGGCGCGGATTAGTAGGACTGGCGGCAGCTAGGGGGAAAAGCAGGCTGGCAGCGCTGGCGGGCCTGCGCCATTTCAGCATGGGCATACCAGCCCGCAGGATGTGCGGCGGCCCGCTGGCTGTCTCCCCTCAGATGATCAAAAAAGCTGAGGGCATCTATCCCTCAGCTTCCTTGGTGCGGCGGGGCAGTGGCCTAGAATGGTTCGGGCGGGCGGATGCGGAAGCCCAGCGCGCCGATCCACTGGCTGGCCGTGACCCACAGCACGTAGGCCGCCATCAGCATATAGGCAGCGCGCACCGGCCAGCCCCAGCGCCAGGTGGCGCGCACAGTGGAGATGCAGCCGATGGCGATGGCCCAGGCCGAGAACATGAGCCAGCGGGTGGAGAGCGAGGAGCCGGTGAGGAAGGGTAGCGCCGCGAAGAGCAGCGCGATGATGAAGGTGGCCGCGATCATAGCCACGAGCACGGGCCAGGGGTCGCCGGGCGCTGCGGCCTTGGGCTTGGATCGCAGCCACAGCCCAAAGCCGACCAGGGCGAGCGGCACCGGAAAGAAGCCGAAGTGCACGCGGAACCCCGAGTCCCAGAGTGTGCGCCAGAGCGTGCTCTGCGGGATGGGCGCGCGCCCGCCGGCCATGCCGTTCAGGCCGCCCTCGCTGGTGGCGCGGATCTGGTCGAGGAACAGGCTGGTGTAGCCGGTGTAGAACAGCAGCGCCGCGATCAGCTCGGCCAGGGCGAAGGGCAGGGCCAGCCGCCAGAACGCCCGCCAGGGCAGCGCGCCGCGCCACGCCAGGATGAGCATGGCCATGATCAGCATACCGCCGAGCAGCGAGACATTCATCCAGAAGCCGAAGTGGCCAAGGAACACCAGCGAGTAGAGCGAGGTGAAGACCGCGCCCTCAAGTAGCTCGCCCCTGGTGGCCCTGCCGGTGGCGACGCTGGCCAGCACGCGCGGCGCGGCCACCACCAGCGCGGCCATCAGCAGCAGGTCGGCAAACTGGGCAAAGATGTGGGTGCTGAAGTTCCACCATGTGGTCATAAACGTGGCGGCGCTGAGCGAGTAGAGCGCGGCGGCGGCCACCGCCCAGCGCTGGCTGGTGCGGCCCTCGCCCTCGGCTGCGCCTGGCGCGGTGCCGCCGAACGCGACCATGCCTATGGCGTAGACCAGCAGCGGGCTGAGCGCATCCAGCACCGCAGCGCCCACGCGCAGCAGCATGCGCATGTCCACCCCCACCAGCATGATCGGCGCGAGCAGCTGGTAGAGCGCGGGCGGGTAGGGGAAATCGACGCCACGGTTGCGCGAGAGCAGCAGCACGCGGCCCAGCACCACCTCGGTGAAGCGGTTGGCGTGGAAGCCGATATCGCCCCACATGGATGAGGGGTAGAGCTTGCCGCCGTAGCGCAGCGCGAACGCGGCCAGGGCCAGCAGCAGCAGCCAGCGCAGCGCCTCCTGCCCCAGGGGGATGCGGGCGGCGCGGGCCAGCGCTGGCACAGCGTGGCGCAGCACCAGCACCAGGGCCAGCCCGAGGGCCAGCGCGGTGAGCGCGGCGCTGGGGCCGAGCGCGGTGCGCGGCGGGTCGAGCGTGGCGGCCAGGGCTAGCAGCGCGCCCAGCGCGCCCAGCGCCACCGCCGCCGGGCGCGGCGGTACCCCGCAGCGGCGCACGCCCAGCCAGGCCAGGGCCAGCGCGCCCAGCCAGGCCAGCGTAGGCGCGGGGTCGGGCAGAGCCGGGCCAGCGGCGGCGGCCACATCCACGCGGTCGACCGCGAAGCCGATCGAGCGGGCATCGCCGCTGGGCGTGATGGTGGCCGAGCGGATCTCGAAGCCCTGGCCGCTGGCGGCGCTGGGCAGCAGGAAGCTGTAGGTGCGGCCCTGCGGCGCGACGGGGAAATCGGCCAGCTTCTGCCCGCCCGCCCAGACCTCGAACGACTTCGCGGCCTTCTCGGCCAGCTCCTGGTTGAGCGGCAGCACGGCGAGCGTGGCGACCAGCGGGCGCGCGCCGAAGCCGGGCAGCGCCACCGTGGCGCGCTCGCTGGTCCAGCGGTAGTTGGGCGTGGTCTTCTGGCCCTCTGGCTCGGCGGCGTAGAAGCCGTCGATCAGCGGCAGGTCGGCGTGGTCGCCTTCCTCCCACCCCACCTCGATATGGTAGCGCTGTGCGGGCTGGGCCGCGCCAGCCAGCAGGGCGAGCGTCAGCAGCAGCACGCCCGCCAGCCAGGGCGAGAGGATCGCGCCGATCAGGGCGCGCAGCTCGGCGACAAGGCCGTGGTAGATCTTCGTAAAAAATGTTGGTTGCATCGCCGCAAATAATACCACTGTTTGGGCGATGCGCGTGCTGGCGGCTAGGGCCTAGGGGTTCTGGGTGTAGCTGGTGAAGAGGTCGGCCAGGAGCTGGCCGTGCTGCACCAGATCGCGCAGCGGGATGCGCTCGTTGGGGCCGTAGGTGGCGCTGTCCTGGCGGGCGCAGCCCACCACCGCCAGCGGCATGCCGAACGCCTCGGCGAAGAAGTAGAGCGGCAGGGCGAACGGCCCGAACGGCAGGCGCACAAATGGCTCGCCGTGGGTCTGCTGGCCGATGCCGCGGACGCGCTGGACGAAGGCGTGGTCGGGCGGGGTTGCGGCAGCGGGGTAGCCGCCGTTCATGCGCTCGACGTTGATGGTGTCGAAGCCCTTCTCCTTCATGTGCTCGCGCAGGCGGTCGAGGATGACCTGGGGGCGCTGGCGCGGCACGAGCTGGAAATCGATCCGCGCGGTGGCCACGATCGGCACGCCCGCGATCTCGGACTGTGGCTCGACGCTGAGCGCGCTGATGTTGCAGGTGGGCAGGGTCGATTCGGCGGTGGTGAGCGTGGCCCCGCTCATGTCGAACAGGAAGTGCTCGATGCCCCAGGCCTCAAGGCGCTTGGCCTCATCGACACGCACCGCGCGCAGCAGCTGGTTCTCGACCCGGTTGGGGCTTTCGACATCGTCGTAGAACCCTTCGATCAGGATCTCCTCGTCGCTGCTTTTGATCTGGGCGAGCGCCCAGGTGATCTGCCAGATCGGGTTGGGCACGGTGGCGGCCAGGCCTGCGGGCAAGATCTGGTTCGCGCCCACAGCGGTGAGCCGGGCCTGCAGCAGGCCCTTCGCGCCGCCGTAGCAGATCGGGTTACCGCTCATGTCGCGCTCGCCAGCGGTGGCCAGGCAGGCGTCGGCGCGGAACTTCTGGCGGTGCTCGGCCACCAGCGCGCCCAGGTGGGGGCTGCCCTGCAGCGCCTCGCCCTCGGCCACCACCACCACGCCGATCGGCAGCTCGCCCTCGGCGGCGATCACGCCAGCGATGGCGGCCAGGTGGGCGGCCAGCGGGCCTTTGCCGTCGGCTACGCCGCGACCGTAGAGGTAGCCCTCGCGCTCGGCCAGCAGAAATGGCTCGTGGTTCCATGCCCGCCACGGGCCAGCCGGGGCGGTGTCGTAGTGGTGGTAGAGCAGCAGGGTGAAGGGGCTGCGCCCAGCACGCCGACCCACTACCAGCGGTGCGCCGGCGGTGGGGATGATCTCGGCCTGGAGGCCGCGCAGCCGCATAAGCGTGGCGATGTGGCTGGCTGCGGTGGTTGATTCGCTCTGGTCGGTGCTTGTGGGGATGGCACAGAGCTGCCGCAGATCGTCCACCAGCATATCGGTTGAGATAAGGCTTGATTCGATCACGCCGCGCTCCATTGCGGAAAGAACAATCGTAGCAATTATAGCATACTGCTTTCCTTTTAAAACCAGAACTTCGGTTCCTCTCGTCAATAGGCCTATAGGCTGGTGTAGGTCGCTGCGCCCTCGTTCGGCAGTATGTTTTAACCACAACACGAAGCCACTCCTACCTGCGGCGTTTGTTTGCTTCCATCTCACTCAAGCATTTTGGAGAACGCATAGGCCTATGGGTAGGTGTCCTGCCACACGATCGGCGGTTGCTGGTATGCTATAGGGATATGGCGTTTGGAATAGAAGGACGTGCTATGTCTATCAGTTGGCGGGCGATAGCGATCGGCTACGCAGTTGATTTCCTGCTCTCGGTGATGCTGGGGGGCTTTTTCAGCCAAGATGATATTGCTTATGGCACGCTGGGCAGCCCGGTGGCCGCCGCGCTGCTGTCGGTGAGCGTGGTGGTGATGCTGGCCAGCGGCTACGCGGCGGGCCGGGTTGCCCAGCAGGATGGCCTGCTGCACGGGGTGCTGCTGGGCGCGGTTGATGTGCTGATGAACGTGGTTCTGGGCGGCCTGTCCACCCGCCTGCTGGTGCTTAGCGTGCTGCTCGGCTGGCTGGCGGCGGCGCTGGGCGGCTACCTTGGCCGCTTTCCTGCCAGGGCAGCGTAGCCACGCGGGCTGGCTCCGGCTAGGGCGGCTGCGCTATGCTATAATTCAGACAGTGCAGAAGTTTGTGCATTAGGTGCAGCATGCCCAACGAGCCACCCATCCTGTTTGACTTCCCGCAGAACCCTGATGCCGCATTTAGCCAGGGCCAGGGCGGCGAGTCCGACCTGCCGGTCCTGCCGCTGATCAACACGGTGCTCTTCCCTCATATGCTCAGCCCGCTGTTTGTTGGCCGCGAGCCTTCGATGCAGGCAGTTGAGGAGGCGATGGCCGCCGACCGGCGGATCGTGGCGGTGTCCCAGCGCGAGCAGGATGTGGATGAGGTGGGGCCAGCCGATCTGTTCACCATCGGCGTCGAGGCGCTGGTGCAGCGTATGCTGAAGATGCCCGATGGCTCGACCTCGGTGGTGGTGCAGGGCCAGCGGCGCGTGCGCATCCGCTCGTTTGAGGATGGCGGCACCTGCCTGCACGCGCGGGTCGAGCCGATCTTCAGCGAGGAGGAGCGCACCCTGGCCGTCGAGGCTATGATGCGCGCGGTGCTGTCGCTGTTCGAGCGGGTGGTGAAGCTCTCGCGCACGCTGCCCGACGACTCGTACGTGATGGCGATGAACGTGGATGACCCCGGCTGGCTGGCCGACCTAATCGCCTCCACCATGCCGCTGGATGTGCCGCGCCGCCAGGAGATCTTGGAGACGCTCGACCCCGAGGAGCGGCTGCGGCGGCTCTCGGTGATGCTGACCCAGGAGCTGGATGTGCTGGAGCTGGAGAGCCGCATCCACACCCAGGTGCAGAAAGAGGTCGACCGCAACCAGCGCGAGCTGTTCCTGCGCGAGCAGATGAAGGCCATCCAGCGCGAGCTTGGCCAGGAAGACCCGCTCACCCACGAGATCGGCGAGCTGCGCACCCGCGTGATGATCGAGCTGATGCCCGAGAACATCCGCGAGAAGGCCATGGAGGAGATCGACCGGATGGAGGCGATGTCGCCCGCCTCGCCCGAGTACGGCATCGTGCGCACCTACATCGACTGGCTGCTGGACCTGCCGTGGATGAACCTGACCGACGACCGCTACGATCTGGAGGAGGCCGCACACGTGCTCGACCTCAACCACCATGGGCTGGACTCGGTGAAGGAGCGCATCCTTGAGTTTATGGCTGTGCGCCAGCTGGCGGGCGAGAAGCAGAAGTCGCCCATCCTGTGCTTTGTGGGGCCGCCCGGCGTGGGCAAGACCAGCCTGGGCCGCTCGATCGCCGAGGCGCTGGAGCGCACCTTCGTGCGGGCGTCGCTGGGCGGCGTGCACGACGAGGCCGAGATCCGCGGCCACCGGCGCACCTACATCGGCGCGATGCCGGGGCGGGTGATCAAGGCCATGAAAGAGGCCGAGACCAGCAACCCGGTGTTCATGCTCGACGAGATCGACAAGCTGGGCGCGAACTTCCGCGGCGACCCGGCGGCGGCCCTGCTGGAGGTGCTCGACCCCGAGCAGAACACCACCTTCCGCGACCACTATCTCGATGTGCCGTTCGACCTCTCCAAGGTGCTGTTTATCGCCACCGCCAACTTGTTGGACCCCATCCCGGCGGCGCTGCTCGATCGCATGGAGGTGATCACGCTCTCGGGCTACACCGAGCAGGAGAAGCTGGTGATCGCCCAGCGCTTCCTGGTGCCCAAGCAGATCGAGGCCAACGGCCTCGAAGCGATGGGTGTGCAGTTTACCGACTCGGCGCTGCGGCAGATCATCCGCCACTACACCTATGAGGCGGGCGTGCGCAACCTCGAGCGCGAGATCGGCGCGGTGTGCCGCAAGATCGCGCGGCGGGTGGCCGAGATGCGCAGCTTCCCGCACCGTGTGCAGGGGCAGCACATCAGCCAGTTCCTAGGGCCAGCCCGCTATAGCCACGGCCTGGCCGAGCGCGAGGATGGCGTGGGCGTGGCCACCGGCATGACCTGGACCGCCAAGGGCGGCGATGTGATGGCCATTGAGGTCTCGGTGATGGAGGGCAAGGGCGCGCTGCTGCTTACCGGCCACCTGGGCGATGTGATGCGCGAGTCGGCGCAGGCGGCGCTGACCTACGCCCGCGCCAACGCCCAGCGCCTGGGGCTGGACTCGCGCCAGTTCGACCGGCTCGACATCCACGTGCATGTGCCCGAGGGGGCCATCCCCAAGGAGGGGCCGTCGGCGGGGATCGGGCTGGCCACCGCGCTGATCTCGGCGCTGTCGGGGCGGAAGGTGCGGCGCGAGGTGGCGATGACGGGCGAGATCACGCTGCGCGGGCGGGTGCTGCCGATCGGCGGGCTGAAGGAGAAGGTGCTGGGCGCGCACCGCGCTGGCATCCGCACGGTGGTGGTGCCCGCCAAGAACAAGCGCGACCTGATCGACGTGCCGACCTCGGTCAAGCGCCAGCTGCGCTTTGTGTATGTGGAGCAGATGGATGAGGTGCTAGAGGCAGCGCTGCTGCCCTAGCCGGGCGGCAGCGCGATACAAAGCGGCCCCGCATGGCTTGCCATGCGGGGCCGCGCGCATGCGAGGGGCTACTGCACCTGCTCAAGGAACTTGGCGGCGGCCCAGCCCTCTTTGCCGCTGGGCGCGCGGATGTGCTTCCAGGTGTAGTCCTGCCCGATCTCGTCGTCGCCGATCACGGTGACGATGGTGCCGTCGGGCAGCACATCGATCGGCGTCGAGCCGCTGGTGCCCGGCGCAGAGCGCAGGAACAGGCCCTCGCCATCGGTGCCCTTCACGCGGAACTGGCCTGTCGCAGCGGCGGGCGGGGGCGCGGCGGGCGTGACCGTGGGCTGGCCGAACGGGTTGGGCGTGGGGACCACCTGGCCGTTGACGCCCACGCCGCTGTCGGGTGGCGTGCCCGCATTGTTCTTGCTGGCCCCATTGACGACCACGATCAGCAGCAGGATGGTGGCGAAGGCGGCACCGGCGATGATCAGCACCGTGCGCCAGCCGCCATACTGGAGCCAGAGCGCGAACTCCTGGCGGGATGAAGGGACGGTGCTCGCCCGTCGGCGGCTGGGTCGCCCTGCGGTGCGCGAGCTTAGCCAGTCGGAACGAAGCGGCTCGCCCTGGGGGATCTCGCGCTGAGACATTCGTTCGGTTGCCTGGTCGTTGGGGCGGCGTGCCGATTGGGTGGTCCGATCGTGCCTGCCGTAGTCGTCCTCATCCCGTGCCATTGGTGTCCTCTTGCCTTATTTGCATGGATGTGGTGGATGCTTAGCTGGAATGATAGCATAGGCCAGCGGCTGTTTCAATTTTTGCCGCTGGGCCTGCGCCATGCTGCGCACAGAGGGCAGAGGGTGGGCTGCGATCTGGCGACATTGCTAGGGCGGCGGCGGTGCCGTTCTGCTGTGGTTGGGCGGGGCGCGGTGTGGGCCGCGCCCCGCAGCGGTGTGGCTAGGCGCCCTTGGCGGCGGCGCTGGCGGCGGCCTGCATCAGCTTGGCGATGCGGTCCACCATGTTGGCCGGGTTGGGGTGCAGGCCCTCCAGCAGCAGCGCGTCGTCGTAGATCTGCTCGATCAGGATGCTGGTGATCTCGGCCTCGGGCTGGCGCTCGATCAGGGTCGCCAGGTCGGCTACCAGCTGGCTGCTGCGGTTCAGCTCCAGCAGGCGTGCGGGCGTCTTGTAGTCGCGGTCGAGCATACGCTGCACGCGCTCCATCTCGTGGTTGGGCGAGCCTTCGGGGGCCACCAGGCGGGCGGCGCTGGTGCGCAGCAGGTTGGATGCGCGCACGCCGGTGACGCGCTCGCCCAGCACCTCCTTGGCCTTGGACACCACGCGGGCGAAGGCCTCGTCGGACAGCTCGACATCCTGGGCTGCGGCCTCGCCGGGGAGCTTCAGGTCGGGGTCGTCGGCGTTCTTGAGCGCGTGGCCCTCGTAGTCGCGCAGGCCGCTGAGCATGAAGCCGTCGACCAAGTCGACCATCAGCAGCGCCTCGATGCCGCGCTCCTCCAGGGCCTCTAGGTGCGGGCTGCGGCGGGCGCTCTCGATGTCGGTGGCCAGCACGTAGTAGATGTCAGTCTGGCTGTCGATCATGCGGCCAGCGTACTCGGCCAGCGAAACCAGCTTCTCCGGCTCCTTCGAGCTGTAGAAGCGCAGCAGCGGCAGCAGGTCGGTGCGGGCGGCGTAGTCGGTGGCGATGCCCTCTTTGATGAAGGCCCCGAACTCATCCCAGAACTTTTTGTAGGTCTCAGGGTTCTTCTCGGCTAGATCCACCAGCTCTTTGGTCAGGCGGCCCGTCAGGGTCTTCTTGATCTTGCCGGGCACCTGGGTGCTCTGCACGGTCTCGCGGGCCACGTTCAGCGGCAGATCCTCGCTGTCCACCACGCCCTCGATGAAGCGGTAGTAGTTGGGCAGCAGGTCTTTGGCCTCTTCCTGGATGAGCACGTTGTGCGAGTAGAGCTTGATCTTGCCCTCCACGCGGCGCTCGATCAGGCCGCGCTCGCGGGTGGATGGCACGAACAGGATGGCGTGGATGTCGACCGGGGCCTCGGTGGCCAGGTGCAGCTGGTGCAGCGGCGCGCTGAAGTCCATGGTGCTCTGGCGGTAGAACTCCTCGTAGTCCTCCTGCTTCACCTCGCGCGGGGCCTTGCGCCAGATGGCGGTGCGCTGGTTGGCCTGCTCCTCGCCCACGTAGATCGGGAAGCTGATATAGTCGGAGTGCTTCTTGATGATCTGCTTGATCCGCCAGTCCTCGGCGAACTCCTTGGCGTCCTCCTTCAGCTTGAGGATGATGCTGGTGCCGCGCTCGGCCCGCTCGGTGGGGTGGAGCGTGAAGGTGTCCTCGCCCTGCGAGCGCCACTCGGAGGCCTGGGCCTCGGGGCGGAACGAGCGCGAGACGACCGCCACCTCGTCGGCCACCACGAAGGCCGAGTAGAAGCCCACGCCGAACTGGCCGATGATGCTGCCGCGCTGCGAGGCCTCCAGCCGCTGGATGAGGTCGCGCGCGCCGGATTTGGCGATGGTGCCCAGGTTCTCGATCTGCTCCTCGGCGGTCATGCCGATGCCGGTGTCGCTGATGGTGATCGTGCCCGCGTCCTTGTCCACCGTGATGTGGATGGCCAGCTCGGCCTCGGGGTCGAGCACATCCTGGTTGGTGAGCATCTCGAACTGGATGCGGGTGAGCGCGTCGGACGCGTTGGAGAGCAGCTCGCGCAGGAAGATCTCGCGGTCGGTGTAGAGCGAGTGTGCTAGGATGTGCAGCAGCTGCTTGGTCTCGGCGCGGAACGATACCGGCGTCGCCTCTGGCGTTGCTGTCGTCTCAGCGGTCATCGGAGTCTTCTCCTTCAGATATACAGTATGGTGTTGGAATATCGGGTTTGCGATCTGGCATGATAGCGGAGGAGTCGGAAATCGGCAATAGCGTTTGGCGGGGCGGAGCGTAAACGTTTTGCTAGAATTTGCCGCGAGGGGGCGATGCGTTCATATGGGGCCGCTGTTTGGGCTGATGGCGCGGTCGGGCCGACCGCTGCGGCCTCGATGATGGCTGCTCATATTTGGTTGGTGTGCGCCCTGCGCGGGCGGCTAGGGGCATCGCCCCTCACATGGGGTCACTTTTTCGACGTGTCCCCCATCACCGATGTCGGTGGTGGTTGTCGGGTGGGTGGATGCCCTGCGCGGGCGGCGCCTAGGGGCCAGCCCCTAGGAACCCCGCGAGGGGGTGTAACCCCCTTCGTAACCCCCAATTTGAGGCATTCCTATGCGCTTCCCTGGCGGCTAGCGTTTGTGCATATGGCCATCAAAACATCAGCGGCACCTTCGCCGTATGGGCCGGGTGGGAAGGTGGGCAACAATCATGGCGTGGCGCATGATGCATGGTCGGCATAGCTCGGCACGCTTGATGGTGTGTTTTGCCACATTCAGAAGCCCCGCTCATAAAAGTAATACCTGCTGAGGGCTACGCCCCCTTGGAATCCCAATTTGCAGCGTTCCAATGCCGAATGCTGGTCGCTGGTGTTCGTGCATATGGCCATCAAAACCTCAGCGGCACCTTCGCCGCATGGGCCGGGTGGGAAGGTGGGCCGCTGTGCTGCACAGGCCCTTCCCCAGGGTACACAGGCCCAATCGCATCAATAACCAGGGTATCCGTTCCCTTTTCCCCTTTGCGCCTTCGAGGTTATTCGTCCCCTTGGTGACTTGGAGTCTTGGTGGTAAAGAATCTACCGCCTGTTGACGCGCCAAAATCGCAGTGCTACCATCATGCCGATCTGTCACGCGGCCTTGGCCAAGAAAAGGATGGCTGCCCATGGAAGAACTGCGCGCCGCTCGCCGCGCCGAGTACCGCCGCCTGCGCGAGCGGCGGCGGCGGGGGCTATCGGGGCTGGCGAAATACCTGATCGTGCTGAATGCCTTCTGCCTGGCCATGGTGGCCTGGCTGTACCTGCCGAGGGCGGGCGGGGTCGGCGGCCTGGCCTCGCCCACGTCGCTGGCCGATGGCGCGGCCAAGCCCGGGCCGCTGCAGCTGGTGGGGGCCGCTGGGCTGGTTCCCACGCCGCTACCCGCGCTCGGCGGGCCGCTGCAGGCCGGGCCGGTGCCCATCCTGATGTACCACTACGTGCGCACCGTCGATCAGGCCGCCGACCCGCTGGGCTACGGCCTCTCGGTCACACCTGCCCAGTTCGACGAGCAGATGCGCTGGCTGCACGACAACGGCTACGCCACAGTGACGATGGCCACCGCCCAGCGCTGCATCCAGGGCGAGCCAGCCTGCCCGGCCAAGACCGTGGCGCTCACCTTCGACGACGGCTACCTAGATGCCTACACCGAGGCGCTACCGGTGCTACAGCGCTACGGCTTCGTGGCCACGTTCTACGTGGTGGATAGCTTCGTGGGCCAGCCGCCCTACATGAGCTGGGAGCAGATCGTGGCGATGCACCGCAATGGCATGGAGATCGGCTCGCACACGCTGGACCATATCGACCTCTCGCAGGCAGCCTCGGCGGAGGTGCTGCGGCAGGCGGCGGACTCGAAGCGCGAGATCGAGGCGAAGATCGGCGCGCCGATCAGCAGCTTCTGCTACCCATCCGGGCGCTACAACGCCGATACGGTGGCGCAGGTGCGCGCCGCTGGCTTCAGCAACGCCACCACCACCCGCTACGACAACGACTACTCGGACATGCTCACGCTGCCGCGACGGCGGATCGAGGGCGGCAAAGGGCTGGATGTGTTCGCGTCGCTGGTGCAGGAGCCGACGGCGCTGCGCGCCGGATGGTATCGCGCCGGGTAGCCAGGCCAATAGCCGGGCAGCAAAAGGGGCGGGCGATCATGCGCATGATCGCCCGCCCCTTTGTGTGCTGGTGCGCCGCCTAGCGCATGCTGCGCCGCAGCACCCCGATGCCGGTGGCCAGCATCAGCGCGCCCAGCGCGGCCAGCAGCCATGGTGCGCCGCCGCTGCCGCCGGTGTCCGGCAGGCGGGCCACCACCGGCGTGGGGGCCACGGTGGCGGTCGGCTCGGGCGTGGCGGTGGGGGCCACGGTGGCGGTCGGCTCGGGCGTGGCGGTGGGGGCCACGGTGGCGGTCGGCTCGGGCGTGGCGGTGGGCCGGTCGTCATCATTGTCGTCGTCGCGGCTGGGCCGGGGCGTGCTGGTGGGCGCTGCGGTCGGCTCGGGCGTGGCGGTGGGCGGCGCAGGCGTGAGCGTGGGCCGCGGCGGCGGCTCCTGCGCCCATGCCACGGGCGCGCCCAGCCCTGCGATCCCGCCGAAGATCAGCGCCGCCGCCAGGATGGGCGCGAGGTGTCGTGCGTGCATTAGTGGGCCTCCTCCACGGTTGTCAGGTCGAGCGGGGTGCGTGCGGGAACCTCGTGCGAGCGGGTCGCGCCGGGCTGCCAGGGCTGGTAGGGCGGGTTTTCGCCGCTCACGCTCAGGCCGCCCAGGTGGAAGCGGTTGTTTTGCTCGTCGCTCTCGATCACCGCGCCGCTGGTGCCGCTGGTGTTCCAGCTGTCGGCGAGGGCGTAGATGTCGCTGGTGCCGCTGGGCAGCCAGCCCAGCCAGAAGCTGCGCTGCGGGTCGTAGCTGGCGGCGCTGGTGAGCGTGATGCTCTCGCCAGGGGCCAGCGCCTGCCGCACCGGCCACGCCATGCCTACGCACGGCGTGATACCGCAGATCTCGTGCCAGAGCGTGTTGATCGCGGGTGCTGCCGAGGGCTGCACGTAGAGGTCGACCCAGAAGCCGCTGGCGGTGGCTGCGCTGCCTTGGTTCTTCACCGTCACGCTGATTGTCACCTGGTCGCTGGTGGTGAATCCCTGCTTGGCAGGCGCGATCTCGACATTCGTCACCGTGAGATCCGGCGTGCCAGATCGCATCAGCAGGGGGAGGAACACGCTATGTGCCACCCCTGAGCTGGGTGTCGGCGTGATAGTCGGCGTCGGCGTGCTGGTTGGTGTTGGCGACATGGTCCCCGTGGGTGTGGCCGAAGGCACGCCGGTCGGCGTGTTCGTTGGCGTGCTGGTCGGCGTGTTCGTTGGCGTGTTCGTTGGCGTGCTGGTCGGCGTGTTCGTTGGCGTGTTCGTTGGCGTAAGTGTGGGCGTCAGCGACGGCGTGCTGGTCGGCGTGTTGGTCGGTGTATCGGTTGGTGTTGCGGTTGGCGTGTTGGTCGGTGTATCGGTTGGTGTTGCGGTTGGCGTGTTGGTCGGTGTATCGGTTGGCGTTGCGGTATTGGACGGGGTGAGCGTCGCAGTGTTGGTCGGCGTGTTGGATGGTGTCAGCGACGGCGTCCGCGTCGGTGTGTTTGACGGTGTTGCGGTTGGCGTGTTGGATGGTGTGGCCGTTGGCGTGTTGGATGGTGTCGGCGTCATCGTCCGCGTCGGTGTGTTTGACGGGGTCGGCGTCATCGTCCGCGTCGGTGTGTTTGACGGCGTGGCCGTTGGCGTGTTGGATGGTGTGGCCGTTGGCGTGTTTGACGGGGTCGGCGTCATCGTCCGCGTCGGTGTGTTTGACGGCGTGGCCGTTGGCGTGTTGGATGGTGTAGCCGTTGGCGTGTTGGATGGCGTCGGCGTCATCGTCCGCGTCGGTGTGTTTGACGGCGTGGCCGTTGGCGTGTTTGACGGGGTCGGTGTTGCGGCGGCGGGCTGCACCTCCATGATCTGGTACCGGCTCAGAGAACCGGTGGTGGTGCCCTCGCCCACGAACCCATCGCCGCTGTCGGTGGGGTCGGTGCTGGCGTCGCCGTCGAAGCTGTAGCTGCCGGTGCTCGGCGCAGCCGCCGTGATCGGCATGTAGGCGGAGCGCACCCCCGCAGCTGAAACCTGATACTCGGAGATCCTGGCCCATGTCGTCACGTCGTCGCAGTTGATTGCGCCCTGGTCGCCGTGGATGATCGTCCCAAGCGCCGCGCAGCTCGCGCTGCTGCCCAGGGTGTAGCTCGGCCCGCCGTTCGCGCTGTCCAGCACGATGCTGCCCGCCACGGGCGAGCCGCCGCTGATCAGCTCGGCTGCGCCGTACCAGTACTGCTCGATATAGTTCTCAGCATTGTTGGCGTAGGGCGTGTTGTCGCTCGCCAGCGTGGCGCTGTTGGCAGGCGATGTGTCGAGGGCAAAAATGCCCGCGCAGCTTGAGGCTCCATTTGAGCAGTTGTCGCGGATGGTGTTGCTGACGATCTGGGGCTGGGCCACCACATCGTCGCTGGCCTGCGTGGGGCTATAGGTGCCATTGAAGCTCACCCCTAGCGTGATGCCGCTCTGGCCATTTTGGCTGATGGTGTTGCCCCGGATAGTGGGCGAGGAGCCGACCAGCTCGATGCCGTTACCGACATTTCCCGCGATCAGGTTGCCTGTCGCGCTGGTGCTGCCGCCGATGGTGATTGGGTCGCCCTCCATCACCGCGATGCCATCCCATCCGTTAGGCTGCAGGGTGGCGGTTGCGCTCGCGCCGATGAAGTTGCCCGCGATGGTGGCAGCCCCTGGTTTGAACAGGTTGATGCCCGTGCTGCTGTTGTTGCCGATCACATTTGGCTCAAGCTCGTCGTTCACCCCGTCGTCGTTGGTGCCGATGCGGTTGTTGTTGGCCGGGATGCGTGTGCCCGAGGAGTCGATCATGCTGGCGATCAGTATCCCGTTCATCCCATTGCCGAAGCTTGCCCCGCCAGCCCCGCTGGGGTCGGTACCGATCCAGTTGCCCGCGATCACGTTGTTATCGGCCCCGCTGGCCAGGCCGCTGTAGAGCTCGATGCCGTTGCCCGCATTGCTGGAGATGACATTGCCCTCGAAGCGCTCGCCATCATCGTTATCGCCATCCACGCCGATGGTGAAGTCGTGCGAGTTGTTGTCGATGGTGATGCCTGCGGCCCCATTGCCCAGCGGCAGTCCGGCGGCGCTCAGGCCGACGTAGTTGCCTGCGATGTGCACCGTGTCCGCGCCGATAGCGCGGATGCCCATGTAGGGGTTGCCCGCGATGATGTTGCGCTCGCCTGCATCGCCGATGGCGTCGCTGTTGGTGCCGATGGTGGTGCTGGTGCCGCCCTGTATCTGGATGCCGTAGGTGAACCCGCTCGACGAGGCCGCGCTCAGGCCGTCGGCGGTGGTGCCGATGTAGTTGCCCGCGATCTCGGTGCCGCTGGTGTAGAAGATCGAGATGTTGCTTATACGGTTGCCCGCCACCACATTGCGCCCGGCGGTGTTGCTGCCCATGTAGGCCACGCCGATATGGTTGTTGGGGCCGCCGATATTGATGCCATCGCAGGTGTTGCCGATCGGGGCCGTACCGGCGGCGTTCAGGCCGATGATATTGCCCGCGATGGTGTTTCCGCTGGCGCTGTTGACGAGGGCGATGCCGTCGCCGGGCACACCGGTGCAGGCCGAGGTGCTGGGCGAGCCGAAGTTGTTGGTGATGTTGCCGCTGATGATGTTGGCCGCATCGGCGGTGCCCGTGCCGAAGCTGCTGATGCCGATCAGGTTGTTGCTGGAAAAGATGCCTACCCCAGCGCCCATGTTTGGCACGGCGCTGCTCCCGGCGGCGTCGAGGCCGATGATATTGCCCGCGACGACATTCCCATCGCCCAGGTTCAGGTTGATGCCGTACATCCCGTTGCCCGAGATGATGTTGCGCTCGGCGGCGTCATCTACCCCGTCGCCATCGGTGCCGATCAGGTTGTCGCTGGCCGCGCTGCTGTTGATGATCACGCCCGCGCCCGCGTTGGCCGCCGCCGCGCCGCCGTCGGCGGTGGTGCCGATGTAGCTGCCCATCACGCGGTTGCTGGCCGAGCGGATGAGGATGCCGTTCTGCGCGAACTGGTTGATCGTGAGACCACGGATGGTCGACCCATCGCTGCCCACATCCAGCACGAGGCCGTCGGCGCTGCCCGCGCCCGCGCCCTGGATCTCGATCAGCGGAGCGCCGACGTAGAGCATGCCGCCCTGGCTCCAGCCGTCGATGGCCACCGCCTCGGTGATGGCGGGCAGCGCCGAGGTGGGCTGGATGGTGGCCGCGCTGCCCAGCGCGCCGATCGCAAACGCGATGGTATCGGTGCCGGGGTTGGCGTTGGCTAGATCGATGGCCGCACGCAGGTTGCAGGAAGGCCCTGGGCATGCCCCGATGGTGTCGGCGGCGCTGGTGACGGTGATGGTGATGGCGGCGGCCCGCGCCACGCCTGGCTGCCCTATGGCACCCAGCGCAATGGCGGCCACGCAGGTGGCGGCGAACGTCGCGCGGGGGTGAACGGCCCGCGTGCTCCAACGGAACGGCATACGTGCTCCCTATGCTACAGGGCGGGCATCGCGCGGGCGCATGATCGAGCGCACCGGCTGCACCACAGCCCGCGCGTGAGACCATACAGAGGCCCGCATGACACCAAGAAAGATTGAGGAACCTGGATCTGTGAAATTAAACGGTTGGCGGGGGATTTTTTGGTTGCTTCTTTGTGAGGGATTTTGCGAGGAATAGGCCATAATAAAGGGGCGCGGCGAGTAGCTCGCCGCGCCCTTTTGGGTCGGTGTGTGCCGGTGTGGGCCTAGAGGCCAGCCGCCGCGCGCAGCGCGTCCACGCGGTTGGTCTGCTCCCAGGGCAGCTCCACATCGGTGCGGCCAAAGTGGCCGTAGGCCGCCGTCTGGCGGTAGATCGGGCGGCGCAGGTCGAGGTCGCGGATGATCGCGCCGGGGCGCAGGTCGAAGACCTCGCTGATGGCCTTGACGATCACCTCGTCGGCCACCTTGCCGGTGCCGAAGGTCTCGACGCCGATCGAGAGCGGCTTGGCCACGCCGATGGCGTAGGCCAGCTGCACCTCGAAGCGCTCGGCCAGGCCTGCGGCCACCACATTCTTGGCCACCCAGCGCGCCGCGTAGGCCGCCGAGCGGTCCACCTTCGTCGGGTCCTTGCCGCTGAACGCGCCGCCGCCGTGGCGGCCCACGCCGCCGTAGGTGTCCACGATGATCTTGCGCCCGGTCAGGCCGCTATCGCCCATGGGGCCGCCGATCACGAACCGGCCCGTGGGGTTGACGAAGAACTTGGTGTCCTCGTCGAGCCACTCGGCGGGGATCTCGGCCTTGATCACCTGCTCGATGATGTCGCGGTGGATCTGCTCCTGCTCGACATCGGCGGCGTGCTGGTTCGAGATCAGCACGGTGTCCACGCGCACGGGCTTGCCGTAGCTGTACTCCACTGTCACCTGGCTCTTGCCGTCGGGGCGCAGGTAGGGCAGGGTGCCATCCTTGCGCAGCTTCGAGAGGCGGCGGCCCAGGCGGTGGGCCAGCGCGATCGAGGCCGGCATCAGCTCGGGGGTCTCGTTGCAGGCGAAGCCGAACATCATGCCCTGGTCGCCAGCGCCGATGGTCTCGACCTCCTCCTCGGTGATGCGGCTGCGGGCCTCAAGGGCGCGGTTCACGCCCTGGGCGATGTCGGGCGACTGGCCGTGCAGGGCCACCATCACGCCGCAGGTGTCGGCGTCGAAGCCGAAGTCGTTGCTGGTGTAGCCGATCTCCTTCACGGTCTTGCGCACGATCTCCTCGACCGGGATGTAGCCCGTGCCGAAGGTGACCTCGCCCAGCACCACGATCAGGCCGGTGGTGGTGGCCGTCTCGCAGGCCACGCGGGCGCGCGGGTCTTGGGCAAGGAACGCATCCAGGATCGCGTCGGATACCTGGTCGCAGATTTTGTCGGGGTGCCCCTCGGTGACGCTCTCGGAGGTGAAGAAGAGCTTGGGGGATTGCATGAACGATGTTGGCATGCCTATACTCCAGTTTAGGCTAGAAGCAGATAAGAGAGAACGCTGCCCGCGCCGAGCGTGGGCGTGCGGCGCTAGAAGTCGCCGTTGCGCTGGGCGTCTTGGATGGCCCCGGCGATGATCGCGCCGTAGAGCACTATCACCACCACCGCCGCCAGCAGCACCAGGATGCCCAGGATTGTTGCGATCCAGCCGAATGTCTTGGCCTGCTGCGGGTTGCTGGCGTTTTTGGCCTTGGAAAGCGCCATGATGCCTGCGATCAGCGGTGCGAGCGGCACCAGGCAGCTCAGGCCAGGCACACAAGCCAGCAGGGTCATCGTCGTTACGGTGATAGCGATAATAGACCAGTTGTCGCCGTCGTTGCGCTCGGTGGCGATCTCCGGCGCGGCGGCGAAGCCGGGCGGCGGCGTGAACGATGGCTGGGTCGGCTCGGGGTCGTAGCTCATGGGGGTGCTCCATTCCATGTGCCGGCGTAGCGCGATAGCAAAAGGCAGGGCACCGGTCCGATGCCCTGCCGCCGGTGGGGTGCGAACTATGTGCCCTCTTCCCAGGAGGCCAGGTAGTGGGCCTGCTCTGCGGTCAGCGTGTCGATGTTGATGCCCATCGCCTCAAGCTTGAGGGCGGCGATCCGCTGGTCCACTTCCTTCGGCAGCGCGTGCACGCCGTTGGAGAGCTTGCCCTTGTTCTCCAGCAGGAACTCGCTGGCCAGGGCCTGGTTGGCGAACGACATGTCCATCACGGCGCTGGGGTGGCCCTCGGCGCTGGCCAGGTTGATCAGGCGGCCCTCGCCCAGCAGGTTGATCTGGCGGCCATCCTTGGTGATGTACTGGTCGATGAACTGGCGCGGCTGGCGCTTCTCGACCGAGAGGGCCTCAAGCGCGGGGATGTTGATCTCCACGTTGAAGTGGCCCGAGTTCGAGACGATGCAGCCATCCTTCATCACCTCGAAGTGGTGGCCGTCGATCACGTTCTTGTCGCCGGTGGCGGTGCAGATGAAGTCGGCCAGCTTGGCGGCCTCCAGCATCGGCATCACGCGGAAGCCGTCCATCGCGGCCTCCAGCGCCTTGATCGGGTCGACCTCGGTCACGATCACGTTCGCGCCCAGGCCGTGCGCGCGCGAGGCGATGCCGCGTGAGCACCAGCCGTAGCCGGCCACCACGAAGGTCTTGCCGGCCAGCAGCACGTTGGTGGCGCGGATGATGCCGTCGATGGTCGACTGGCCCGTGCCGTAGCGGTTGTCGAACATGTGCTTGGTGTCGCTATCGTTCACCGCGATCACCGGGAAGGACAGCACGCCGTCGGCGGCCATGGCCTTGAGCCGGATGACGCCGGTGGTGGTCTCCTCGGTCGAGCCGAGCAGGGTCTGCAGCAGGTCGCGGCGATCCTTCAGCACGCCCGAGACCAGATCCGCGCCGTCGTCCATGGTGACGTTCGGGTTGTGGTCCAGCGCGGCCTTCAGGTGGCTGTAGTAGGTCTCGTTGTCCTCGCCCTTGATCGCGAACACCGGGATCTCCTCGTAGGCCACCAGCGCGGCGGCCACGTCGTCCTGAGTCGAGAGCGGGTTGGAGGCGGCCAGCACCACATCTGCGCCGCCTACGGCCAGGGTCTTCATCAGGTTGGCCGTCTCGGCGGTCACGTGCAGACAGGCCGAGACCTTCAGGCCCTGCAGGGGGCGCTCCTTGGCGAAGCGCTCGCGGATAAGGCGGAGCACGGGCATCTCTTTCTCTGCCCAGTCGATCCGCTTGCGGCCCTGCTCGGCAAGGCTGATGTCCTTAATGTCGTACGGGTTGGCCAAGGGTCTTCTCCTTTTATGTATGATTGATAGATCTGCGCGATTGGCAAATGTATCGGCGTTGGTTAGGCGCTCGCCTGTGCGGCCAGGGCCTCCAGCGGCAGCGGTGTGCCGAAGGTGGCGGCGTAGCGCTCGGCGAAGGACGCGCTGGTGTAGCTGTGCTCCTGGCAGCCGTGCTGCTCGATGCAGTACGAGGCGGCCAGCGCCGCGATGCGCCCGGCGGTCTCCAGCGGCAGCCCGCGCGAGAGGCCGAACACAAAGCCGCCCAGGAAGGCGTCGCCCGCGCCGGTGGGGTCGAGCACGCGCTCGACCGGCGCGATCGGGATGTGGATCTCGCGGCCCTCGGTGTAGATCGTCGCGCCCTCGCCGCCGCGCGTCACCAGGGTGATCGGCACCGAGCGGATCAGCTCCTCCTCGGTCTTGCCGGTGGCCTGGGCCATCATGGCGAACTCGTAGTCGTTGCCCACCAGGATCTTCGCGCCCTGCAGGCCATCCACGATCTGCTCGCCGGTGAGGCGCGGGGTCTGCTTGCCGGGGTCGAACAGGAAGGGCACGCCCAACTCGCGGCACTCGCGGGCGTAGCGGCTCATGGCCTCGGGGTCGGTGGGCGAGATCAGCACCAGGTCGTCTGGCCCCAGGCCCAGCGGCACGAGCGAAAGGTTCTTCGAGTAGGCCATCGCGCCGGTGTAGAAGGCCACGATCTGGTTGCCCGCGAGGTCGGTGTTGATAAAGCACGAGGCGGTGAACTCGTCGGCCACGGCGGCGATGCCGCTGTGGTCGATGCCGTGCTCCTCCATCCAGGCGCGGTACTCGCCAAAATCCTGGCCGGCGCTGGCCAGCACCAGCGGGCGCTCGCCCAGCAGGGCCAGGGTCAGGGCCACATTGCCCGCCACGCCGCCGCGCAGCCGCTTCATGGAATCGACCAGGAAGCTCACGGTGAGCATGTGGGTCTTCTCCGGCAGGATGTGATCGCGGAACGAGCCGGGGAAGTTCATAATATAGTCGTAGGCCAGCGAACCGGTGACAACAATACGCACGGTCGGTTTCCTCTCATCTCGCGCGGCTCGCGCCTGCGCGGCGGTGGGCCAGCAGCCCAGGTTATGCCAGATACTCGTCGCGCAGCAGCGCCGCCGTGTCGGCCAGCATCCGCAGCGCGCGCTCGGCCTCGGGCGGGGTGAGCGCGCCCAGGCCGCCTGCGGTGGTGATCACCGCCTGCTCCAGCAGGGTGCGGGTCGCGACCCCGGCCTGCTCTAGCTGCCCCAGCAGCGTGGCCATCTGGTCGCGCAGGGCCTGGGGTGTGGCTGCGGCCAGCGGCTCGGGCTGGTTGGGGATGATCCCCAGGCCGATCAGGCCGTCGTCCTGCAGGTGGGCGATGATCTGCGCGGCGGCGTCGACCATGGCGTCGGCGTGGCCCAGCGCGCTGCCGATCACAAGGTCGGCCTTGACCCAGCCCATGTGCTCCCAGCCCCTGCCGATGAAGAGCGCGCGGCAGCCGCGCACATCCTCCATCGCCATGCCGATCTGCTCGGCGGCGTCCTCCCAGCCGATCGGCAGGAAGGGCGAGCCCATCAGCTCCAGCGCAGGCTCATCCAGGCAGATGATGGTGGGCCTGCCCAGCTCGGCCAGCCGCTGCTCCTGCCAGGCCGCGCGCATGCGCACGAACTGGGTCACGCGGTCGAACAGGGCGGGCTGGTAGATCAGCGGCTGGCCCTGCTCGTCGGTCAGCTGGAGCGCCAGGCTGATCGGGCCGAGCGTCTGGCCCTTGAAGGCCAGCGCCTGCGGCATGCCCTCGCCATGCCGCAGCAGCTCGTAGAATCCGGCGGCGTTCTGCTCATCCAGGTGGGCGATGCCGCTGCGGTTTTCTAGGTAGGCCAGCTCGAAGGTGCCCAGGGTTGGCTCGGCGGCATCGCTGGCGACATACAGCCTGCCGCTGTGCGCCTCGTGCACGAGGCCAGGGAAGCCCGCCGCGCACTGGGCCAGCGGCTGCTCGCGCGGGCTGCGCTGGGGCAGCTGGGGCCAGGCCAGCAGGGTGCCGGTGTGCTGCCGGGCCAGCGCGAGCGCCTGGCTCGCGGTCTGGTGTGGCAGATCGCCGAGCAGCATCGGTGCGCAGGCGGGTTTGAATGGCAGCGGCATAGGCGAAAATCGGCTGCTAGGCAGCGTTCAGGCGGGTAAATGCGAACGGCGGGTACCAGACGCCGCGCTCGGTGATGATGGCCGTGATCAGGCTGCCGGGCGTCACGTCGAAGGCCGGGTGGGCGGCGTCCACGCCCGCCGGGGCGATGGGCGTGCCAGCCAGCTGCGTCACCTCGTCCGACGCGCGCTGCTCGATCGGGATGTGCGAGCCATCGGGCAGGGCCGTGTCGATGGTGGATGAGGGCGCGGCCACGTAGAACGGGATGCTGTGCGCCTTGGCCAGCACCGCCAGGCTGTAGGTGCCGATCTTGTTGGCGGTGTCGCCGTTGGCCACGATCCGGTCGGCCCCGACGATCACACAGTCGACCTGGCCGCGCTGCATGAAGTAGCCCGCCATCGAGTCGGTGATCAGCGTCAGCGGCACCCCGGCCTGCTGCAGCTCCCACGCGGTCAGCCGCGCGCCCTGTAGGAACGGCCTGGTCTCATCGACCCACACATGCAGCGCGCGGCCCTGGGCGTGCGCGGTGCGGATGGGTGCGAGCGCGGTGCCGTAGCCCGCCGTGGCCAGCCCGCCCGCGTTGCAGTGCGTTAGCACGCGGCCCTGGGCAGGGATGAGCGGCGCGCCGTGCTGGCCGATGGCGTGGCACATGGCCAGATCCTCGGCTTTGATCGCGTGGGCCTCATCGAGCAGGGCCTGCTGGATGCCAGCCACGCTGCCCTCGCGCTGGGCGCGGGCCAGCATGCGCGCGGTGGCCCAGGCCAGGTTCACCGCAGTCGGGCGGGCGGCGTCCAGCTGGCGCTTGGCGCTGACCAGCGCATCCAGCAGCGCGGCGGCGGATGTGGCCGGGGTGCGCGCGGCGATGGCCATGCCATAGGCCGCCACGCAGCCGATGGCCGGAGCGCCGCGCACCTGCATCGACTGGATGGCAGCGGCGACCGCCCCCACCGTGTCGCAGCGCACGGGAACCACCTGTGCGGGCAGGAGCCGCTGGTCGATCAGGTAGAGTGCGCCAGCTTCCCACCATAGTGTCTCAAGATCATTGGCCATAGCGCAAAAAAAGCCACTCGCAAGGCGAGAGGCCGCTCATCCTTTTCCTCTCATCTACCAGGCGGCAGCACCCGCCTGCAGGAATTGGCACCTTCCCATGCCTGCTTCCCGCCTTCTGCCGCCGCCGTGGGCCGCTAAAGGCAAGGTGCTCATGGGGGTTGCCGGGCTTCACCGGGCCAGTCCCTCCGCCCCTCGTGATGAGTCTTCCTATTGAATTAGTGCGTGGCTATCATAGCATAGCTTGAAAATCGGTGCAAACTTTCTGCGCCTGTGAGGAAGAAGGTATATCCGCGCGGCGCTTTGCGACATGCGAACCCGAGTTCGAGCATGTTTTTTGCATGAACATGGCTGATAGGGGAAAACAATATGAATAGAGAAGTCAACCTAAATGGTGCGCTAAGGTTGGGGAAATCGGTGTAGGGGTGAAAAATAGATAAGAAGAGCTATGTTATCGCGGAAAGTGATGCTATCGTGCAGGATCTGCCGTGCGGCCCAGCGGTACGCCGCCGGGCCGCACGCGCTGGGCTACATCCGCGCCGCCACCAGCATCAGGCCCAGCAGCGCGATCGCCAGGGCCAGGGCGGCGGGCAGCGCGCCCAGCAGGCCCATGCCCAGCACGCCCAGTAGCATCCCCAGCGCGCCCAGCAGGGCAGCCATGCGCTGGCCCAGCAGCGGCGGGCGCTGCGGCTGCTGCTCGGCGAACTGCTCGGGGGTGATCAGCCCGAACTCGGCCCATCGGCATAGCTCTTCCCAGGAATGTTGCTCGTCTTGCCTCATCATACGACCCCCCATGAACATCGCTACCTCGCAATAGGTTCTGCATAGGTAGACGCTGATTGCGGCGCTTTTGTGGCAAGCATAGCCATGAAATGCTGTACGCAGCAGGGGATTCGCTGCCAATTGCTGTATTTGGGCACCACAACGCCAGGCAGATCGCTCCGCCTGGCGTTGTGGTGCGGGTTAGTTATGGTTGTGGTGGGCGCGCACCAGCACCATGGGCTTGCAGGTGTGGTGCAGCACAGTGTCGGCCACGCTGCCCATGGCCCAGCGCTGCAGCCCGCTGCGCCCGTGGGTTGCCATAATGATCACGTCGGCGCACAGCCGCTTGGCCTCCTCCACGATCACCTCGGCGGGGTCGCCGTCGCAGACCATGGCGCGGGTGGCGGCGTGGCGCTGGCGCACCAGCTCGGCGTGGCCCAGCAGATCGCGCTTGATCTCGGCGCGCTGCTCCATCAGCCACTGCTCATCCGGCGGCTGGGTGTAGCCGAAGGGCTGCAGCTCGGCGTAGTGGTCGACAAAGGGCTGGATGGCGCGCAGCAGCAGCAGCTCGGCCCCGGCCTGCTCGGCGAAATCGATCGCGCAGGGCAGCACCTGCTTGGCCACTGGCGTGTCATCCAGCGGCACCAGCAGCCGGTGGAAGCGCGGCTCGGCCACCTCCACATCGCCGCGCACCAGGAACACCGGCCCTTCGGAGAGGTGCACCACCTTGTCGGCCACGCTGCCCAGGGCCAGGCGGCGCACGCCGCTGTAGCCGTGGGTGGCCATGGCGATCATGGTGCCAGCGGCACCGGCCATCTCCACGATGATCTCGGCGGGCTGGCCCACGCGGATGATCGACTGGGCCTCGATGCCATCGCGGCTCAGGTCGGCGACCATATCGGCCATATAGGTGCGGGCGTACTCGGCGTCGTCGGTGTCGTAGGGCGGGCGGCGCGGGGATGACGTTTCCTTGCCGTCGGCGTGCGCCACCATGGCATCCTCGGCGATGAAGGCCTCCTGCCCACGGTCGTCGAGCACCTGCAGCAGGGTGACATCCACCTTGGCGATCTTGGCGATCTCGCGCACGTAGGGCAGCACACGCTCGGCGAGGGATGATCCATCTAGAGGAACCAGAATGTGTTTCATGGCCGTAGCTCCTTTGCTCGTACACTGCACATTCGCCCCAGCGACACTGCTGGGGCATCGATCATAGCTACATTGTATGTCGCTGGTCGAGCTGCTCGACCAGGGCCTCGAACAGGTCGCTCTCGGTGATGATGCCCACCACCTGGCGCTGGCTATCCACCACGGGGATGCCGCCGATCTTGTTCTCGATCATCAGCATGGCGGCCTCGCGGATGTTGGTGCTGGGTCCGACGGTCAGCGGCGTGTCGCACATCACCTGGTAGACCTTCACGCTGCACAGAGTCTCGGCGATGGCCAGCGTGTCGACGCCAGCGGCCTGGAACACATCCGCGCCGCGGATGTCGCCCTGGGTGATGATCCCGCATAGCTCGCCGGTGTCCACCACCACGGGCAGCCGCCGCACGCCCGAGGTGCTCATCAGCTCCAGCGCCTCGCTCAGCGGCACCGCGAGGTTCACCGTGACCGCCGGGGCCGACATCCAGAACCGGATCTCCTGATCGACAGGGAATGATTTCGGTCGGGCTGCTGTCGTTTCCATGGTCGTGTCCTTTCGTAGGTCGCTGCGCCACATCCTTGTGGCGACGGGCGGCGCTAGTGGTTGAGCTCGACCCGCTCGCCGCTGGCGATGAAGATCACGCGCTCGGCGATGTTGGTGGCGCGGTCGGCGATGCGCTCCAGCGTGTGGGCGGCGATCAGGGCGTCGGTGGCCCAGAGCATGGACTGCGGGTCGTCGCGGTGCATCTCGGCCACGTGGGCGCGGAACTGGGCCTCTAGCGCATCCACCACGTCGTCGGCGCTCTCCAGCTCGCGGGCGCGGATCTCATCCTGCATGGCGAAGCACTCGATCGCCTCGGCCAGCATGGCCTGCACCTCGCGCACCAGCGGGGCGAGCGGCATGGGCATGGCGCTGGCCTGCTGGCGCGGGCTGCCCAGCGTGATCTTGGCCAGGCTCTTGGCGTAGTCGCCCACGCGCTCTAGCTCGCTGGCGATCTCGCTCGCGGCGATCAGCGCGCGCAGGTCGTAGGCTACTGGCTGCTGGGTGGCGATGATCGCGACCACGCGCTCGGCGATGGTGTCGCGCATGGCGTTGATCTCGCTGTCGGCGTCGATCAGCATCTTGGCCAGGGCAGTGTCGTGCTGCTGCAGCGCCAGAATGGCCTGCGCCAGCCGGTCGGCCACGGTGTGGCCCAGGGTGGTGATCTGGGTGCGAAGGGACTCTAGCTCCCATGTGTACTGCGTGCGCATACGCTGCCTCCGGTTGTGCACAGGGGCCTACGCGGGAGCGAGAAGGGAGATTGGAGGGGCCGAGGTGGGTGTGTGCGCTGAATCTGGGTCGCGCTTGCTACACGGGCACCTTCGACTGCGTAGCTCCTGTTTTGCCTAGCATCACTGCTCTGCTGGCATGATAGCGCAGGATGGCTCGTTTTGGGGGAGGAAGAGTTTACCGGTCGGTTGACATCTAGCTACCATCGGCGGGCGCGGCAAACTTTCGCTATAATAGGCCGATCCGATCCAAGCGCTGCGGCAGCAGCAGAGCGAGACACAAGCCCCGTGCGCACCTACCTTCGCCTCAAGCACCGCCTGCCTGGCAGGCTCCCGCCCGCCTTCCGCGAGGAGGAGCTGCGCTACCCCGAGGAGCTGGCCGCCGAGTTCATCGGCAGGCTCACGCGCCAGGGCGAGCGTGTGCTCGACCCGTTTGCGGGCTACGGCACCACGCTGGCCGTGGCCGAGTCCATGGGCCGCGAGGGCTACGGGGTGGAGATCGACGAGCGGCGGGCGCAGTATGCGCGCGGGCGGCTGCGCAACCCCGAGCGGCTGCTGTGCGCCGACTCGCGCCAGATCGCCGCGCTGGGCTTGCCGCCCGCCGCGCTGGCCATGAGCGCGCCGCCCTTCATGGCCTCCCACGAGCGCGAGAACGTGCTGCGCGGCGCTCCCGCCGAGGATGCCTACGGGCAGTATCTGGACGACTTGGCTGCAATCTACGCGCAGGTGCGCGGGCTGCTGGCCCCTGGTGGCCACGTGGTGATCGAGGTGGCCAACCTGAAGGATAGCCACGGTATCACCACGCTGGCCTGGGATGTGGCGCGCTCGGTCGGGCAGGTGCTGCGCTTTGCGGGCGAGGTGGTGATCACATGGGATCGCTACTACGACGGCTACGACCACAGCTACTGCCTGCTGTTTCGCGCAGACGAAGAGGGGTGATGCCAATGCACGAAGAGCCGAACCAGCCCATCCGGGTGCTGGCCAAGAGCGCCCTGGCCAGGGTGAACCCCGACTGGCACTACCACCTGGCCAATGCGGCGGGCCGCCCGCGCTGCGGCGCGCTGCTGAACCTGCGCGAGTGGCAGCTGCGCGAGCTGGCCGCGCCGCCGGGCAACCTGTGCGCCCGCTGCGCCCGCCTGCTGCGGCCCAAGGGCGACCGCGCTGTTAGGCTGCGTATTCCTCTTTCGGCAGCACCAGAAGAAACGGATGACGATCCGACTGCCGAGCAGCTTGGGCTGCCGCTCTAGGCGCGGGGGCCTGCTGCTCGGGCGCTGGCTCGGCCTCGGCCTGCGGCTCAAGGTAGCTGCGCTGCGTGTCCAGGAACCGCTGGATCTTGGTCTCGGCCTCGGGATCCCACTGGCCGGTGCGCAGCAGCCAGTCGATGACTGCGCCTTCGGCGATCGAGTGGAGCTGATCCATGAGGTGGGTTGCGCGCTCGGCGCTGTTGGGGTGTGGTCGTCGTAGCATCGTCGGCCTCCTTTGGCCCACACGTCGGTGTGTGGGGAAACGACCAGGAGTACCAGCGCGCATCGCAATGCAAATCTTTTTTTGTGGTTTTTTTGGGGATGCGCGCCGGGTACGCTTTTGTCCATAGTATACGCCCCACGTTGGTTCTATCTAGGGTATAGGGCGTAACCCAGTGTTGTGGTTTCACCGTGTTTATTGCTGCGGCACAGATGTTGCGGTAGGCCATGGCCAAGCGATGTGACGATGCATCAGGAGGACAACCATGGGCGACAAAGGCACGCGGCAGGATGAGCAGCTGCCCGGCATCCCCAAGCCGGAGAGCACGTCGGAGTACGAGGGCGCAGAGAGCCGCCAGCCCAGCGGCGACGACACCGAGGTGAAGACCGAGAGCACGTCGGAGTACGAGGGCGCTGCCCCGCGCAGGCCCGCGGATGAGCAGAAGAAATGACACAACGCGACGGCCCTGGCAACCTGCCAGGGCCGTCGCGTTGTGCTGTGCGAAGCCGAATGCCTAGAGGTAGGCCTTCTCGGTCTCGTGGTCGAAGATGTGCATCTTGCTCATGTCCACCGTGACCTCAAGCGGCTGGCCGACGCGAGCGCCGGTGCGCGGGTCGAGGCGGGCCACCAGCTCCTTGCCGCCGTTCTCGATGTAGGCGTACACCTCGGAGCCGAGCGGCTCCACCACGTTCACGCGGGTGGTGACCTTGGCGCTCTCGTCCACGCCGCGCGGCACGTAGTTGGCGTCGTGCACGTCCTCGGGGCGGATGCCGAGGTAGATCGGCTTGCCCACGTGGGCGGCGATGCCATCGGCCAGGTTGGCCGGCACCGGCAGCTGGAACGAGCCGAGGTCGACCAC
The DNA here is from genome assembly GCA_009268125.1 of Chloroflexia bacterium SDU3-3. Taxonomy (NCBI): domain Bacteria; kingdom Bacillati; phylum Chloroflexota; class Chloroflexia; species Chloroflexia bacterium SDU3-3. The sequence continues at coordinate 13,505 of WBOU01000005.1, read as the reverse complement.
CAGGCCGCCGTTGCCACGGGCCAGCTTGGCCTCGAAGAAGTTCATGGCCGGCGAGCCGATGAAGCCCGCGACGAACATGTTGGCCGGGCGGTCGTACAGCGTCTGCGGCGAGTCGAGCTGCTGGAGCACGCCGTCCTTCATCACGGCGATGCGGGTGCCCATGGTCAGCGCCTCGGTCTGGTCATGGGTCACATAGATGAAGGTGGTCTTCAGGCGCTGGTGCAGCTTCGAGATCTCGGCGCGGGTCTGCACGCGCAGCTTGGCGTCGAGGTTGGACAGCGGCTCGTCCATCAGGAACACCGCCGGGTTGCGCACGATGGCGCGGCCCAGGGCCACGCGCTGGCGCTGGCCGCCGGAGAGTGCCTTGGGCTTGCGGTCGAGCAGGTGGCCGATCGAGAGCATCTCGGCGGCCTCTTTCACGCGCTTGTCGATCTCGGACTTCGGCGTCTTGCGCAGCTTGAGGCCAAAGGCCATGTTGTCGTAGACCGACATGTGCGGGTAGAGCGCGTAGCTCTGGAACACCATGGCGATGTCGCGATCCTTCGGCGGCACGTCGTTGACGACGCGGTCGCCAATGTAGATGCTGCCGTCGGTGATCTCCTCAAGGCCAGCCAGGCAGCGCAGCGCGGTGGTCTTGCCGCAGCCCGAGGGGCCGACCAGCACCAGAAACTCCTGGTCCTGGATGTCGATGTTGAGATCCTTCAGAACGTGAACTTCGCCGAACCGCTTGTTGACGTGGTCAAACTTGATGCTAGCCATACCAGAATGCTCCTTCGCATAGAGAATATCATCGGCGTCGCGCCTTCGCCTACGTGGGCTGGGCGGTTTCGCCTGGGGTGATAGCTTGGTTGGGGCCGGTGGATCGTCGCACCACCAGCCGGGTCTCTAGGGTCACACGCCTGGGCTGCTGCGCCCGCTGCTCGATGGCCTCGATCAGCAGGGTGGCCAGCTGCTCGCCCATGCGGTAGCGCGGCTGGCGCAGCGCGGTGAGCGGCGGGTGGGTGTGCGCGGCCACCGGCGTGTCCTCGAAGGCGATCAGCGATGTGTCGCGCCCGATCTCGCGCCCGGCGTCGTAGAGCGCGTGCATCGCGCCTAGGGCCAGCTCGTCGCTGCAGGCCAGCACCGCCGTGGGCGGCTCGGGGATGCCCAGCAGCTCCTGCATGGCTTGGTAGCCATCCACCTCGCGCCGCCCGGCCTCCACCACCAGCTCGGGGTCGGGGTCGATCCCGGCCTCGGCCAGGGCGCTGGCGTAGCCCTCGTAGCGCGGCTCGCTCTCGGCCATGTCGGATGGCAGCTGGATCAGGCCGATCCGGCGGTGGCCCAGCCCGATCAGGTGCTGCACGGCCAGGGCCGCGCCCTGCGCACCGTCGGTCTGCACCGATGGGCTGGCGCAGCCTGCGGGGGCGGGGCCTGCGCACACGTGCGGGAATCCCAGCTCGCAGAGCGCCGAGGCGCGCTCATCGTCCACTAGCAGGTCGAGCAGCACCATGCCGTCCACCCGGCCCGTGCGGGCCAGCGACCGGCACAGCTCGGCCCCGGTGCGCTGGGCGTCGGGGGCGGCCAGCAGCAGCTGGTAGCCGCGCGCGGTGGCCGCGTCGGCGATGCCCGCCAGCACCTCGGCCAGGGCCTGATCGGCAAGCCGCCCCGGCATGGCGGGGAGCGCCAGCCCCAGGGTGTGGCTCCTGCCGCGCAGGCTGCGCGCCGCGTAGCTGGGCTGGTAGTCCAGCGCGGCCACGGCATCCAGCACACGCTGGCGCGTCACCTCGGTGACGGTGCCCGTGCCGTTGAGCACGTAGGAGACGGTGGCGGGGGAGACCCCGGCGTGCTGTGCGACCTGTTTGATCGTCGCGGCCATTGCGACCTGTCTGCATTTAAACGATTAACCGGTGAAACGATTAAGCGGAGTATAGCACCGCTTGTCCACGCTGTCAACACCAGATTTTGCTGCCGCCAAGGCATTGGAATGCGGCATTTCCATGTGCCGCCGCGCACGATGTATGGGCGGGCGTGCTCGCTCGGTGTCATGTTTCGAGGGTTTCCGCGTCGACTCGCGGTTATCCCGACCGTAGGCAATGCTTGGAGCGTTGCCCGGTCGGGATGGCGCGGCTGCGGCTTCGATAATGGATAATGATGGTAGTGTGTGGTTGGTGGTGCATGCCCTGCGCGGGCAGCGCCTAGGGGCCAGCCCCTAGGAACCCCGCCAGGGGGCATCGCCCCCTGGGATCCCCAATTTGAGGCTTTCCGATGCTGTTTTCCTGGCAGTTGGTGTTCGCGCATATGGCGATCAAAACACCAGCGACATCTTCGCCGCATGGGCCGGGTGGGTAGGTTTGGGGGTGCACCCTTTTTCCTTGGCGTGTGTTGGCGGTAACCAGGCTCTCCCCTTCGCGCCTCCGTGTCCTCGTGGTTAATGTTTCCCTTGGCGTCTTGGAGCCTTGGTGGTAAAACGGTTCCCCCGTCTTTCGCGCCTTCGTGTCTTCGTGGTTCATTGTTCTTCGCCCCGCCCGCGCTATGGTACAATGCGCAGCGCTAGCCATACTCGCTATACAGCGCCCCACGCGCCTATTGAGAGAGCGGCTCCCCCGCTAGCGCCGAGCCTGCTTCGGCCATCCCGGTGGGGCACCGTGTCTGAATTCCAACACAGAAGCAAAACCTATGATCGCTCGTGAACTCTTCCACCTGCTCCAGTGCCCGACATGTCAGTCGCGCGACCTGGTTGTCGCCGATGCGGGCGTGCACTGCGCCCACTGCGGCAACGACTACCCCTTTGAGCAGGGCTATATCGACCTGATGCCGCGCTCGGTGGAGTTCGGCTACGTCTCCAAGTATGTCAGCGAGGAGGCCGAGCTGGCCGAGGAGCTGGACTACCGCGAGATGGCCCCGGCGCTGCTGGCCGCTGGCGTGCGCGACCGCGCGCTGGCCCGCCTGCTCAAGTTCAAGCCCACCGATGTGGTGCTGGACAATGGCTGCGGCACCGCCAAGCACGCGATCTGGAATGTGGACAAGGTCGGCCTGATGATCGGCTCCGACCCGGCGACCATGTTTGCCGACGAGGCCCTGGAGAAGATCACGCTCACCAAGGCCGACGCCCGCTGCCTGCCCTTCGCCGAGAATACCATTGACAAGTCGTTCTCGATCGATGTGCTTGAGCATTTCCCGCTGGACGTGATCGACGCCTACTTGGCCGAGACGGCCCGCGTGCTCAAGCCGGGCGGCCAGTTCATGGCCTTCTCCAACACCAAAGATCCGTCGTCGCTCCAGCCGCTGGTGGATGCCAGCCGCTGGCTTGGCCGCCAGTTCGTGAAGGCGGGCGTGTACGACTTCGAGCGCGAGGCCCGCCGCAAATCCGACCATGTGAAGGCCATGCCGCACTGGGAGGATGTGCTGGCCGCCATGGACCGCGCCGGGCTGCGGGTGGTGAAGGTGGTGTTTTGGAACAGCGTGTTCACCAGCTTTGTCGAGCACGTGCTGATGAAGCTGGGCGAGGCCGCGCTGGCCCGCAAGCCCAAGAAGGCCGCCGCACCCGCCACCGGCGAGGGCCATGTGGCCGAGGGCACCGCCCGCGAGATCCGCGCCCGCCGCAAGATGCGCGGCTTCCTGGGCAAGCGCGGCCCGGTCTACTACGCGCTCTACGCCGTGACCCTGATGATGGAGCTGGACCTGTGGCTGTTCGGCCACCTGCGCTCGGGCAGCTACTTTATCGTGGTCGAGAAACCCCGCGCCTAGCCGCTACCGTCCCGCGCTGGGGAGGCGGCAGGCCTCCCCTCTTTTGTGTCGCGCTCGAATCGATGATGAAAGGAGCGACCGCCGATGAGTGATACGATCTACGCCCCCGTGGGGGCCGAGCATATGGCCCAGTTCGCCGCTGGCGACGCCTTCGCCTTCGGGATTGAGTCGGTGGATGTGGACCGCTGGCTGGCCACGCTGCCGCAGAATGTGGCGCGCGGCGTGTTCGCGGGCGGCAGGCTCACATCCCAGATGGTGCTGCAGCCCTACACCCTGACCGATGGCCGCGCCAGCCACCTGTTCGGCGCGATCGGCGCGGTCTCGTGCCCGCCCGAGCTGCGGCGGCGCGGCTATGTGGAGCAGATGCTGCGCGGGGCCTGTGACGAGATGCGCGAGCGCGGCATGGCGCTGGCCATGCTGCACCCGTTCAAGGTCTCGTTCTACGGGCGATTCGGCTGGGCCACCTGCATGGATCGGGCGGTCTACCGCTGCGCCCCCGAAGATCTGCTGCCCTTCCAGCGGCGGCAGAGCGGCCAGTTCACCATCGAGGATGAGCGCAGCATCCCGCAGCTGGATGCGATCTACGCCCAGGCGCTGCGTGGCCGCTTCGGGCCCATGGTGCGCGACGCCCAGTGGTGGCGCAGCGAGATCCTGACCACATGGGATGGCAAGCCGCGCCGCATCGCCATCTGGCGCGACGAGCAGGGCCAGGGCCGGGCCTACACCATCTACCGCATGGAGAAGAAGCCCGACAGCACCACGCGCATGGTCTGCCGCGAGATGGTGGCGCTCGACCCAGTGGCCCGCGCCAACCTGTTCGCCTTCCTCTCGCAGCACGACTCGCAGTGTGAGCAGGTGGAGTTCCGCGCGCCGGTGGATGCGCCGGTGAACCTGCTGATGCCCAACCCGCTGCGCTGCGAGGTGGAGCAGCACTTCATGCTGCGGCTGGTGGATGTCGAGCAGGCGCTGGCCAGCTACCGCTTCCCTTCCGCCGCGCGCGGCACGCTGACGCTGGCCGTGGCCGACGACTGGCTGGCCTTCAACCAGGGTGTCTACCAGATCGAGGTGGCCGATGGCGCGGCCCAGGTGCGCCGCCTGCCCGCCGACGCGCCCGCCCAGATCAGCTGCGACGTGCGCGCCTTGGCCCAGATCTATGCCCGCTACCTGCGGCCCAGCGCTGCCGCCGCGTTCGGCATCATCACGGCCAGCAGCCGCGATGCGCTGGCCGTGGCCGACACGCTGTTCGCCGGGCTTGCGCCGTTCTCATTCGATTTCTTCTAGCAGATCTGGCGGTACGCTATGCGACCTCTCTACCTCTCGCCCACCGGGCGCGGCGGCGTGGACTTCGGCATCCAGAACATCCTGCGCTCGGTGCGCCAGCACGGTGCGCCCCGCGCCGAGCTGCTGCGCCTGCCCGAGCTGTACAACTTCGCGCCCATGCTCATCCAGCGCAGCCTGCCCATGGGCTGGTGGCGCGGCTTCGACGTGATCCAGGGCCGCTCGCGCGTGGGCTTCGCGCTGCGCGTGCCCGGCATGCCGCTGGTCACCACTGTGCACCACCTGACCACCGACCCCGAGCTGCAGCCCTACAGCTCGCTGGCCCAGCGCATCTTCTACCGCCTGGTCGAGTCGCGCTACGACGAGCGCTCCATCCGCGAGGCCGACGCGGTGGTCTGCGTCTCGCGCTACACCCAGCGCCAGGTCGAGCAGACCTACGGCAAGCGCGATACCGTGCTGATCTACGACGGGATCGACACCGACGTGTTTGTGCCCACGCCCGATCTGGCCCGCAGCGACGATGGCCTGCCGCCCTCGGATGCGCGCATCCGCCTGCTGTTCGTGGGCAACCGCACGCGCCGCAAGGGCTTCGACCTGCTGCCCAAGATCATGGACATGCTGCCCGAGGACTACGCGCTCTACTACACTGGCGGCTTCCAGGGCAGCGACGAGCAGCCGCCCCACCCGCGCATGATCTCGATCGGCTCGCCCGACCGCGCCGGGCTGGTGAAGGCCTACCAGTCGTGCGACATCCTGCTGTTCCCCTCGCGGCTGGAGGGCTTCGGCATCGCGCCCGCCGAGGCGCTGGCCTGCGGTCGCCCGGTGGTCACCACCGACGCCTCGGCCCTGCCCGAGGTGGTGGACGAGGGCCAGAACGGCTTCCTGTGCCCGCGCAACGATGTGGCGGCCTACGCCGAGAAGGTGCGCGCGCTGGGCGAGGATGCGGCGCTGCGGCGGCAGTTCGGCCTGCATGGCCGCGAGAAGGTGGCATCCACCTACGGCTATCAGCCGCTCGGCACCGGCTTCACCAGCCTCTATGCCCGCCTGCTCGGGCGGTAGCGCCCTTCTTACGCCGATGCGCAGGTTTTCACCCCCAAGGCAGCCGGATGTTGCGGCCTTGGGGGTTGTTTGCCTATAGGCGTTTGTCGGTGAACCCCCCTGCCGGGCCGGTGAACCCCCCTGTCTGAATGAGATATGATCACGCATTGTCGTTATCGCCCCCAGCCCGATGTGGGCAAGGTGTGGATCTCGTGTCCGCTTTCAGCACATAAAAAAGAAGGTGCGAGCCATCTCACACCTTCAGAATCTTGGAGTCTTGGAGCTTTGGTGGGAACTATACCCGCTACGTGATGAAGATCTTGCGCGCCAGCCGCCGGTCGAGCGCGTAGCTGTGCTCGCCCACCCGCACGGTGACGGGGCCGTCGAAGGGCGCGCTGGATGTGACCTCGACCGATGCGCCGGGGATGATGCCCATGTCGGCCAGGTAGCGCAGGCGCTCGGGGTTCTGGTCGCTCACGCGGTTCACCACGCCGCACTCGCTCACCGCGATGTCGCCCAGGCGGCGGGTCGAGCCGATCGGCAGCGTGCCGTGGATGCTGGGGATGGGGTCGCCGTGCGGGTCGAACTCGGGGTTGCCCAGGGCGGCGGCGATGCGCTGCTCGAATTTTTCGGAGATATGGTGCTCCAGCGCCTCAGCCTCCTCGTGCACCTCATCCCAGCTGTAGCCCAGCGCCTCCACCAGGTACAGCTCCAGCAGCCGGTGGTGGCGCACCACCTCCAGCGCGATCCGCTGGCCCTCGGCGGTCAGCTCGACGCCACGGTAGGGCGTGTACATCACCAGGCTGGCCTCGGCCATGGCCTTGAGCATGCCGGTGACGGACGCGGGTCGCACGCCGAGCTGCTCGGAGAGCAGCGAGGTGGAGACCGCGCTATGCTCCTGGGCGAGCGTGTAGATCGCCTTCAGGTAGTCTTCGATAGCGCGGCTCACGCCACGGTTGGTGAGGGTGCGGTCATCGCCTTTCGCCATAGTCTCTCTCTTCAGGTTGCCCCGGCCTCGCTGGCGGTCTGCTGGCACTATAGCACGGCAGCTGGCCATGGGGCAACGTATGATATCGTCGTTCTACGGTGTTGTGTCGTGCTGGGCCAGCCATGCGCGGCCCGCCTGGGCGTCGGCCTGGATCTGGGCCACCAGCTGCTGCACACCGGCGAACTTCTGCTCGCCGCGCAGGCGGTGCAGCATGCGCACGCCGATGGTGCGCCCGTACAGGTCGCCGCTGAAGTCGAGCAGGTGGGCCTCGCAGGTGCGGCGCACGCCGTCGAAGGTGGGGCGCACGCCCACATTGGTGACCGCGCCGTAGCGGGTGCCATCCAGGTCGACGGTGCAGACATACACGCCGTCGGCGGGCAGCACCACCAGCTCATCCACGGCCACGTTGGCGGTGGGGAAGCCGATGGTGCGCCCGCGCTGGTCGCCCTGCACCACCGGCCCGGCCACCTCGAAGGGGTGGCCGAACAGGCGCTGGGCCTCGGCCATGTCGCCCTGGGCCAGCGCCGCCCGTATGCGCGAGGAGCTAATCGGCGCGTCGCCGTCGATCTGCGCGGCCACCGGGTGCACGCTGAAGCCGTAGCTCTGGCCTAGCTCGGCCAGGCGCGTGGTGTTGCCCTCGCGCATGCGGCCCAGGGCGAAGTCGTAGCCGACCCACAGCTCGCGCAGCGCCACCGTGGCGGTGATCTGCTCGACAAACGCCTGGGCGCTCTGGCCCTTGGTGGCCTCGGTGAAGGGCAGCACGATCGCCACATCCGCCCCGAGGCGCGCGATCATATCGAGCCGCTGCTGCAGCGTGCCCAGGTAGATGCGCTTGCGCTCGGGGTGGATGACGAGGTCGGGGTGCGGGTCGAAGGTCAGCACTGCCGCCTGCGCGCCCAGCTCGTGGGCGCGGCGCACGGCGCTGCTGATCAGGTGCTGGTGCCCACGGTGCATCCCATCGAACACGCCGATGGTGAGCACCGTGGGAAGATCGTTGACAGGCTGCTGCGAGCCTTGGATGAGCTTCATGGGATCTCTCGATGTTACAAACAGTGCGGCCACAAGATCCTCGTAAGGATGGCTCTACCATTGTAATCGAGAAAACCGCCTTATGCGTCCCACTGAAAGACCTTGGTGGGCTGCCAGCGGCCATCCTGAAGCTGGAGCGTGGCCAGCAGCTCGCCGCCGGGGCCGTGGGCGCGGGCGCGCTCGCCTGCGGGGGCGTCGGGCAGCAGCAGCGGCCTGCCGTTGCGCACGAAGGCGGCCTGCTCGGCATCTAGCGCCACGGCGGGCCAGTCGCGCACGGCGTGCTCGGCGGGCAGCAGCACCTCGGCCAGGGCCGGCTGGCCCTGCTCCAGCGCCTCAAGCGTGGCGGCCTGAGCCACCACGAATGTGCCCACGGCGGTGCGCCGCAGCGCGGCCAGGTGTGCGCCGCAGCCCAGCGCCGCCCCCAGGTCGCGGGCGATCGAGCGGATGTAGGTGCCTTTGCCGCAGGTGATGTCGAGCACCACATCGGGCAGGCGCAGCTCCACCAGGTCGATCTGGTAGATCACCACGGGGCGTGCGGGCAGGTCGAGCGTCACCCCGGCGCGGGCCAGATCGTACAGGCGCTGGCCCTCGTGGTGCAGCGCCGAGTACATAGGCGGCACCTGCTGGATGTGGCCCTGGAACGGCGCGAGCGCCTGGGCCAGATCGGCCTGGGCCAGGGCGGGCACCGGGCGCACCACGCCCACCTCGCCCTCGGCGTCGTCGGTGGTGGTGGTTGCGCCTAGCCGCACCGTGGCCCGGTACGACTTGCGGGTCTCATCCTGCACATACTCGATCAGGCGGGTGGCCTGGCCCAGCGCCACCACCAGCACGCCGGTGGCGGCGGGGTCGAGCGTGCCAGCGTGGCCCACGCGCTTCTGGCGGGCCAGGCGGCGCAGCCGGGCCACCACGTCGTGCGAGGTCATGCCCGCAGGCTTGTCGATGTTCAGAAAGCCGTGCATCAGGCATCCACCAGGGCGCGCAGGCGCGGCAGCACATCGGCGGCGGCGGCCTCGGGGGCCAGCAGCAGCGTGGCACCGGCGGCCTGGGCGTGGCCGCCGCCGCCATAGTGCTGGGCCAGCACCGCCACGTTGTAGGGCGGCAGCGAGCGCAGGCTGATCTTGGTGGTGCCGTCCTCGCGCTCCTTCAGCAGCACCATGCCGCGGATGCCCGCCAGCCGCTGCATCACCTGGATGACCTCATCCGCCGCCTCGTCGCCAGCGCCGGTGGCGTCCATCATGGTCCGCGTCACAAAGGCCCAGGCCACCCCGTCCTCCCAGCGCATGCTGGTGAGCGCGTGGCCCATCAGGGCCGCGTTGGTGGGCGGCATGGCGAAGTAGACCTCGTGCACCACGCGCGCCAGCTGCGCGCCGCGCTCGACCATGTCGGCGGCGGCGCGCATGCTGCTGGGCTTGGTGGCGCTGGTCTGGAAGCTCTGGGTGTCGGTGGTCACGCCCAAGAGCATGCAGGTCGCGGCCTCGGGGCTGATCGGGGCATCCATGGCGGCGAACAGCTGGTAGAGCAGCTCGCAGGCCGAGGCGGCGGCGGGCTGGATCAGGTTGAGCGTGCCGCGCCCATCGTTGGTGATGTGGTGGTCGACCACCACCATGGGCAGCTGGCCCAGCTGATCGATGTGGTTGGGGTAGATCTCACCCAGCCGTCCCATGCTGGCGGTGTCCACCACCAGCAGCAGATCGGCCTGGGGTAGGGCCATGCCGGGCGAGTAGACCTGGATGGTGTCGGCGGCGGGCAGCCAGAGCGTGTAGGCGGGCAGCGGCGGCATGGCCACCGGCGTCACCTGCTTGCCCATGGCGCGCAGCACGTGGGTGGCCCCCAGCAGCGAGCCGATGGCGTCGCCGTCGGGGTTGACGTGGGTGAGCACTAGCACGTGGCTGGCGGCGGCGATCTGCGCGGCGATGGGGGCCGCCGCCGCGTGCGGGTCGGTAAACAGATGCATGGTGTGTGTGGCCAGCGTTCGGGGGCCGAACCCTGGGCATGGAGCCAGCTAGGCGGGCTTTCTGAGGTGGTAGACCGCGTGTCCGGCGCGCTTTTTCACCTGCTTGAGGTGCAGGCCGTGGCGCACGCCCACCTTGGGGATGAGGTGGTTGAGGCCGCTCACCACCACAAACCAGTAGTCGCCGCCGGGCCGCAGGTGGGCCAGCGGCTCCAGGATGAACTCGCGCTCGATCGCCTCGTCGCCGACCTTGGCCGGGATGTTGCAGGTGATCAGGTCGTAGCTGTCGCTGGGCACATCCTCGAAGCCCACGCTGCCCATGGCGGTGACGTTGGCCACCTGGTTGAGCTGGGCGTTGTGGCGGGTGTAGCGCACGGCCAGCAGATCGCGGTCGGCGCAGAGCACCTGGGCCTCGGGGTACAGCCGCGCCAGCACGATGCCGATCACGCCCACCCCGCAGCCGATGTCGAGCACCTGGCGCGGCGGCGGCACGTCGATCGTGCGCAGGAACAGGTCGGTGCCCTCATCCACCTGGAACGAGGAGAACAGCGTGTGGCCCACATCGAATGCGAAGGTCTGGCTATGGACATAGTAGTCCAGCCGCTTTTTAAAATAGACGTCGTTTGGGGTTTCAATCATCGCAGACACCAGCCCTGGCGCACAGCAAGGGCGGGGCAGAGGGCGCTGGCCAGCTGGCCGGTGCGCTACTTCTGCTCGCCGCCCTTGTCCTGGTCGCCCTTGTCTTCCTGCTTGATCTCGTGCAGCAGCTCGTCGATGCGCTGGGTGTAGGCCAGCGAGGTGTCGAGGTGGAAATGCAGATCGGGCACCGAGCGCATGTGGCGCAGGCCCTGGGCCACCGCGCGGCGCAGGAAGCCCTTGGCGTGCTCAAGCGCGGCCATGGTCTCCTTCTGCTCGGCTGGCTCGGCCATCACCGAGATGAAGACCTTGGCGTGCTGAAGATCGGCGCTCATCTCCACGTTCATCACGGTGGCGAAGCCCACGCGCGGGTCGCGCAGCTCGTACTGGATGGCCTCGCTCAGGATGCGCTGGATCTCATCGCCGACCTGTTGGGTTCGTTTGCTCATACATCCTAGGTGCAGGCCCATGGCAGCCATAGCGCCTGCGTATGGGGCCGACGCCCCTGCCAGAAAAGGAAGGGCGCGCCGCCGAGCGGCGGCACGCCCCACGCGCCGTCTGCTAGGCGGTGCGCTCCACGCGCTCCTTGCGGTAGAACTCCATCGTGTCGCCCACCAGCACATCGTTGAAGCCATCGATGGTGATGCCACACTCGTAGCCCGACGCCACCTCGCGCACATCGTCCTTGAAGCGCTTGAGGCTGCCGATCTTGCCGTCGTGCATCACCACGCCGCTGCGCAGCACGCGCACGCTGTCGCCGCGCGTGATCTTGCCGTCGGTGACGTAGAGGCCCGCGACCGTCTCGCGCGAGGGCAGCCGGAAGGTGTTGCGCACCTCGGCGAAGCCGGTGGCCACATCCTTGAACTCCGGATCGAGCATGCCGATCATGGCCTTCTTGATGTCCTCGATCAGCTGGTAGATGATGTTGTAGTAGCGGATGTCCACGCCGTTGGTCTCGGCTGCGCGCCGCGCCGCCGGGTCGGGGCGGGTGGTGAAGCCAAGGATGATCGCGTGCGAGGCCACCGCCAGGTTCACATCGCTCTCGGTGATCGTACCCGTGCCACGGTGGATGACGCGGATGTGGACCTCCTCGTTGTTGAGCTGGCCGAGCGCGTGCTCAAGCGCGCCGATCGAGCCCTGCACGTCGGCTTTGATGATCAGGTTCAGCTCTTTGATCTGGCCTTGCTGCGCGTTTTTGAACAGCTCGTCCAGCGTGGTGCCGCGCGCAGTGGCCGCCATGGTCTCCATGCGCTGCTGGCGCTGGCGCTGGGTGGCCACTTCGCGCGCCACCGATACGTCGGAGACGACCTGGAGCACGTCGCCGGCCTGGGGCACGTCGTTCAGGCCCATGATCAGCACGGGCATCGCTGGCTCGGCCGAGCGCAGGCGCTTGCCGGTGTCGCTGAACATCGCGCGCACCGAGCCGAAGGTGCCGCCCACCAGGATGTTGTCATCCAGGCGCAGCGTACCGTTCTGGATCAGCACGGTGGCCACCGCGCCGCGGCTCTTGTCGCGCTCGGCCTCCACGATCGTGCCGATGGCGGCTGCGTTCGGGTTGGCCTTCAGCTCGGCCAGGTCGGCCACCAGCAGCACCATCTCCAGCAGGCCGTCGATATTGATCTTCTGGCGGGCCGAGACCTCGACCGAGGGCACGTCGCCGCCGTACTGCTCGACGATCACGTCGTGCTCGGCCAGCTGCTGGCGCACGCGGTCGGGGTTGGCCTCGGCCACGTCGATCTTGTTGATCGCCACGATCAGCGGCACGCCCGCCGCCTTCACGTGCGAGATGGCCTCAAGGGTCTGGGGCATCACGCCGTCGTCGGCGGCCACCACCAGGATGACGATGTCGGTCACCTGGGCACCGCGGGCGCGCATGGCGGTGAAGGCCTCGTGGCCGGGGGTGTCCAGGAAGGTGATCTTGCGCCCGTGGATGTCCACCTGGTAGGCGGCCACGTGCTGGGTGATGCCGCCAGCCTCGCCCTCGGCCACGCGGGTCGAGCGCACGGCGTCCAGCAGCTTGGTCTTGCCGTGGTCCACGTGGCCCATGATCGTCACCACCGGCGGGCGGGGGCGCAGATCCTCGGCCTGCTGCTCGGCGATCACGTCCTTGACGTTGTCGATGATCCCGGCCAGCATCTCGGGGACCATCTCCTTGGTCTCGAAGCTGAACTCCGAGGCGACCAGCGCGGCGGTCTCGTAGTCGATCTGCTGGTTGATCGTGGCCAGCATGCCGAGCTTGATCAGCACCTTGAGGATGTCGGAAGCGCCGACGCCCATGGCCTCGGAAAGCTCGCGCACCGTCATGACGCTGGAAAGCTCGATCGGGCCTTTGGGGCGCACCGGGGCGCGCACCACCGGGGCAGGGCGTGCCATCCCACGCCCGCCGCGCCCGCTGCCACCACGGCCACGGCCCAGCCCGCCGTCGTTCATATCGCCGTCGCGTCGGTCGCTGCTGCCGCCACGGCTGCTGCCGCCACGGCTGCTGCCGCCACGGCTGCTGCCGCCACGGCTGCTGCCGCCGCGACCGCCCGCTGCCGGGCCACCGCCGCCGCCGAAGCCGCCGCCACCGCTGCCGCCGCCGCCGAAGCCGCCACCGCCGCCACCGCCAGGGCCACGGCTGAAGCCGCCGCCACCGCCAGGGCCACGGTTGAAGCCGCCGCCACCGCCGCCGCCGCTACCGCCACCAGGGCCACCGGGGCCACCGGGGCCGCCAGTGCCGCCACGGTAGCCGCCACCGCCGCCAGGGCCGCCAGGGCCACGCCCGCCGCCGCCGCCGCCGCCAGGGCCGCCGGGGCCACGCCCGCCGCCGCCGCCAGGGCCGCCGGGGCCACGCCCGCCGCCGCCGCCGCCGCCAGGGCC